>JBDHZQ010000031.1:0-23473 GCA_039811945.1 Propionibacteriaceae bacterium
AGCCGACCTCCGCGGGGCGAGATCGTACGAAGACACGTTCGGCCGGCCCCGTCGGGACCGGCCGAACGTGTCGAGCCGAAAGAAGTTTCGACTTAGTGCGTCACTTGACGGTGACGGTGGCTCCGGCGCCCTCCAGGGCCTCCTTCGCCTTCGCAGCGGCGTCCTTGGTGACCCGCTCGACAACCACCTTGGGGGCGGCCTCGACGAGATCCTTGGCCTCCTTCAGGCCCAGGCTGGTGAGCGCGCGCACCTCCTTGATGACCTGGATCTTCTTGTCGCCGGCCGATTCGAGCACGACGTCGAACTCGGTCTGCTCCTCGACCTCGGCAGCAGCATCCGCGGCGGCAGGCGCAGCAGCAGCAGCCGCCGCAACAGGGGCGGCAGCGGTGACACCGAAGGTGTCCTCGAACAGCTTGACGAACTCGCTGAGCTCGATCAGGGTCATCTCCTTGAACGCGTCAAGGAGCTCGTCATTGGTGAGCTTGGCCATGATGGCTTCCTTCCTTACTCTGCAGCGCTAGCCGCGTCGGTGGTGTCCGAGGTCACGGCCTCGGCGGTGTCAGCAGCAGCGGCTGCTTCTGGTGCCGACTCGACGTCGGCGGAATCTTGCGACTGGCCCTCGGCTCGAGCTGCCTCCAGAGCACCCAGCGCCCGCGCAGCTTGCGCGAGCGGAGCGGCGATGAGGTAGACAGCCTTCGCCAGGTTCGCCTGCATTGCCCCGGCCATCTTGGCGAGGAGCACGTCGCGCGACTCGAGGTCGGCGAGCTTCTTGACAGACTCGGCATCGAGGACGCGACCGTCCATGACACCACCCTTGATGACCAGCGCAGGATGGGCCTTCGCGAAGTCACGCAGTCCCTTCGCAACAGTGGCGACGTCACCGTTGATGAAGGCGATCGCCGTCGGGCCGGACAACGAGTCGTCCAGTCCGTCGATGCCCGCTTCGCGGGCGGCGATCGTGGTCAGCGTGTTCTTCGTGACGGCGTAGGTGGCGTCCGTACCGAGCGAACGCCGGAGCTCCTTGAGGTCCTTGACCTTGAGCCCGCGGTACTCGGTCAACACGACCGCGGCAGAGCTACTGAAATGCTCTGTCAATTCCGCGACCGTGGCAGCCTTGTCCGGCCTCGCCATGAGGTCTCCTTCCGTACACATGGGTCTGCTCCAGATCGCCCCGGGCATGAAAAAAGCCCCGGGCGCGTAGGCGCACGGGGCGCCGATCCAAGAGATCGACGATCGTCACACCTGCGCGGGTCGATCCCACGGAGGGATCTCTTTCGGACGGTTGCCCGTCGGCCAGCGGTCTTCGGCTCTGAGAACCCTATCGGCCGTCGTGACCTTGCGCCAAATTCGGCGCGGGCTTCGGCGCTTGACCACGCCACGGCTTGAGCGCACCGGTCACGACGAGCACCACCACGACGACGACCGCGATCGGCCAGCCCGGCCATCCCATCAGGGTGCTGTTAGCCGTGTCGAACGTGGGCGAGGCGCTCGGGCCGAGCGCGACGAGCCCCAAGGATCGATTGATGACACCGTGGCCGTACGCCGCAGGCCAGACCGAGCGGGAGCGCTGCCGTACCCAGGCCAGGATCGCCGACCCAATCACCGAGAACGCCGACATCCACAGCAATCGAAGTGGCCATGACAAGGTCGGATAGTTGTACCCCAGCAACAACAGCGGTGCGTGCCACACACCCCAGATCGCCGCTACGGCCAGAACGGATCCACCCGCGCCGAGCCGAGACTGGAGTCGGGGTTGCAGGAAACCACGCCACCCGACCTCCTCCCCGAACGCCAAGAGCATCGAGAACAGCGCGTTGACCGGCAGCGCGGCCAGATTCGCGAGCAGCACGCCCCAGATCGGCAATCCGAGATCCGAGATCGTCTTGCCCTGCGGTTCGAGGGATTGGTTCAGCACCTCCGTGTAGCCGGCGAAATGGACCAGGTCGAACCGGTACGTCCCCACCAGCGCGCTCACGCCGAGCGCTGCCACCTGGACCACGATCAGTACGACGAAGACGATGACCGACGACGAAATCAGACGCTTCCAGCTCGGGACCGGCCAGATCCCAAGATTGAGCAACACCTTCGGTTGCCGTTCGACACCCTTGGCCGCCACGATCGCGGCCACAGCGGGGGCGTACATCATCAGACCGCCGCACAGCAGGAACCACTTCGAGCCCAACCCGTCGCCCAGCCACAACGGCAGGCAGGCGAGCCAAGCGAGGCCGTACGCGACGACCACGAAGATCCCGATCGAAACCCAGCTGGATCGTGCCGACGGATCGTGGTCGAGCACGTCCTGGCGGATGGTCGGCTTGGCGGGCTGGTATACCGGCGCGGTCATGACCGCACCTCCCTCCAGGTTCGGCGGATGCCGAGGGTCACGGGTACGGCAATTCCTGCGGCGAGCAGGGCGAACGGAACTGCCACCAGGAGCGGCCCTGGAGTAGGTCGGTCGGGGTGCCGTACCGAGAAAGCCATGAACGCGCCGGCCATCGCGGCCATCGACGTGCCGTACATCCCCAATGCCGGGCGGATCATCCTGTCGTCTCCGTCGGCGGGTCTGGTCGACCACGCGGCGACACCTGCGGCGATCCCCGCCGGTACCCACGCGAGCCACCTCGGACCCCAGCGGTCAGGCACGCCACTGATGGTCCAGTGAGTCGGAACATCGGCTCCTGGTCGCCAGGCCATCGAGGCCGCCGTCAGGGCGGCGGCAGAAATACCGACCGGGAGCCAGCGGAGAGCCTTCAGGAGGTCGGGGGGTACGGCGTCGAGCGTCTGCTCGTCCCAATCGTCGGGCCGCAGCAGACCGAGTCGTACGGCCACCGCGCCCAGATTGACCATCCACCCGCCGCCGAGCAGGCGTGGGACCAGGATCCGTTCGTCCTGGGGGGCCCAGATCCGAGATCGGACCCCGCGGTCGGTCGCCCCGCGGCCTTCCACCGGGACCCCGAATACCGTCGCCTGGGCATCCGGCACCTCGTCACTCGGTTCCTGCGGCTCGGGTCGGATGGCTTGCGCGTACGCCTCTGCCGGGCCCAGCTCGGACGGCGAGATCCCGGCGTCGAGCAACTCCGTCAGATCCGAAAGAGCCTGGTCGCGCAAGGCGGGTGGGAGGTCGCCGAGGTGAGCAGCGACCTGGTCGACGTAGGGGTGGGTCATGATTCCTCCAAGAGTGAGTCGAGCGCGTGGACGAGCTGTCGCCACGCGGTGGTGCCGTCGATCAATTCAGCGCGGCCGGCGTGGGTGAGGCTGTAGTACTTGCGCGGCGGGCCTGAGGGCGATTCCACCCAGCGGGTCTCCACCAGACCTGCCGATCGAAGTCGAGTCAACAGGGGATACACGGTCCCGGGAGACGCATCGACCCCTGGCCGATCGGCCAGAGAGGCGACAATCTCGCCCCCGTAGCTCTCCCCTGCTCGCAGCAAACCAAGAACCGCCAGTTCCAACACGCCCTTGCGTAGCTGGGCGACTCGCTCGGCCATGTCCGACCCTCTTCCATCACCTAGTACTAGGTTAGACATAGAACCTGGCGATCACAAGACCCCCTCTCCCTGCCAGGGACGGGGGCCGTCCACACCCACGATGTCCCAGCGCTCAGGCACGAGCCATTCAACCTGACCCGAGATCCCGAGACCGCGCAAGACCTGACCCCGACATCCCGAGCGCGCGCAGTCACGAGCCACGACATCCCCAGCGCGCCAAGGCACGAGCCACGACAGTCCAAGACCGCGAAAGACCGGACGACATCCCGAGCGCGCTCAGGTCTGGACGACGAGAAACGCGACGAGAGCCGTGCCAACCACCCGCTCAAACCACCGTCGCGGAGCGAGGAGGAAGACCTGAGCTTCGCAGCGCGAGGGATAGCGAGGCTCCTCTGGAGCCGAGCAATGCAACGCAGCGCGAGGGATAGCGAGGCTCCTCTGGAGCCGAGCGGTCAAACCCTGTGCAACGTCCCCCACGCCAATTGGGCGTACACGGCAACGGCATCGCCGACGGCCACGTCGTCGAACCAGGCGGTGGCCGAGTGGTTGAACGTGGCTTTCGACACATCCGTACCCGCAGGCAGCCCGGAATAGAACACGAAAGCTCCGGGGATCTGTTCGAGAACGAAGGAAAAGTCCTCGGACCCTGCAAAGGGAACAGGCAATTCCTCGAACCGGTCGTCCCCGAGTACGGCTTTCACCTGTTCGGCGGCGAAGGCGGCCGCCTCTGCGTCGCAGTAGGTCGGCGGCACGCCCTTGACGTACTCGATCTCAGCGGTCATCCCCCATGCCGCAGCGATGCCACGCACGACCTGAGGCGCCAACTGCTCGACCAAGTCCCGGTTGGCTGGGCTGAACGTCCGGATCGATGCCTCGACGTGGCACCGTTCCGGGATCACGTTGGCGGCTCCACCGGCGTTCGCGACCCCAGCCGTGATGACCACCGGGTCGAAGACCGAGAAGCGCCGGGTCACGAGGGTCTGGAGAGCGGTCAGGATGTCCCCCATCACCGGCACCGGATCGAGCGCCAGGTGCGGGGCGGATCCATGCCCACCACGGCCGATGATGTCGACCTTGAGGAGGTCGGAGCCGGCCATGACCGCCCCGGCCCGGGTGCTGAACTGCCGCGGTGGGACGACGGCGCTCATGACGTGCATCCCGAAGGCTCGATCCGCCTTCCTCCCGGCCGCCTCCAACACGCCGTCGTCGATCTGCCGCAGGGCACCCTGCAGAATCTCTTCGCCGGTTTGGAACATGAACACCACGTCACCGGGCAGTTCGGCCTGGTGGGCGCAGAGCAGGCGCGCCGCCCCGACCAGGGCGGACGTGTGCACGTCATGACCGCAGGCGTGCATGCGCCCTTCTACTTTCGACGCGAACGGCATGCCCGTTTCCTCAGCCACGGGCAGGCCGTCCATGTCACCTCTCAGGAGGACGATCGGCCGTTTCGCCAGGTCCGGATCTGCGGCCCCGCCTCGCAGCACCGCCGTCACCGACGTCGACCGGGTCCCTGTCGTCACCTCGAGCGGCAGATCCGCCAAGGCATCGAGCACCGCACGCTGGGTGTACGGCAGCTCCAGCCCCAGCTCGGGGCGCTCGTGAAGCGCGTGCCTCAGTTCGAGCACCTCGGCCAGGATCGCATCCGACTCGGCTTTGAAGTCCGGCACGATCGTCCCCTTCGCTACTTGACGTCCCGCAGATCGATGCCCTTGGTTTCGGGAATCGTAGCCACGGCGATCGTCGATACGACCATCAACGCGATGACGTACCACGCGAACGACGTGATACCCCAGTTGGCGCTCATCCACTGCTGCATGTACGGCGCGGTTCCGCCGAACAGTGCCGTGGCCAAGGCGTACGGCAACGCCACACCCAGGGTCCGGATGCGGGTCGGCACGACCTCGGCCATGACGGCCGGGAAGATGGCCGAAGCCCCACCCATGAGGATCAGCATCGTGCCCATCGCGATGGCCAGCCGGACGATGTCTCCGTTGAGCCAGCTGAGCAGGGGGTACGCCACGAGAGCGATCCCGATGGTCGACTTCCACAGGATCGGCTTGCGGCCCACCTTGTCGCTCAGCCATCCCCAGAAGGGCAGCAGAATGATGTACACGACTAACACGCCGAGACTGGTCCAGTTGACTTGAGCGGCGTAGGCCGTCTTCGCCATTCCGCCCGGAAGCGCGGCGCCGGTGGTGGCGTCGTACAGGCCCATCTTCGGGCCCAGCACGTTGACGTGGTAGGCCGACAGCACCGTGGTCGCCAGGTAGAAGGCCACGGTCATACCGAGCACCATGCCGATGATCTGAAGCGCCTTCTTGCGTGCCTTCCAGATCTCCGCCCACAGGTTCGGCTTCTCGCCCGTCTGGGCCGAGAAGATCTCGGACTCCTTCATGCGCATCCGGTACAACATCGCGCCGAACGAGCCGACGGCTCCGATCAGGAAGGCGATCCGCCAGCCGTACGCACCCATGTTCGCGTTCGTCAGCACGGTGGTCAGCAGGGCGGCCAGGAGAAGGCCGATCGCCGAGCCACTGTTTCCGAAGACGTAGATGATCGAGGCCCAAGCTCCACGATTGGAGGGCTTGGACACTTCGGAGATGAACGCGCCAGCGGTCGGCTGCTCGCCGCCGTGGGCGAAGCCTTGGATCACCCGGCCGAGGACCAACAGAATCGCAGCGCCGATGCCGATCTGGGTATAGCTGGGTGCCAGCCCGATCAGCAACGCTCCCACCCCGGCGCAGAACGAGACGAGCACCATGCAGGCCTTGCGGCCCTTGGTGTCGGCGAAGTGGCCGAAGAAGATGCCGCCGGCGGGGCGGGCGAGGAAGCCGACGGCGAAGACGAGCCAGGTGCTCAATTGCGCCGCGACCGGGTCTTTCGGGTTGAAGAACTGGGTCGAGAAGAAGGGCAGGAACGTGCCGTAAATGCCCCAGTCGAACCATTCCAGTGCAGTGCCGACCGCGGCACCGACCATGCCGTGCCCCGACCGTTGCTCTCGTGGTCCGGCCGGTGCGGCCGCAGGTGTGGATGTGGACATATGACCTCCGAAGGCGATGCGCCGCTTTCCGTTTCGAGCGACACCCAAGGTGAATCATGTCGCCTCGGGTTCCGACGTCAGTTCAGGGGGTCCCCCTTTCGGCATTCCGCACAACGAAACGGACCCCCGTACCCCATGGGTACGAGGGTCCGATCCAGAACCGAGGCCGGGCCTCAGGCGTCTTCCTTGATCTCCTTGCGCATCGGATCGATGCTGATTCCGGGGCCCATCGTGGTGGCAACGGTGACCTTGCGCAGGTATCGGCCCTTCGAGGTGCTCGGCTTGAGCCGCTGGATCTCGTCCATGGCGGCGGTGTAGTTCTCCACGAGGGCGGTGGGCTCGAACGACACTTTGCCGATGATGAAGTGGAGGTTCGCATGACGATCCACGCGGAACTCGATCTTGCCACCCTTGATGTCGGTGACTGCCTTCGTCACATCCATCGTGACGGTGCCGACCTTGGGGTTCGGCATCAGACCGCGCGGGCCGAGCACGCGGCCCAGCCGGCCGACCTTGCCCATCAGGTCGGGCGTGGCGACGACGGCGTCGAAGTCGAGGTACCCCTTGGACACCTTGTCGATCAATTCGTCGGCGCCGACCTCGTCGGCTCCGGCGGCGAGCGCGTCGGCGGCCTTCTCACCGGTGGCGAAGACGAGGACCCGTGCCGTCTTGCCCGTACCGTGAGGAAGATTGACCGTGCCGCGCACCATCTGGTCGGCCTTGCGGGGATCGACACCCAGCCGGGCGACGACCTCCACGGTCTCGTCGAACTTAGCCGGAGCGACTTTCTTGGCGAGCCCGATGGCCTCGCTGGCGGAGTAGAGCTGCGCCGCGTCGACGGCGGCCTCTGCTGCGCGGTATGCCTTGCTGCGCTTCATGTCTGGTTCCTTTCGTCTGCCGCCCCTGTCAGCGGCTTGCCAGGTGTGGTTCGTACGGGCCGCGCCGGCCCTGCCACGGGGTGCGGAGCCGTACGGCCCCGCGGGAACGTCACTGTTCGACGGTGACGCCCATGCTGCGGGCGGTGCCCTCGACGATCTTCATGGCGGCCTCGACGTCGTTGGCGTTGAGGTCGGGCATCTTGGTCTCGGCGATGTTCCGGACTTGGTCGCGGGTGAGCTTGCCGACCTTGGTCTTGTGGGGTACGGCAGAACCGCTCTTGAGGCCGAGGGCCTTCTTGATCAGTTCGGCGGCTGGGGGCGTCTTCGTGACGAAGCTGAACGTGCGGTCTTCGTAGATGGTGATCTCGACCGGCACGATCGTGCCTCGCATGGCTTCGGTCTGCGCGTTGTAGAGCTTGCAGAACTCCATGATGTTGACGCCGTGCGGGCCGAGGGCCGTACCGACGGGCGGAGCCGGCGTAGCGGCCCCGGCGTTGAGCGCGACCTTGACGAGGGCCGCGACCTTCTTCTTTGCGGGCATGGTTTTCGGGTCCTTGCTGGTGTGTCGTGGCCGGAAACCCGGCCTGGTGGGTGGTGCCCGGAGGCACCGACGCGCTAGGTCCGTTGGATCTGGCCGAAGCCGAGTTCCACGGGCGTCTCGCGGCCCATGAAGTCGACCAGGGCTTTGACCCTCTGACTGTGCGCGTGGATTTCGGTGATCGAGGCGTGGACGCCGGCGAACGGACCGTCGACCACCATCACGGAATCGCCGACCGAGAAGTCGGCGACCTCGACCTTCTTGCGCCGCGTCGTCTGCCCACCGGTTGCGGTCGCCTTCGCGATCACAGACCGACTCAGCAGGCTCTCGACCTCGTCCAGAGCGAGCGGCACGGGCTGGTTCGCGTGACCGACGAAGCCGGTCACCGACGGTGTGTGCCGTACGGCTCCCCAGGAATCGTCGGTCAGGTCCATCCGGACCAGGACGTAGCCGGGGGCGACCGTGCGGGTCACCGTCTTGCGAACGTTGTTGCGGAGTTCGACGACTTCTTCGGTCGGAACGATCGTCTCGAAGATGTAGTCCTCCATGTTGAGGGTGCGGACCCGAGAATCCAGGTTTTGCTTGACCCGGTTCTCCATGCCCGAGTACGTGTGCACCACGTACCAATCTCCCGGCTTGGACAGCAACTCGCTGCGGAGGGCGGCCAACGCGGCCGTGGCGACGTCGACTTCTTCCGGCTGCTCGCCGGCAGCCTCGGGCTCGGCGTCGAAGTCGAGGGAGATCTCGGTGTCGTCGTCGGCTTCCTCGTCGTCGCCGCCGAAATCGAAGTTCAGTTCCTCGTCGACCACCTCGTCGGTCGTGTCGTCGTCGCCCAGCGCGAGCGTCACGTCGAAGTCGTCGGATGTCGGTTCGGTCATGTTTCCCTCTCTCAGCCCAGCAGCTTCAGCAGCGTCCAGCCGAGCCCGAAGTCGAGGACCGCAACAAGGGCGATCACGAAGACCACGAACACCAGCACCACGACGAAGTACTGCCGAAGTTGGGCGCCGGTCGGCCACACCACCTTACGTAGCTCCGCGATCGACTCCCGAATGAACTGGGCGGGACTGGTGCGCTTCGCGAGGCCGGTGGCCGTGGCCTCCTTGCGCGTCGGCGTCGCGGTGACCTTCTTGACCGGCGCCTTGGCCGAACGGACCTTGCGCACCGGGCGCGTCGACGACGCAGCCACGGCGACCGCCTCGGCTTCCTCGAACTGTTCTGGGTCGTCGTCTGGCGCCTCGGGATCCAGTTCCTCGGCTTCGGTCTCGTCGGGAGTGACGTCGTAGGGCCCAGGGTCGGGCAAGTCGGTGGCGAGGTCCTCGCCACGCGGGTCCTCCGCCTGGTCGTCGACCGTCACGTCCGCATCGCTGTCGTCCGGATCGATGTCGTCCTGATCGCTGTCGTCTGGCTCGAGAACGACCGCCTCGTCGACTTCGTTCTGCGGTACGTCTTCCACCGTCACGTCGCCGACTTCGGCCGACGCCTCGGTCTCGTCGAATCTTTCGACCGGTGGGGTGTGCACGACATCATCCTCGGCAGCGACGTACCCCGCATCGTCGGCTGCGACGTACCCCGCATCGTCGGCGGGCGTCGTGTCCTCGGGCACGCCAGAGGCGTCGGCGACACCTGCGGGCTGACCCGAGGCTGTGCGCTTCTGCTTGGCCACGCGTGATCCTTCGTCCGAAGCTCAGCCCGTGAGGGGCCGACGCGACAACGGGCGCTGCTGCGCCCGTTCTTCGCAGGGCAAGAGGGACTTGAACCCCCAACCTGCGGTTTTGGAGACCGCTGCTCTGCCAATTGAGCTATTGCCCTTCGATGACCTGGTGACCCGACCGAGGGCACGCCCCGACCGTGGCACAAGTCCACCGAGCCCCAGAGTCTACGTGATTCCGACACCCGGAGTCGAACCGGATCAGGCGTCCAGCGAGCACCCCACGAGCACTGGCTCGCACACCAACTCGATCCCGAACCGCTCCCGAACGCCGTTTCGCACCTCGCGGGCCAACGCGAGGATGTCTGCGGCCAACGCCCCACCTCGATTCGTCAGCGCCAGAGCGTGCTTGGTTGACAAACGGGCGGGACCAGCGCCGTACCCCTTGTGGAAGCCGGAATGGTCGATTAACCAGGCCGCCGAGCTCTTGACGAGGCCGTCCGCGGTCGGGAACCGGGGTGCATCAACCGGGAGGCGGGCTGCGATCTCGGGCGTCACGATGGGGTTGGTGAAGAAAGAGCCGGCCGACCAGGTGTCGTGATCGGCGGCGTCGAGCACCATGCCCTTGCCTCGGCGCAGGTCGAGCACGGCGGCCCGGACCTCTGCCAAAGGCGCCCTGGCGCCCACCTGGACCCCGAGCCTGGTGCCCAGTTCGCCGTACCGGATCGGGGCCGACAGCGCTCCGAGTTCGAGCTGGAAGGTCACACCGAGCACGACGTAACGGCCGGGCTCGGATTTGAACCGGCTGGATCGGTACCCGAATCCGCAGTCCGCGGCCGCGAACGTGACCTGGGTGGACCGCTGCCGGTCCCAGGTACGGACCCGGGCGAGCGTCTGCGCGACCTCACTGCCGTACGCCCCGACGTTCTGGATCGGCGTCGCCCCGGTCGCACCGGGGATCCCGGACAACGTTTCCAGACCGACCCACTCCTGCGCCACCGCATGGGCGACCACGTCGTCCCAGGGCTCACCCGCCGCGATCGTCACCATCGCGCCGGCACAGTCGGAGACGTCGGCGCTGATCCCGCGGGTCGCCACGACGACCACCACGCCGTCGAATCCCTCGTCGGCGACCACGACGTTCGACCCGGCACCCAGCACGAGCACCGGCTCACCAGCGTGGTCGGCCGTACGGACAACCTCGAGCAACGCCTCTTCGGTGTCGGCGACCACGAGCCGAGCCGCCGGTCCCCCGACCCGCAACGTGGTGTGGTCGGCGAGGAATGGAGAGGAGGGTACGGCGAATGGCCGGCCGAGCACTGTCTCGTGTTCGACCGTGCACGAATCGGGTTCGGTCACAGGGCGACCTCGACGGTCGCGTTCCCCAGGACCTTCTCGCCGTTGGCGGTCACGTCGAGGCTGATCGTCGCCGTCGAGTCGGTCGCGGCGGTGACCGTGCCGGTCACGACCACCTCGGCCCCCTCGTCGTCGTCGGGCACGACGACGGGCTTGGTGAACCGAACCGAGTACGAACGGATCCGGGAGGGGTCGCCGACCCAATCGGTCACGACCCTCAGCGCGACCCCCATCGTCCACATCCCGTGAGCCAGAACGCCGGGCAGACCCAGCGTGGCGGCCGCCCGGTCGCTGTAGTGGATGGGGTTGAAGTCGGTGGACGCGCCGGCGTAGCGGACCAGATCGGCCCTCGTGACCCTGATCCTGACCGGGCCCAATGCCGTACCCACCTCAGCCGCGCTCATGCCTGACTCCTCGTGTGCACCAGCGTCGATGTCGCGTCGCAGATCGGCTGCCCCGCCGTCGTCGTCAGCTTGACGGTCACACCGACGAACTCGATCGCTCCTCGCGCCCGCACCTTGTCGATCGTCAGCACGCCGACCACCTCGTCACCGGTCCGCATCGGCCGGTGCCACACGAACGACTGGTCACCGTGCACGACCCGGCGCAACGCCAGGTCGAGGTCCGGATCGTCGAAGAGTTGGCCCCAGGCCTGCGCGGCGATGACCGCAGCGAACGTCGGTGGCGCGATCGGCTCTCGACCTTGGTAGGCCGCATTCCCGTCGCCGAGAGCGGTCGCGAACTCGGCGATCTTGGCGGCGCTGACGACGTAGGCGTCGGTGGGCGGGTACGTCCGGCCCACATGCTCGGCAGTGATCGGCATGGCCCACACCCTAGACCGCACGGCCCTCTCCGACCCCCGCGGTTAGGCTCTGCGACATGCCGAGGATCGTGGGCCGGGACACCAGCGCCAGGCCCGCGCCTCTCCCCCCGAGTGCGGACCCGTGGCCCCCGGGGCCGCCGATCGTCAAGGGCGTCGACCACGTGCTGATGCCGGGCTGGGCTCCGTTCGTGAGCGGGCTGGTCGTCGCACTCATGATGTCGCTGATCACTGCCGGGATCTTGTCGCGGGCCGAGGTCTTGGGTTTGTCGTTCAACACGATCTCGGGTCAGGGGCCCGATACCAGCAAGGCCACCGTGGAGGCGTACCTCCACGCCATCGCCGACGGAGATGCCCAAACCGCGTTGTCGTACCTCGACACTCCTCCCCCGGAGTCGTTGCTGCTGACCAAGCCGGTGTTGGACCTGGCCCGCGCTGCGGCACCGGTTCGCGAGATCAGCGTCGATGCACCGAAGCCCGGCAGTGTGGGTACGGAGAGGGTGTCGGCGACGTACCTGGTCGGCGCCGATCGTGTGACCGCGTCCTACGTGACGGTTCGGTCGGGTGGTACCTGGCGGCTCCGTGACGAGCCGGGCCGCCTGAACGTGTCCGCGCTGCGCTCAGCCGGCGTCCGCTTGTACGTGGCCGGGGTCGAGGTTCCGGCCGAGGCGGATTCGCTCGCGGCCTTTCCCGGAACGTACGCGCTGACCACGTCGAATCCGTACCTGGGACTGAGCCCGCCTGCCAGCGTCACCGTGCACAGCCCGGGAGAGGCCCTCGTCGTGGGCAGTCTCACGCCGATCGTGACACCTGCTGGCTTCGCCCGTGCCGAGGAAGCCGTACGGCGAGCGGTGCAGGAATGCCTGGACGGCACGACCACCGTACCGCTCGGATGTCCCGGCCTCCCGGCCGACTTCGTGCAGGGGACGATCGTCGACGCCTCGATCAGGCGCACCGAGGATCCGGCCGCCGCGACGCGCCTGACCCCGCTTCCGAACGCCCGCCGGTCGACGGTGACGTACGACTACCAGGCGACCTGGACCGTGACCGCCGACGTGGTCACCAACCGCACCCGCCACACGGTCTCGACCAGCCAGTCCGTCGCCATGTCGTGGATCGTGGACCTCACCACGACGCCGCTGACGGCCCAGCGTCGCTGAGATCAGGTTCGGCCCACACGACAACGAGCCGCCCTCGGAAGAGAGCGGCTCGATGGGTGCGAACTGGAGGTCAGCGGGTCTCGCGGTGGGCGGTGTGCTGATGGCACTTGGGGCAGAACTTCTTCAACTCCAGGCGATCGGGATCGTTGCGCCGATTCTTCTTGGTGATGTAGTTGCGCTCCTTGCACGTCGTGCAGGCCAGCGTGATCTTCGGCCGGATATCGGCTTGCTTCTTGGCCATGGTGGTCCTTTACGTTGGTGCCTCGTCGTTCTCGGTAGCGGGAGCGGGACTTGAACCCGCGACCTAACGATTATGAGCCGTTTGCTCTACCGTCTGAGCTATCCCGCCTCGGTCTCCCAAGCCCAGTCACCTGGAGGCGTACGGTGGTCGCCGACTCGGAAGCCCTGGAGCCCCCATGCGGAATCGAACCGCAGACCTTCTCCTTACCATGGAGACGCTCTGCCGACTGAGCTATAGGGGCCAGCCGCCGCACAAACATACACGAGGCGTCGTCGGCGATGCGAATCGAGCCCGGCCGTCCTCTCCCGGGTGGATCCCCAGGTACGGCAAAAGGCCCCTGAGAGCACCTATCAGCGCTTGTCAGAAGCCTCTTGAAGCCTGGTGGCAGGTGTAGGGTTCGAACCTACGTAGGCTGTGCCGACGGTTTTACAGACCGCTCCCTTTGGCCACTCGGGCAACCTGCCAGGGCTGGCGAACCAGCCCCGAAACCATAGCAGCCAGCGCTCGCGCAGGACGAATCGAATTGGCCGTACGCTCCTACCAGCCGACCGACGAACCGAGGGGACACCATGGCCACACCACACATCAATGCCGAACCGGGCCAGATCGCCCCTCGGGTCCTGCTACCCGGAGACCCGAAGCGCGCCGAGAAGATCGCTCGCGACTTCCTGACCGACGTCGAACTCGTCTCCGACGTGCGTGGCATCGGCGTCTACACCGGCCTCTACGAAGGCGAACCCATGACGGTCATGGGGTCGGGCATGGGCCTGCCGTCGCTGTCGATCTATGTCACCGAGCTGTACCGATTCTTCGGAGTCGAGAGGATCGTCCGGGTCGGGACGTGTGGGGCGTACCTGGATTCGGTCGCGGTCCGCGACGTCGTCATTGCGTCGGCCGCCCACACCAACTCGTCGGTGCCCAACCTGCTGATTCCGTACGGCACTGCCTCCCTGGCGCCCAGCCCCACTCTGTTGAGGGCCGCGATGAACGCTGCCGATGCCCTGCCTCAGGTCACCAGCCACGTAGGGCCGGTCTTCGCCAGCGACCACTTCTACTTCGGCCGACCCGAGACGGTGGCCGCCCTGGAACGGCTCGGCACCCTCGCCGTCGAGATGGAGGCCGCGGGCCTCTACTCGGTCGCCATGCTCGAAGGCGGTGAGGCGCTCGTCGTGCTGACCGTCTCCGACCACCTCAAGAACGGCGGCGGCGACCTCACAGCGGAGGAACGCGAGGACTGCTACGCATCCATGGTGAAGATCGCGGCGGCGGCCCTGCTGGCCTGATCGGGGGCCGGCGTGACCGGCGCCAAGATCACAGTCTCATTGCGGCTCGCCGCGCTTGCTTGACAGGCATTTTCAGCCGGGATTGGATCGCTGAACAAGCCGGGACATACGCGCCTCGGCCTGGTGGACCCGCGAGGTGCAATGAAGCAGTCGAAAGGCCGTGTGGCGGTCGTCGGCAGTGCCAACCTCGACTTGGTCACGACCACCGAAACGCTGCCCCGACCAGGTGAAACCCTGCTGGCGACCTCGTACGCCGAAGGCCCTGGCGGCAAAGGCAGCAACCAGGCCTTCGCGGCAGCCCGGATGGGCGCCGACGTCGCCTTCGTCGGGCTCCGCGGGGAGGATTCGGCCGGGGACGTGGTCGCGGGGGCGCTCGCCGGCGTGGGTGTCGACGTGTCGTGCTTTCGGCGTACGGCAGGACCGACCGGCCGGGCCCTGGTCATGGTCGATGCCTTGGCGGAGAACTCGATCATCGTGGTCGCCGGAGCCAACGCCCGGCTGTCGGCCGCCGACGTCGAGGCCGCCGGCGACATCGTGACCGACGCGGCGGTCGTCGTCTGTCAGCTCGAAGTGCCGGTCGCTGCCGTACGCGCAGCCCAGCACGCCACGACGGGTCTCTTCGTGCTCAACCCGGCCCCCGCCCAGGTGCTGCCGGCCGACGTCTTGGCGGGCACCGACGTTCTCGTCGTGAACGAACTCGAATACGCGACCGTGCTGGGCGAACCCCTCCCCGACGACTTGGCAGCCATGGAGTCGGTGGCAGCTCGACCGGGATCGCCGTCGACGATCGTCGCGACGCTCGGATCCCGAGGCGCGGCCCTGTGCCACGCAGGTTCGGTCACCCTGCTGCCGCCGCCCGCGGTGTCGGTGGTCGACACGACCGGGGCCGGCGACACGTTCGTCGGCGCGCTCGCTGCCGAGCTGGCCGCCGGTACGACGATGGTGGCCGCCGCGGGACGGGCCGTCGTGGCAGCCTCACTGTCCACCCGCAGCCTCGGAGCCACCGCGGGCATGCCCGGGCGGGACGAAGTCCTCACCCACCTCACCACAGACCCGGTTTCGGTCACTCCGACACCGTGACGTAACGCAGGTCGGCGACCCGACCTCCCAACGAAGGAGAACACCAGATGATCTCGAGAGTGAAGCAGGGGCTCGCGGTCGCGGCTGCGGCCGCGCTGCTCCTGGCAGGCTGCACTTCGAACACCGCATCTCCAGCGGCGTCCGGCTCTGCGGCAGGCACCGCCAAGAAGTCCGTCGTCAACGTGGTCAACGGCCCGCTGGGCGACGCCAGCTTCTTCGATGACGCCCAGCGCGGCATCAAGCAGCTCGAAGCCGCCGGTCACAAGACCCAGACGGTCGAGTCCGAAGCCAACAACCCCGCGTCCTGGAAGCAGAACGTGGAGCAGGTGTCGGGCAAGTGGGACATCGTCGTCGTCGGCTCGTCACAGATGGTCGAAGTGCTCGACGGGATCGCACCCAAGTTCCCGAATCAGAAGTACGTCATCTACGACGACGTCGTGAAGCAGCCCAACGTCGCCTCGATCACGTTCAAGCAGAACGAAGGCTCGTTCCTTGCTGGTGTCCTGGCCGCGCTGGTGACCACGAACAAGGACAAGTTCCCCAAGGCTTCCGGGTCGAAGGTCGTCGGCCTCGTCGGCGGCATGGACATTCCGATCATTCAGGACTTCGTGGTCGGCTTCAAGAAAGGCGTCGAGAGCGTCGACCCGACGATCCAGGTCAAGACCGGCTTCGTGGGCAACTTCACCGACGCCGACAAGGGCTACTCGATCGCCAAGTCGATGTTCGAGCAGGACAAGGCCGATGTGGTCTACCAGGTCGCCGGAGGCGCGGGCATCGGCGTGTTGAAGGCGGCCAAGGACACCAACAAGTACGGCATCGGCGTCGACTCCAACCAGAACGCTCTGCAGTCGGGCAACATCCTGGCCTCGATGCTCAAGAACATCGGCAACGGCCTTGTCACAGCTGTGAACGCGGCCGACGCAGGCACGCTCGAGTACGGTAAGACCACCTCGTATGGTCTGAAGAACAACGGCGTGGCCCTGACGTTCGACAACAACGGCAACATCGTTCCCGACGACATCAAGACCAAGGTGAACGACTACGCCAAGCAGGTCGCCGACGGCACGATCACGGTGCCGACCACGATTGCGTGACATGGTGTGCATCACGGGGCCGGTCGCCCGGCCCCGTGATGCGTCCAGCCTCAATCAGCGTCTTTGACCAATTCAGAGGGATGCGATGACGACTCCGCTGCTGCAGTTACGTCAGGTCACCAAGACGTTCGGCCCGAAGGTGGCCAACGATCGGGTAGATCTCGACGTCTACCCCGGCAAGATCCACGCCATCGTCGGCGAGAACGGTGCCGGCAAGACGACCCTGATGTCGATGATCAACGGCACGGCCGTGCCCGACTCCGGCACGATCATGTTCGACGGCTCGGAAGTCCCGATCACCACACCGCAGCAAGCTGCGGCGCTGGGCATCGGCATGGTCTTCCAGCACTTCAAGCTGGTCGGCTCCCTGACGGTCGCCGCCAACGTCTTCCTGGGCCGGGAACTGACCAAGAACGGACAGCTTGACACCGCCCGCATGGAGGCCGAGGTACGTCGGCTGTCCGACGAGTTCGGCCTCGACGTGGACCCGGAAGCGATCACCCGCACCCTGTCGGTCGGTGAACTCCAGCGGGTCGAGGTGCTTAAGGCCTTGTCGCACGACACGCGGCTGCTCATCCTCGACGAACCCACAGCGGTGCTCACCCCAGCCGAGACCGACGACATGTTCGTCGTCGTCCGCGACCTCGCGAAGTCCGGCGTCGCGGTCATCTTCATCTCTCACAAGCTCGACGAGGTCCTCGCGATCGCCGACGAGGTCACCGTGATTCGTGACGGCCGGTCCATCGCGACCGTACCCGCGGCCGGACTCACGAAGGAACAGATCGCGACGATGATGGTCGGCCGCGACGTGCTTCTCCGCATCGAGCACACGCCGGCTCACCCGACCGACGACGTGTTGAACGTCGATGCCCTCACGGTCGTCGACGAACGGGGCATCACCCGGGTCGACGGCCTGTCGCTGACCGTGCGCTCCGGCGAGATCGTCGGCATCGCCGGTGTCGACGGCAACGGCCAGTCCGAACTCGCCGAGGCGATCGCTGGCCTGGAGAAGCCCGACGGCGGCTCGATCCGGCTGCGAGGCACCGACGTCACCCGAGCCTCGGTGGCATCGCGCCGGGAGCAAGGTTTGGCGTACATCCCCGACGATCGCCACCACGTGGGTACGGCACCCAGCCTCGCGGTCGACGAGAACGTCGCCGCCACCCACCTCAAGCCGCCGGTCGCCCGGGCCGGCTGGCTGAACCCCCGAGCGCTCACCGCGCTCGGTGCCGCGCTGATCAAGAAGTTCGACGTGCGCGGGGCCGTGCCGAAGACCCCGGTCGGGTCACTTTCGGGCGGCAACATGCAGAAGGTCGTCATCGCCCGCGAGTTCGAGGCCGACCCAGCCGTACTGGTCGTCGCCCAGCCGACCCGAGGTGTGGACGTCGGGGCCATGGAGTTCGTCCACAACGCGCTCGTCTCGGCCCGCGACCGGGGCGCAGGCATCCTGCTGATCTCGGCCGACCTCAACGAAGTCATGAGCTTGTCCGACCGGCTGCTGGTGATCCATCGTGGCCACATCGTCGCGGAGTTCACCCAAGACACGATGACCGAGACGGCGGTCGGTTTGGCGATGGGCGGCGAGGACGTCGACGACGACGCTGTCGCCCGCGCCGAAGCCGTCCATGCCGAGAAGGCCGATCTCGTCTCCACCGACCTGGACGGCGACGGGATCCCCGACATCTTCGACACGATCGTCGCGCAGCCGGCACCGGTCGAAGAGGCAGCTCTCCCGCCGGCCGATATCGCCGTACCCGTCGATCTCGCACAGGTGAGCGATGCTCGCCCCGTCAGATCCACGAACCTGGTCAAGACGATCTTCACCAACGCAGCCCAGCCCCTGATCGCGATCGGCGGCGCATTGGTGGTCGGCGCGATCATCATCTTGTTGCTCGGGAAGAACCCGCTGACGGCCTATCAAGAGTTGTTCTTCTCGGCCTTGACCACGCCGTACGGCATCGGCAGCCTGCTCGCCCACTCGGTGCAGTTGCTCATCCTGTCGGCCGCCGTGATCATCAGCTTCAGGGCCGGCTTCTTCAACATCGGCGGCGAAGGCCAGCTGTACGTCGGCTCGCTCGCCGGCGCTCTCACCGGGGTCGCCCTCAAGGGATCTGCCGTACCCGGCATCGTCCAGATCGTGCTGATCCTGATCGTGGGGTTCGTCGCTGGCGCCCTGTGGGGCCTGATCCCCGGTGCGCTGCTCGCCGCCTGGAACGTCGACATCATCGTGACCACGCTCATGATGAGTTCGATCGCCCTGTTGCTGACGACGTACCTCGTGACCGGCCCGCTGCGCGATCCTGCGTACGGCTCGGTCGGTTCGCAGAAGATTGGCCCCGAAGCTTCGCTGCCGATCCTGTCACCGGAGTTCTCGCTGACCCCCGACATCTTCATCGCGTTGGCGGTCGTCGTGGCGCTGGGCCTGATCCTCACGCGATCGGTCTGGGGCCTGTGGGTGCGCGAACTCGGAGAAATGAACCGGTTCGCCGAGTACACCGGAGTCAACCCGAAGTCGATGAGCATGCAGGTCATGGCCCTGTCGGGCGCCGCGGCCGGATTCGCCGGGGCGCTGTTCGTGATCGGGCCTAACTCCCAAGGACGTTTCCTGCAGGCGTTTTCACCGGGGTACGGCTTCACCGCCATCACCGTGGCGCTATTGGCCCGGCTGAACCCGTGGGCGGCGATCGTCGCCGCGCTGTTCTACGCGAACATGATCGCCGGCGGCGGCTCGATGCAGCTCAACGCGCAGGTTCCCTTGTCGCTCGTCGACCTCATTCGAGGCCTGATCATCCTCATGATCACGGGCACCTTCGTGTGGAACTGGAGACGACGGTCGTCGTCCGCGGTGGAGGGTCCGTCGGGTTCCGCACCGATCCGCAGTGACGTGACAGGCGCGGGCACCGCGGCTGTCACCCCGGTCGTGACCGAAGGGAGCACGAAGTGAGCATCTTCGACAGCGTGTTCAGCCTCGCTCTCGTGGCGGCGGTGCTGGCTTCTCTGACACCCATCCTGTTCGCTTCGATCGGCGGCGCGATCACGCAGCAGGCCGACATTCTCAACATCGGCCTCGAAGGCATGATGCTGATCGGCGCCTTTTCGGCTATCGCCGTGGGCGCTGCCACGAAGAGCCCGTGGGCCGGCGTGCTGGCCGCGGTGGTGTCTGCGATCTTGCTCTCGGTGGTCTACGCCGCCTGCACGTTGTGGCTCAAGGCGGACTTCATCGTCGTCGGCATCGGTGTGAACATTCTGGCGGCGGGCCTGTCGGTCTTCTTGCTGCAAGTTCTCTACAAGACGACCGGCAGCACGCCGCCCACCGTGACCAGTTCCCTACCCAAGCCACACCTGCCGATCCTCGGCGACCAGACCCCCCTGGTCTACGTGGCCCTCCTCTGCGTGCCTCTCTATGCGTTCCTGCTCTACCGGACGAAGTTCGGTGTGCACCTGCGGGCGGTCGGCGAAGACCTCCCCGCGGCACTCGCCGCCGGCATCAACGGCACCCGGATGAAGCTGTGGTCGATCCTGTTGTGCGGCGCGCTGTGCGGCCTGGGTGGAGCTCAGCTGTCGATGTCGAACCTCGGTGCATTCACCCGGGACATGACGGCTGGTCGAGGCTTCATCGCGGTAGCGGCGCTGACCTTCGGTCGCGCGAGGCCCGTTCCGACTATGGTAGCGGCGATCATCTTCGGACTGGCCGACGCGGTGGCCGACCGACTCGGAGTGGCCGGGATCAACTCGAACCTGGCCAAGATGGCGCCGTACGTGATCACGATCCTCGCGCTGACGTTCGCGGCGATGGACATCGTCAAGCGGCGGCGGCGAGCGGCGGCTCTGAAGACGGCGTGAGTCCCATGGCCGAAAAGATCATCCTCGACTGCGACCCCGGCCACGACGACGCGGTCGCGATCCTCTTCGCGGCCGGGCACCCGGCGATCGATCTGCTCGCGATCACCACGGTCGCGGGCAACCAGACGCTGCCGAAGGTGACGCGCAACGCCTTGGCGGTGTGCACCGTGGCGGGCATTCGGAACGTACCGGTCGCGGCGGGGGCTGCCGTACCCCTCGTGCGGGAGCAAATCGTCGCGCCAGACATCCACGGGGAATCCGGCCTCGACGGCCCCGTCCTCCCCGAGCCCGACGTCGCCCTCGACCCCCGGGACGCGGTCGACGTCATCGTCTCGACGGTCATGGCCGCACCCGCAGGAACGGTCAACCTGGTGCCAGTCGGCCCGTTGACCAACATCGCACTCGCGCTCCGGGCAGAGCCGCGGATCGCGAAACGGGTCAAGCGGGTCTCGCTGATGGGCGGGGCCTACACCCGAGGCAATGCCTCCCCGGCCGCCGAGTTCAACATCCTCGCCGATCCCGAGGCAGCCGCGGCCGTCTTCGCGGCAGGCTGGCCGATCACGATGGTCGGTCTGGACCTCACCCACCAAGCCCAGGCCTCCGACGACGTCTTCGCCCGGCTGGCCGCCGTGGGCGGACCACTGGCGACGTTCGTCGTGGACATGTTGAGGTTTTTCCAGGCGACCTATGCCGAACGTCAGGGGTTCGCCTACCCGCCCGTGCACGACCCCTGCGCGGTGGCGGCACTGATCGACGACATCGTCACCTGCGAGCCCGCCCACGTCGCGGTCGAGACACACGGCGAGTGGACCGCAGGCATGACCGTCGTCGACTTCGACCGCTACCGCTCGATTCAGGGCGAGCACGCACCGACCAACGCATCGGTAGCAACGCGCCTCGACGTACCGCGCTTCTGGGACGAGGTCATCGGTGCCATCACCAACCTGACGAGGAGCTGACATGCCGATCCCGGTCATCATCGACACCGACCCCGGCATCGACGATGCCATCGCGTTGGCCCTGGCCGTGGCGAGCCCCGAGATCGACCTGATCGGGGTGACCACGGTCGGCGGTAACACCGGCCTCGACAACACTACCGGCAACGCGCTGCGGATGCTCCACCTGCTGGGCCGCGACGACGTACCGCTCGCCGCCGGCGCGGGACGTTCGCTCGTTCACCTGACCGAGACCGGAGACCCGTCCATCCACGGCCAGGGAGGGCTAGGCGGAGTCGACTTGGCCTTGCCACAGCGAGTTCCAGATCCCCGAGGCGCCCTGGCTCTGCAGGTCGACTTGATCGAATCCTCCGACCGCCCGGTGACGATGGTCGCGATCGGCCCGCTCACGAACGTCGCCTTGCTGGCGGCGCTCCGGCCGGACGTGTACGGCAAACTCGACCGGCTGGTGATCATGGGGGGAGGGGTCCGCCGTACGGGGAACCACACCCCGACTGCCGAGTTCAACATCTGGTTCGACCCCGATGCTGCAGCCCGGGTCTTCGCCGCCGGCGTGCCGGTCACCATGGTCGGGCTGGACGTCACCCACCAGGCCATGTTCGCGGGCTCGGACTGGAACCCTCTGCGCGGCCGCGACGCAGGACCGCTGGCTCGGGCGATCACGGGGATGGTCGACTTCTACGGCACGTATTACCTGGCCACCAACGGCAGCGATGCGACCGCCCAGCACGACGCTCTCGCTGTCGCGGCGGTGGTGAAGCCCGACCTGCTGCGCACCGAGCACGTCTGGGTGGGCGTCGAAACGGCCGGTTGGCTCACCCGAGGGATGACCGTCGCCGACCTCAAGGGCGTCTGGAAGCGCGAGCCGAACACCCACGTCGCCCTCGACGTGGACGTGACCGGCTTCGTCGACCTGCTCGTCGGTCGGATCGCCGACCTCGACGCACAGCTGTCGACCTGAGCCCGATCTCGCCTTCGAGGTCACTGCTCGTCCACAGACGCCGATCACGCCTCAGCGTTGTCCACAGGTCCTCACCCGGCCTGACCGTGCGAGCCCCGCTCGACGCATAGTCCGGGCACGGACAACCTTGAGGAAGGGAGAAACCCATGCGTGGGTCGAAGCGTCGGCGGGGAGACCGCGGAGCGGTCACTGCGGAGTACGCGCTGGTCACGGTCGGAGGAATCGCCATGGCCGCGCTGCTGTGGACCCTGGCAACGAGCCAGGAGCTCTTGGAGTTGATGCGCAACATTCTCACCCAGATCTGGCTGTCGATCGCATCACTGGTGAGGTGACGGCACGCCGCCGTGGTCGGCGGGTTCGAGTTACGGTCGGATAACGACCGTGCGTGGGTACGGCAGGAGGCGACAGACTGGGCCAGCATTCGCGTCGTACGCACGTTCGCGGCGCCTCACCCCGCTGAAAGGAATGACGTGGCTGGAGAGTCCTCGTTCGACATCGTGAGCAAGGTCGACCGGCAAGAGGTCGACAACGCGATCAATCAGGCGGCCAAGGAGGTTCATCAGAGGTTCGACTTCAAGGGCACCGAGTCGTCGATCGCCTGGGCCGGCGAGGCAGTGGAACTGGAGAGCTCGACCGAGGAACGCCTCAAGGCAGTCCTGGACGTCTTCTACTCCAAGCTGGCGCGGCGGGGAGTCGACCTGAAAGCGATGGAGGTCGGCGACGCCCGCGCCTCGGGCAAGCGGTGGCGCCAAACCTGCACCCTGCAGCAGGGAATCAGCCAGGACAACGCCAAGAAGATCACCAAACTGGTGCGCGATACCGGCCCGAAGGGCGTGAAGACCCAGATCCAAGGTGACGAACTTCGCGTGTCGAGCAAGTCGCGCGACGATCTGCAGACCGTGCAGGCCCTCGTCCGCAAGGCCGACTTGGATTTCGCGGTCCAGTTCGTCAACTACCGCTAGCGGTTCGCCCATGCGCGTCGTGGTGACCGGTGCCACCGGCTTCGTCGGTGGTGCTGCCGCACGCGCTTTCGTGCGCTCCGGGCACACCGTGGTCGGGATCGGGCGCGACATCGCCGCCGGCAGCA
>JBDHZQ010000032.1:0-23106 GCA_039811945.1 Propionibacteriaceae bacterium
CGACGGCCCGCTCCCAGCGCGAGGCGTGGGTGAAGACCAGGTCGTCGTCGCAGACCAGTACGTACGGCGTGTCGACGGCAGCGAGCGCTGCGTTGCGACCCCTGCTGACCCCGGACGCGAACGGCAGCACGATCACGTCGACCAGAGGATCCTTCGTCGTGATCGCTACCCGCGAGTCGTCGGCGACGACGATTCTGCCGGTGAAGACGCGACGCGCCGCCTTCAGGAATCGCGAGATCGCGGCAGGCCGTTCGAAGGTCTTGACGGCCACGGTCACCAGATCGGCCAGGCGCGGATCAGGGCGGACACGGATCCGGAACGCGTCCACCCAGCCGAGACCCATCACCATGAGCCAGACGGCCGCTGCATGGACCGGCCGGAGGATCGTGCCGAACGGTGCATACAGGAAGTCGCGAATTCGCGACGGCAACACAGACGTCTGGCTGGCGGTCTGAGGGGCTTGCTTTCTTCCCATCAGGCAGTCACCCGAACAGGGTCTCGGAGGCGGACAGACCTGTGGGTACGGCCAACCGCAGATGCTGGTAGGCCCCCGCTGTCGCGACCCGGCCGCGGGGTGTGCGCATCAGGAACCCTTGCCGTACCAGGAAAGGTTCAGCCACCTCGGCCACCGTGTCCATCTCCTCGCCGACGGCGATCGCCAGGGTGCTGAGCCCGACCGGACCACCGCCGAACTTGACGCAGATGGCGTGCAGCACGGCCCGGTCCAGCCGGTCCAGGCCAAGGTCGTCCACCTCGTAGACCCGCAACGCCTCGAGTGTGACGTGCTCGGTGACGATGCCGTCGCCGCGCACCTGGGCCACGTCGCGAACCCGCCGCAGCAGCCTGTTTGCGATCCGGGGGGTACCCCGTGACCGGGACGCGATCAACGAGGCAGAGGATCCGCGCAGGGGTACGGCCAACCGTTCCGCAGAGCGGGTCACGATGTGGGTCAGCGCGTCAGCGTCGTAGAACTCGAGCTGGGCGGTGAACCCGAATCGGTCCCGCAACGGCCCTGGCAGCAACCCCGCTCGGGTCGTCGCGCCGACGAGGGTGAACGGCGGGATCTCCAGGGGAATCGCCGTGGCGCCGGGGCCCTTCCCGACCACCACGTCGACCCGAAAATCTTCCATGGCCAGATAGAGCATCTCCTCGGCCGGGCGGCTCATGCGGTGGATCTCGTCGAGAAAGAAGACCTCGCCCTCGCTCAGGCCCGACAGAATCGCAGCCAGGTCACCGGCGTGCTGGATCGCCGGCCCGCTCGACACGCGCAGCGGCGCGCCGAGCTCGTTGGCCATGATCATCGCGAGCGTGGTCTTGCCCAGTCCGGGCGGGCCCGACAGGAGCACGTGATCGGGCACCGTGCCGCGGTGTTTCGCGCCCTGCAGCACGAGACCGAGCTGGTCCGACACCCGCGGCTGGCCCTCGAACTCGCGCAACGTCGTCGGCCGCAGCGCGGCCTCGACCGTACGTTCGTCGGGTGTCGCGTGGGGATCGACCGGCGAAGGCTCGTGGGCTTGGTGCACGACCGTCACGCTACTTGGCCAGCGACCGAAGGGCCGCTCGCATGAGTACGGCGACGCCCACCTCAGGATTCTCGGTCGCCATCGGCTGCACTCGCTCGACGGCGGCCTCGGCATCCCGAGTTGACCAGCCGAGCCCCTCCAAGCCCGCCTGCACCTGTGTTCTCCATCCGGAGTCGGACGGGGACGGGGCCGCTGTCTGGCTCGCTGCGGCGAGACCGCCCACCTTGTCCTTGAGCTCGATCACCAGGCGCTGAGCGCCCCGGCGACCGATGCCCGGCACCCGGCATAGACTCGCCAGGTTCTCGGTCGCGATGGCGTGTCGAAGTTCGTCCGGCGAGAGCACCGAGACGATCGCTTGCGCCAGTTTCGGGCCGACGCCGGTCGCGGTTTGGACCAATTCGAAGGTGTCGCGCTCGGCGTCGTCGGCGAAGCCGTACAACGTCAGGGAATCCTCACGCACGACCAGCGAGGTCGCCAGCGTGGCGTCGGCATTGGTCCGCAGGGTCGTCGCCGTCGCTGGCGTGCACAGCAAGCGCAAACCGACGCCACCCACGCGGATCACGACCCAGGTCGCACCGACCGCCGTGACCTGGCCCGTGACCGAAGCGATCATCGTCTTCCCCTCCCGGCGGCGACCGCCATGGCCTGCTCGATCCTGGCAGCCGCGCTCCCCCGCCAGACGTGACAGATCGCCAACGCCACGGCGTCGGCTGCGTCGGCCGGTTTCGGCGACTCCGACAAGCGCAGGATCCGTGCCACCATCGTCGCGACTTGCGCCTTGTCGGCCCGGCCTGACCCGCTGATCGCCGCCTTGACCTCGCTGGGTGTGTGCTGGGCCACGGGGATGCCGTGGCGCGCAGCGACGAGCAACGCGATCCCGGCGGCCTGAGCCGTACCCATGACCGTCGTCACATTGTGCTGGGCGAACACCCGTTCGACGGCGACCGCATCGGGTCGATAGCGACTGACCCAGTCGTCGACGCCCGCTTCGATCTGGAGCAGGCGACGGGCGACGTCGAGGTCACTGGCTGTCCGAACCACCCCGACGTCGACGAGCCGAACCCGCCCGGGGGTGCCTTCGACCACACCGATCCCACAGCGCGTCAAGCCCGGGTCGATCCCCAGCACACGCACAACTGCCTCCTCGAACACGTGTTCGATAGGTTAGCGGCCCAGGTCGGCTCCCACGGTCAGCACACGCCGTGTCACTCGTCTTCGAGCAGCGCCTCTACCTCGGCAGGCACGTCGTCGTTGGAGTACACGTTCTGGACGTCGTCGAGGTCCTCGAGTGCGTCCAGCAGCTTGTAGAGCTTGCGCGCCGCTTCTGCGTCGGCCACGGCCTGCTGGAACGCCGGCACGAAGGCAACTTCGGCGCTCTCGTAGTCGTAGCCGGCTTCTTGGACCGCCTTCCGGACACCGACGAGGCTGTTCGGATCGCTGGTGATCGTGAAGCCTTCGCCCGCGTCGGTCACGTCCTCGGGTTCGGCGTCGATCGTGGCCTCGATCAGGTCGTCTTCGGTGAGCACCTGGCCCTCCTGGGCCTTGGTGATCTCGATCACGCCCTTGCGAGAGAACAACCGTTGGACCGACCCCACGTCGGCCATCGTGCCGCCGTTGCGCGTCACGGCGACGCGCACGTCAGAGGCCGATCGGTTGCGGTTGTCGGTCAGGCACTCGATCAGGATCGCCACGCCGGCCGGACCGTACGCCTCGTACATGATCGTCTGGTAGTCCGACCCGCCGCCCTCGGCACCTGACCCGCGCTTCACCGCTCGGTCGATGTTGTCCATCGGCACGGAGTTCTTGCGGGCCTTCTGAATCGCGTCGTACAGGGTCGGGTTTCCGCCGGGGTCGCCGCCACCGGTCCGGGCGGCCACTTCGATGTTCTTGATCAGCTTGGCGAACAGCTTGCCCCGCTTGGCATCGATGACAGCCTTCTTGTGCTTGGTCGTCGCCCACTTGGAATGACCGCTCATCGGTCCCCTTCCCGCTCGAAAACGCGCCTCACTGTACGCGGCGACGACCGACCCTGGCGAACTCGGTCAACTGGCCTGGGGGCCCGCGGTCAGGACATCACGCGCGCGTGGGCAACCACCGCGTCGATGGTGTCGTACCCCAGCCCGCGATACCGGGCCAAGTCGGTCAACGGGTCGTCGGAGTCGAAGCCGATCCCGGCGCCAGGGAGTCCGTGCTGGAAGAAGGCGGCTGCCGACGCCTGGAGCAAGATTCCGGACAACCCCCGTCCTCGCCAGGCAGGCACGACCCCGAGCCGGTCGGTCCAGCCTTCGGCCGTACCCTCGTCGACGGACCCGACGATCGAGTTCAGGGCGTAGCCAACGACACGCCTGCCGGCCATCAACACCCACGACAGTTCTGGCATGCTCCCGGGCCGGGTCATCGTCTGGTCCCACTCCGCGGGACCGACCGACGTCGCGCCGGGGTGGGACAGCCAGGCCTCGTTGTGGGCGACCCGGACGGATTCTGGATGAACCGTGAGGTACGGCCGCAGCCACACCCCGTCGGGGCTGCCGGGCAGGTGGGGCGGGTCGTCGGGGTCGAACGTGCGATGAGCGTCCAGATACCAGGTTTCGGGGTTCATGCCGTACGCCTCGTAGAGCTCCCGCACACCGGTCAGGTTCGCGTCGGCCGTCGCCGTCAGCTTGAGAGGGCCGTGGTGGGCTTTCCGAGTGGCGTAGTCCCAGCGGCGAGCGGCGGCGATTTGCCATTGCACGAGCGCATGCCCGATCCGTTTGTCCCGCCAGCCCGGGTGGACGTTGCCGAGCAGTTTGACCCGTCGTGGCGACCGATCGCGTGGATGCACGGCGTCGAATGCGTAGGCCACGATCGTGCCTCGTTGGTCGCGGCCGACGACGGCAATCTGGTCCAAAGGGGTGTCGCAGACCTCGACCAGCCTGACCAGGTCGTCCAAAGTATGACGTTCGATCGTGTCGTCGATGTGCTCGACGGCGGCGATCAGCCGCGCGACGTCCTCGATGTCGTCGTCGCACATGGGTTCCCATCGCAGGACCGGTGCGCCGTCACGCAGCACCTCGAGCGGATCAGTCACCTCACGCTCCCGGCCTTGGGTCAAGTGATCACACCGAGTCTAGTGGGCCTTGTCGGGCCAGGCGACGGTTCGTGGCCGACCAGAGAAGCCCTAGGACCAGATCCGACCTCGGTGACGGCCGGCATCGCGCTTCGGATCGGTGCGCTCCCAACGGCGACGCCACCGCGCCATCGGCGTGACCAGCGGTGAATCCACCGCCCCGGTCAGCACCTGCCACCAGGTCGCGTCGTCCTCGGCCAGCAGGGCGCCCACCGCTTCACTGGCCGAGCGTGCAACCGCGACGGGGTTGCCCTCGGTGATCGGGTCTGCGTGTCGGATCAGTACTTCGTCGAGACGCTTGGGGGTGGGCAACCTGACCGAGGTTTCGTCTTGAACTCCGGTCACGAGCCGCCGCACCACGATCGGGACGAGGGGCCTGCCGTACCTGGTCGCCAACCTGGACGCGGCTGCTATCACGCCCGCCGACTCCGGGGCGGCGAAGTCGGTGACGAGCAACGCCGTGCGGTTCTTGACCTTGCGTGGATTGTCGGTCACGGTCCACGCGCGGGGAATCGCTTCCAACAAGACGGCCAGGTCGGCATCCGACTCCACGTGGGCGACGGCCACGAGCGGTACGGTCTCCGACGACCGGCCGGTCACCTCGACGCGCGCCCGACGCAGGAGACCCACGAAGGGGTCGCGCAACCTCTGCCGTACCTCTGGTGGACGCGGTTCGAGCTGTGACGGGATCCTCAACAAGCCACTCGGGCGAGACGACCCCCTCCCCCATCGCCAGTAGCGACCGACCTGAACCAGGTCCTTCCCGAACCCCCGGAAGGGGTTGTGGAGCATCCGATCAGACGATCCCGCCCGGAGGGTGGTGGGATCGGCCCAGGAGGCGAACTCGCGCGCAGTCACGGCAGGACCACCTGGACCTGCGATCCGTCACGCACGTACGTCACCGCAGGTCTCCGGCCTAGCCGGGTCGAGGTGATCTCGAGAGCGTCGGCGTACGTCGTCGCAGCCCGGAATCCGAGCACTTCGGCCACGCGCCGGTTGGCGCCGACGAACACGATGTCGGAGCAGGCCTGCTTGGCCGGCTGCATGGCGAACCACTGGTGAAACGCCAACAGAGGGTGGAAGGCGTTGCGCTGGCGGTAGAGCTCGAGGTACCAGGGATCGGTGGCGAATCGGGTGAGGAATCGTTGCTGGATCTCGCCGGGATCGGCCGTCTGAGGCAGCACGTCGGCCAGGAAGTCAGCCGCGGCCGAGTGGTGGCGGGTCGAGAACCGCTCGCTCAGCCGGTTGAACGCGATGATGGCACCTCCGTCGCGCACGATCTGTCGCTCTCCACCGAGCCCGAAGCAATGGCTCAGCACCCACCAGGCCGACGACAATGGCGATCCGTCGGCGTCGGGTGCCGCGGGCTGGGCCGCCGGCACCCCCGTGACGAGGATGTCGGCGACGCCGGGCACGGCGACCGCCTGCCGGCCGGCCAGCTCGGCCTGGGCGGCGGCGCGAACCTCGTCGACCCCCCCGCTCCAGACGCCGAGCACCGGGTACGTGGCCGACCTGCCCGAGTACAACGCCCGAGCCGCCTGCACCGGAGCCGTCGCCATCGCCCGCCGTGTCGCGAGAAAGGCAACTTGCTCCTTGACCGACCATTCCCACTCCCGCTCGGAGAGAAACTGGAGCGGTCCGCTGTGCGACGGCTGCCCGAGCACGGCCGCGACGGCGATCACGTCGAGGGCGCCGCTCACGGCGGCCGTAACCGGCGCCGGGTCGGCTTGCCAGCCGTACGCCTTGTCGATCGTCTCAGCGGATCCGAGACCCGACACGATCTCGTCCCACCCGGCGTGACGACGGTCGACGACGACGCTGACGTGGACCACGAGGTCGCTCTCGGCGACGCGACGGTTCAGCCGTACCTGCACCCCGTCGACCTCGCCCACGGTCTTGAGGAGCGCGTCGTCGCTGGCGTCGTGGCTGGTCAAACGGGGATCGTCGGCGAAACTCCGACTGACCCGCTCACCCAGCAACCGGCGGTAGTCCTCGGCGGTGAGCCGGCGGCGCAGCCCCGACGCGGCGACCAGCGCGACGTCGTCGACACCCGCCGCCGCTGCGGCCTCCAGCACGTGTTCGACGAGCACCCGACGCACGTCGTCGCTCGCCCACGGCGTGGGAACCGAGACGTCCGAGAACGTGATCGTGAGCTTCATGCCCGGCCGCAAGCGGGCCACCAGGGACTCCCCCGAGATCGGCGCGGCCAGAGCCGCGGCCGCCCTGTTCGAGGGATCACCCCACGGCTCGGTGTCGGGCGGATAGACCACCTGGGTGCCGAGCGGGAACCGCTCGAGCCGTACGTCGGCTGAAGACCGGACGAGCAGCGGAGGGGTCCGCTCGTCGACTTCGAGTGTGAAACCGGGACGGGACACACGTGCTCCTTAGGCGCTCAGGACGGGAGGATCCAACGGGGGGCAGGTGACTGGGCCGACCAGTCCACGGTCGACCAGCCTCTCGACTTCGCAGCCCTGGCCAGACTCAGGTCCGGGCTGACTGCGACCGGGAATCCCACGGCTTCCAGCATCGGCAGGTCCACGTGGCTGTCGGCGTAGGCGAAACTCAGCGCCAGATCGATCCCGTGCAATCTTGCGTAGTGACGAAGCCAGGCCGATCGTGACTCGCCCACCATGGGCGGCCCGCTCAGGTACCCCGTGCACCGGCCTTCGGCATCGGTCGCCAGTTCCGCCGCCACGATGACGTCGAACAACGGTTCCAACGGCCGGGTCAGTGGCCTGATCACACCGGTGATCAGGATGGTGGTGTGGCCGGCGGCGCGGTGCTCTCGCACCCGACGGATCGCGTCGGTGGACATCCGGTCGAGCATGTGGGGCGCCATCGTCTTCTCCACGAAGGCTTCGAGTGCTGCGAGATCTGCCCCGCGGTAGCGGCGGTAGACCGAGCGCAGGAACGTCCCCCGGTCTCGACGCTCGGCTGTGAGGTAGCCGGGTAGCTGTGAGATCACCCCGGCCATCTCCCGGACCCGGCCCATCGCGCTGAGTTCCGGCAGCCGCGCCCACAAGTAGGTCTCGAGCACGTTCGTCGACAGTACCGTGCCGTCGAGGTCGAACGCGGCCAGGATCGGCGGCCTCGGCTCACCTGGTGCGAGGGGCTTCAAGGGTTTGTACGTCGAGGCTCGCTCCCCGCGGCGGCGCCGGGCCGCCTCCAGACGCTTCACCGGGTCGGTGATCGACGGGATGTGGATCCGTTCGATGTATTCGGTCCAGTCGAACGCTGCGGTGTCGAAGGCCCACGTTTCCACGTCCGCCGGGTCCAGCGAGCGGTGGAGAGCGAAGGTCCGGTCGTCGACGAAGTGCAGTTCGGACTGGAGGTATTCGGAGTACAGCGACAGATACTTGCGCAGGAACGTGAGTTGACCACCGCCCCGTTCGAGCTTCGCGGCCAGGGCACGGGTCCGGTCGCTGCGGGGGACGTACGTCAACGCCCGCTCCGCGAATCGGTGCAAGACCTCCGACGTCTGCAGCAGCCGTTCCACCGGCTCGGCTCCGGGGAAGTCCCAGTGGGCGAGCTTGGAGGCGGCCCGGCCCTCGGCATACGGGTGCTCGGCGAAGTAACGGTAGACGTGTTCGAAGATGCCGCGGAACGTCAGCGGATTCCTGGCCCCCGAGGCAGCGTGGTAGAACTCGGGAACCCCGACCTCGGGCTCGGTCGCGCAGACCGCCACGATGGCGTTGACCACGTGGTCACACGGCACGATGTCGATCACGGCGTCGGGTGAGGCCGGGAATTCGGGGAGGCCGCCGCGGCCGTACGCGAGGATGATCGGGTCGGCCATCTTGAAGCCTTCGATCCAGCCCGGGTACGGGTGGACGAGAGACGACTCGACGATCGCCGGCCGCACGATCGAGATCTTGATGTCGCGGCCGACGTCGACGACGATCCGTTCGCCCATGGCCTTGGCGAATGTGTAGACGTCGGTCCAGCCTAACGATCGGGCCCGTTCGGTGCCGGCCTTGACCAACTCCGCCTGGACCCACTCCTTGCGGCGCCGTTCGGTGTCGGCGGAGGTCGTCAGGAAGCCGGCCTGACGATGGAGTTTCTCGGCCTGCTTGCGCAGCTTGGTGAGTTGGCCGGCGGTGCGGGACTGGGCCTCGATCAGGTCCTTCATCGCCAGGGCCGCCCGCGCTTCTTCGGCGTAGTCCACCGCGTGTTCGTGGGCGGCCTCGGGGATCGCGCCGCGTCGCCGGCCGGCGGTGTAGGCGGTCGAGACGTGGACGTAGTGAGGAATCCGGGTCAGTTCGCCGTCGGCACCGCGGACGGTTTCGAGGAGCCTGTCGATCAGGTTCTTGGTGCCCACCACGTTGGTGAGGAATGCCTGGTCGATGGGGGGATCGAACGAGACGTCGCCGGCACAGTGGAGCAGCACGTCGATGTCGGCGGGCAGTTCCGGCACGTTCGGCAGGTCGCCTGCGATGACCTCGATCCGCTGAGCAACCAGGTCTTCTGCCGAGCCCGCGGCTGCGCGCACATCGGCGAAGATCTTCTTGCCGACCAGTGAGACCACCCTCTGGCGGGCCGTCGTCGAGCCTTTGGGCCGTACCAGCACCCCGATCCGGGTGTCAGGACATTCGGTCAACACCTTCCACAGCAGTTGCTCGCCGATGAATCCGGTGACGCCGGTCATCACGATCTTCTTCCCCCGCAGGAGATCGGCGATCCGCCCGGTTAGCAACGGCGGTGCGTGGGTGGGGCTTGACTCCGACGAGAACGCCGAGGCCGGAGCGGTGGTCACGCGGACTCCGTGCGAGCTCGGGGATCGTGCACGACCGCGAGGGCGTCGGCGAGCGTGAAGTTCCCGACGTAGAGAGCCGTACCGATGATCGCGCCTTCGACACCGAGCGGAACCAGGCCGCACAGGGTGCGCACGTCCTCCAGCGTCGAGATTCCTCCGGAAGCCACGACTTTCGCCGACGTACGCGCACACACGGCACCGAGCAGTTCGAGGTTGGGCCCGGTCAGCATTCCGTCGGAAGCGACGTCGGTGACGACGAACCTTTCACATCCGGCTTCGGTCATCTGCGCGAGCGTCTCGTAGAGGTCTCCGCCCTCACGAGTCCACCCGCGGGCGGCCAGACGCGTGCCTTTGACGTCGAGCCCGATTGCGATCCGGTCGCCGTACGACGCGATCACGTCGACGCACCAGTCAGGGTTCTCGAGTGCAGCCGTCCCGATGTTGACCCGGCGACAACCCGTGGCCAGGGCCCGCTCGAGAGTGGCGTCGTCTCGGATGCCGCCCGACAACTCCACGTTCAGGTTCATCGCCTCGACAATCTCGGCGATCACCTCTCCGTTGGAGCCGCGGCCGAAGGCTGCATCCAGGTCGACGAGGTGAATCCAGTCTGCCCCGGCCTGCTGCCAACGTTGCGCTGCAGCCAGGGGATCGCCGAAGACCTTCTGCGATCCGGCTACGCCTTGGACCAACTGGACGGCTTGGCCGTCCTGAACGTCGACGGCGGGGAGCAAGACGAGGGAATCCACGTCGCTGACCCTACCGGAGTGACTCCCGCCCAGGCTTCGTCGTTCTCGCAGGATCAGAACCGCGCTACAGGGACCCCAGCCAGTTGCGGAGCAACCGTGCGCCGGCCTCGCCAGATTTCTCCGGGTGGAACTGGGTGGAGCAGACGGCACCGCGTTCCGCGGCCGCCACGATGTGGTATCCCTCGTGTTCCGTCGTGGTGACCAAGGCCCCGGCACCGATGTCGTCGGCCGACAGCGCGGCGTAGGAGTGCACGAAATAGAACCTCTCACCTTCGATCCCCGCGAACAGCTTGGTGCCGGGCGGCGCCGACACCTGATTCCAACCCATGTGGGGCAGCCGACGAGCCGGTACGGCGGTGACCAGACCGGGGAACACGCCCACACCTGCCAGTAGTTCGCCGTGCTCGTCACCCGAGGCGAACAGCACCTGGTGGCCGACGCAAATGCCCAGCAGCGGCCCACCGTCACAGACCCGCCGGCGGATGATCTCGTCGCCCCCGACTGCCCGCAGCTGGTCCATACACGCACCGAACGCCCCGACTCCCGGCACGACCAACCCGTCGGCCGACAGGGCGTCCTTCGCGCTAGACGTCAGGACCACCTCGGCTCCGGCGGCCTCGAGGGCCCGGGTCGCAGAGTGCAGGTTGCCGCTGCCGTAGTCGAGGACGACGACCCTCACAAGGCACCCTTGGTCGACGGCACACCGGTGACCCGGGGATCACGCTCCACGGCAGCCCGCAGCGCGCGAGCCAGCGCCTTGTATTGCGCCTCGGCGATGTGGTGGGGGTCTCGTCCCGCCAGCAAAGTCAGGTGCACGCAGAGCCCGGCGTTGATCGCCAGGGATTCGACGACGTGGCGGGTCATCGACCCTGCGTAAGGCACACCGGACCCGCCGATCAGCGCGTACTCGTACCCGTCAGGCTCGCCGGAGCAGACCACGTACGGCCGGCCTGCCACGTCGACCACACAGGAGGCCACAGCCTCGTCGAGCGGAACGACGGCATAGCCGTACCTGCCGATGCCGGCCTTGTCGCCCAGCGCCACTCGCAACGCCTGGCCGAGCGCGATCGCCGTGTCCTCGACGCTGTGGTGGCCGTCGATGTGCACATCGCCGGTCGTCGTCATCGTCATGTCGATCAACGAGTGCTTGCTCAGCGCGGTCAGCATGTGGTCGTAGAAGCCGACACCGGTCGAGATCGTCGACGCGCCGGTGCCGTCGAGATTGATCTCCACCGAAACGCTCGACTCGCTCGTGACCCGCTCGATCTTGGCGATCCGGTCGCTCATGACTCGTCCTCCATTCGGGGGGCACCCTCCTCGAGTACCTCCGCCAACGCGGCGTAGAACCGCTCCATCTCCTCAGGCGTGCCGGCTGACACCCTCAGGTACCCCGCCGGTCCGGTCTCCCGGACCAACACCCCACGATCCAGCAACCGTTGCCACACATCATGCCGGTCCGCGAAGCGGCCGAAGAGGCAGAAGTTCGCGTCGGACGGCACGACGCGCACGCCCAGGGCGGGAAGCCGTACCAACGCCTGGTCGCGAACCAGGCGCAGGACGTCGACCTGCGCGAGCATCTCGGCCGCGTTCGCGAGCGCGACCCGGGCGATCGCTTGGGTCTGTGCCGAGAGGTGGTACGGCAACCTGACGATTCGCAGGGCGTCGACGACAGCCGGTGCCGCGGCGAGGTACCCCAGCCGCCCCCCCGCGAACGCGAAGGCCTTGCTCATGGTGCGGCTGACGACCAGGTTGCCGTACGTCGCCAGCAGGTCCAATGACGTCGCCGCAGGATCAGCGGCGAACTCCTGGTACGCCTCGTCGACCACGACGATTGCGTCGGTGTGGCGCAGTACTTCCTCGACCACCGCAACGGGGGTGGGTGTGCCCGTCGGGTTGTTCGGCGTCGTGATCACGACGACATCGGGCTGGTGTCGTGCGATCGCGGCGAGCACGAGGTCGGCATCGAGCGAGTAGTCACGTCGGCGCGGCTCGGTCAGATAGCGCGTGTGAGTGTTGCGAGCGTATTCGGGGTACATCGAATACGTGGGCGTGAAGCTGAGCACGGTCCGGCCTGGGCCCCCGAAGGCTCCCAGCACGTGGGTCATCACCTCGTTCGACCCGTTGGCCGCCCAGACCATCGCCGGGGTGACGCCGTGGCCGAGGTAGGCCGCCAGGTCCTCCCGGAGGGCCCAGGCCTCGCGATCGGGGTATCGGTTGACGCCGCTGGCCAGGTCGACGACCGCGTCGGCCATCTGGCGACGGACGGGTTCCGACGGCGGGTACGGGTTCTCGTTGACGTTGAGCCGTACGGGCACGTCCAGTTGGGGCGCTCCGTACGGCTCCTCCCCCACCAGCTCGGGCCGGATCGGTAGTTCGGCCAAGGTGACGGTCGGCCTCACGACGGTCTCCGTACGGCGATGGCGTTCGCGTGGGCAGGCAGATCCTCCGCACGAGCGAATCGTTCGACCCCGTCAGCGAGGGTGAGCAACGCCGGGCGGTCGTAGTCGATCACGTGGACGACCCGGCGGAAGCTCGCCACGGTCAGTCCTGAGGAATGGCAGGCGGCGCCGCCGGTCGGCAGCACGTGGGTCGAGCCGGCCGAATAGTCGCCGAGGCTGACCGGCGCGTACGGACCGACGAAGATCGCGCCGGCATTGCGCACCCGAGCAGCAACGGCCGGCGCGTCGGCCGTCTGGATCTCCAGGTGCTCGGCGGCGTACGCGTCGACCACGGTCAGGCCTTGGTCGAGATCGCGGACCAGGACGATGGCCGATTGCTGGCCCGACAAGGCCGTTTCGACCCTGGCTCGGTGCTTGGTGACGGCAACCATGTCGGCCAAAGCCTCGTCGACCGCGGCGGCCAGGGCCTCCGAGGCGGTCACCAGCACCGACCCTGCCATCGGGTCGTGTTCGGCCTGGCTCAACAGATCAGCCGCGACGTGACGCGGATCGGCCGTGTCGTCGGCGAGCACCGCGATCTCGGTGGGCCCGGCTTCCGAGTCGATGCCGATCCGGCCCCGGAGCAGACGCTTCGCCGCGACCACGTAGATGTTCCCCGGCCCAGTGACCAGGTCGGCCTTGCGGCACACGCCGGGCACGCCGTACGCGAACATGGCCACCGCCTGAGCACCGCCCACGGCGTACACCTCGTCGACGCCGAGCATGTGGCACAGCGCCAGGATGTTCGGGTGCGGCAGTCCGCCGAAGTCCTTCTGCGGTGGGCTGGAGACGGCGATCGAGGTCACTCCGGCGGCCTGGGCGGGTACGACGTTCATGATCACCGAGCTGGCCAACGGGGCCAGACCGCCGGGTACGTAGAGTCCCACCCGCGCGACCGGCACCAATCGGGTCGTCACCGTCGCACCCGGCGCCAGCTCGACCGTCGGCTCGGGCATCGCAGCCTCGGCCGCAGCGACCGCCCGGCGACGGGCGATCGACTCGGTGAACGCCGCCGCCAGCTCGGGGTCGAGTTCGTCAGCGCACCGCCGGAGAACCTCGGCGGAGACTCGGATCGACTCGGGGACGACTCCGTCGAACCGTTCGGCGTACCGACGCAGTGCCGGCTCTCCCTCGACCCTGACCGCCTCGCAGATCGGTGCGACCGTCGCCATCGCGTGCTCGACGTCGAAAGAGGCCCGGGGTACGGCCGCGGTGTAGTCGAATGGCGAGTCGGCCAGAGGTCTGAGGTCGAGGCGTCGAAGCACGGCTGAAAGTCTAGGGACGACCGTCAGGCACTCTCGACACCATTTCACGGGGGCGCCGCAACGGTCGGTTCGGGCAACTTCCTGCATAACCGGAGGGCCCTCCGAATCTGCCTCTACCCTGTCGTCACGTTCGTTCGTGACAAAGGAGCTCGACCGATGACCGACACTGTGGTCCATCCCTGGAATGACACCTCCCTGCCGCCCCAGGAGCGAGCCCAGTTGCTCGTCTCCGCGATGACGCTGGACCAGAAGATCGCGCAGCTACACGGGGCGATGGAGACGATCGACATCTACGCGATCGATATGGGCAGCCTCGACGCCGAAGAAATGGAACAGCTCGCGGCTCAGATTCGCGTCGAGCGGCACGTGAAGGCGATCGACGAGTTGGGGATTCCACGGTTCCGGATCACGAACGGTCCGGTCGGGGTCGGGATGGGTGACGGTACGCCGTCGCCGCCGGCCACATCCCTGCCGATGACGATCGCCCTGGCCGCGGGGTTCGATCCGCAGTTGGCCTACGAGTACGGCGACATCATCGGCCTGGAATGCCGGCACCTCGGGCAGCACGTGCTGGAAGGTCCGGGTGTCTGCCTGCATCGCACCACGATCGCGGGCCGCAACTTCGAGTACTTCTCCGAGGATCCGTACCTGTCGGGCGTCATGGGCGTCCAGGTCACCAAGGCCATCCAGGCCAACGACGTGATCTCGATGGGCAAGCACTACGTCGTCAACGACCAGGAGTACGAGCGCTTCCGTACCTCCGTCGAAGTCGACGAGAACGTGTTGCGTGAGCTCTACCTCCTGCCCTTCGAAATGCTCGTCAAGGACGGCGACATCGCCGCGATCATGAGCTGTTACAACCGGGTGAGGGGCACGTACGGCACGGAGAACCGGTACACGCTGACCGACGTGCTGCGCAAGGACTGGGGGTTCACCGGCTACGTCCAGTCCGACTTCTGGTCGTGCCGCTCGGCCGCGCCGTCGCTCAATGCCGGCATGGACCACGAAATGCCCGACGCCAAGTGGCTCAACGAGACGAACGTCACCAACGCGCTCAACGACACCAGCCTGGAAATCCAGACGGTCGACCGAGCGCTGGTGCGGCGGTTCACCCAGATGTTCCGGTTCGGGCAGTTCGAACGGCCGTACGCGCCGACCGAGATCGACAAGTACGCCCACGGTGCGGTGTCGCGCCGGATCGGCCAGCAGCTCGCGGTTCTGCTCAAGAACGACGACGGCATCCTGCCGCTCGACCCGAACTGTGGGTCGATCCTGATCGTGGGCCAGAAGGAGTTCGTCGACGACGCCTGCCAGGGCGGCGGTGGCTCGTCGAAGGTCGATCCGCTCTACACGGTCAAGCCGGTCGAGGGCATGCAGGACATCATCGGAGGCCTGGGAGGTACGGCGAAGGTTTCGAAGGTGACCGTCGCGCGTGACCTGTCGAACCTCGAGGAGGCGAAGCAGGCTGCGGCTCAGGCCGACGTCGTCGTCCTGATGGTCGGTGTTGTCGCGACCGAAGGCGCGGACATGCCGAGTTCCGATATGCCGAACGAGCAGAGCCGGATCGTGTCGGAAGTGCTCGGGATCGCCCCGAAGACCGTCGTGGTTCTCAAGGATTCCAGCCCGTTGCTGATGCCGTGGATCGACGAGGCGGGCACTGTGTTGGAGGCCTGGAACCAAGGCGCCGAAGACGGACACGTCGTGGGCGACCTGCTGTTCGGTGTCGTGAACCCGTCGGGCAAGGTGCCGACCACCTACGCCAGGCGCGCCGAGGACACGCTGTACTACGGTCGGGCGGATCGCTACCCCGGCGTCGACGAGGGCGAAGGCTTCCCGACCATCACGTATTCGGAGGGCCTCGGCGTCGGCTATCGCTGGTTCCAGCGGGAGGGCATCGAACCGTTGTTCAGCTTCGGGTACGGCCTGTCGTACACGACGTTCTCGGTCTCCGACGTCGCGGTCTCGACCACGACCAGCGACGGCACCACCCCGGTGACGGTCACGGCAACCGTGACCAACACCGGTGCCGTCGAGGGAGCCGAGGTCGTGCAGGTCTACCTCGGGATCCCCGTCACCGGTCAGCCTCCCAAGCGGCTCGTCGGGTTCCAGAAGGTCACCGTCGCGCCTGGTGCCTCGGCGTCGGTGGAGATCGTCATCGATCCCGCGGCTACCCATCATCCGTTCGGTGTCTGGGATTGTGCGGCCCACGACTTCGTCGTGGCCAAGGGCGACTACACGGTGTTCGTGGGCACGTCGTCGGACGACACTCCCGATCAGTTCGTGGTGACGGTGGCATAGGGGGTACGGCAAGGGCGCAAGCATCGACGGGTAGGGGACCTGAGTGGGCCCCTATCGGTCCGTATCACCCCTGATCGCGGCGGCTCGTGATCCAGTGACGCAACAACCACCGAAAGGACGTCACTGATGCAACCGAACGTTGTCACAGCCACGTGCGACCACGCCTGGGCCTCACTGCCCGACGAGCAGCCGGTCGTCGTCGTGTACGAGACGGGCGACGCCGCACCAGGGCTCATGCAGTCGACCCTCCAGGCGCTGAGCGGCGAGCCACTGACCTTCGTGGTCGCGACATCGAGGGACATCCTCGACCAGGCCCTCCCGTGGGCGCACGCTCTCGTGACGGACGGTCCCGCCGAGGTGATCCGGGCCGCCCACCAGACAGGGGTACCCGTCGTCGCCGCCGGCCGCGGGGCGAGCGCGAGACGTGCGGCGACCTTGCCCGTCGCGGCCCGACGGTGGGATCCGTCGACGCTGCAGCGGGCCGTACGGCGCATCCTCACCGAGCCTCGCTTCCGCCTGGGAGCCGAAGAGCTGGCTCTGGGGGTCGTACCCACGCCCCCACCAGTGGAACGGGTCCTGCGCCGCCTGACGCAGCGAGGCGGCAGACCCGATGCCCTGGCCAAGGCGGGCTGAGTCTCGCCACGGGGACAGCGGAATCGAGCGCCAGACCGGCGCGGTTGGATGGGGCCATGCTTCTCACCCCGCTGTTCGTCGGCGTGGGGACCGTGGTCAACGTGGCCACCGTGTTGGTCGGCGGTCTGATCGGGCTGCTCGTCGGGAACCGGCTTCCCGAACGCACCCGAGTGCTGGTGACTCAGGTTCTCGGCCTGGTCACCGCGGTGCTCGCCATGCAGAACGCCTGGTCGGTCTCGTCGACGGCGCTCACCGACGCGGTCGGGCGCGGCGTGGGCATGATCGTGGTCGTCATCGGCCTGTTGGTCGGCTCGGTGTGTGGGTCAGCGCTCCGACTCCAGGACCGTGTCGACCATGCAGCGGGCTGGTTCACCGACCGGATCGGCCAAGGCGGAGACGGTCGACACCGATTCATCACCGGCCTCGTCACCAGTTCGTTGCTGTTCTGCATCGGACCCTTGGCGATCGTCGGATCGCTGTCGGACGGTCTGGGTCGAGGCGCCGACCAGCTCATCGTCAAGTCGATCCTCGACGGCTTCGCCGCGATGGCCTTCGCGTCTGCGCTCGGAGTGGGCGTGCTCGCATCGTCGGTGGTCGTGCTGGTGATCCAAGGCGGGCTCACGGTGGTCGGCTACTTCGCCGGGGACGTGCTCCCGGCGGCCCACATCGACGCCTTGACCGCCTCGGGAGGGGTCGTCCTGCTTGCGCTGGCGCTGGGTTTGCTCGACGTCAAACAGATCCGGGTGGCCGAACTCCTGCCGGCGCTCGTCGTCTCGCCCCTGCTCGTGCAACTTGTCGTCGCGTTCCGGTAGGGCCCGGCGCGGGCGGCGGGCGTCCGGCGGCGTATTCGATGAGTACCCTGGCGACATGTCGCCAGACCGCGCCAATTCCAGCCGCACTTCGGACGACACGCGGGCGGCCGTCGCTGCCCGCGATATCGACGACGTCGTGCGGATCGGACGGTCTGCAGGAACCACCGACCGGGTTCGCGCGGCGTTCGCCAACCACATCGCCGCTGTCGGTTCGATCGTCGACGCGGCGCAGGGCTGATCTCGTGGCGGACAAAAGGCCCAGTGGCACACCGGCCGTAGCCACGCTCCGATCGGCGGCAGTGCCGTACCAACTCCACTCCTACGACCACGATCCGAGCCAGCGCCACTACGGAGACGAGACGGTCGCCAGGCTGAATCTCGACCCGGGGCGAGTGTTCAAAACGCTGCTCGCGCAGGTGCCGGGGCCGCGTCGACCCGAACTCGTGGTCGGGGTCGTGCCCGTCGCGGGCAAACTCGACCTGAAGGCGCTCGCATCTGCGCTGGGTGTGAAGACGGCCGACCTGGCCGACCCAGCGGCAGCCGAACGGAGCAGCGGCTACGTCGTCGGCGGCATTTCGCCGCTCGGCCAGCGCACCCGGCTGCGGACGGTGGTCGATGCGACGGTGCGGGCGTTCGAGACGGTCTTCGTCTCTGCCGGCAAACGCGGCCTGCAGATCGAACTCGCGCCCGTCGATCTGATCAACGTGAGCGGCGCTCTCGTCGCACCCATCGCTCGGCCGTCGTAATCCGCACCGGCCTGTCATTGACGACGACGCCGGTTTGAGGCTCAATTCAGCGACGGGGACGCCGGGTGGGAAAGGTCAAGCCGAGACCTTTGCGTGGTGCCTGACTCGGTGAAGGCAAGGGGGCAATGTCGTGCCCGACGGTCTCCGGGGTGTCGACCGTGACCGGTGCGGGAAGTCGGCGCACTTTCGGAGGGGCCGGATCGGCCGCGTCAGGGCCGAGCGACGAACGCAGCAGGATCGGGATCACGGCACCGAAGACCCAGACCAGCAGGGCAATCGGTGCGTGGAGTTGGAATTCGATCGGGACCACGTCACCGGGAGACGCGGCCGTCAGCCGTACGTCGAAAGGTCCCGGACCGAACAAATCCCCCGTCAACCAACACACGCTGCCAGCGGCCAACCCACCGAGAGAAGCGATGACCGCGACGGGCCAGCCAAGACTGCTGAACCAGCGCCACGCGACGATCCCGATCCCGGCCCCGACCAACAAGCCGAGGCCTGAGAACCAGGCGTCGGTGGCGAAGTACTCGGTCAAGCCTCGCTCGGTGGTCACCGCACTGAAATCGTCCCGGACTGTATACGTCGGCAGGTCGACGACCAACCACCAGAACAGGCCCGACAGGAAGCCCACGAGCAGGGAGAGGCCGAGGAACGTGCCAAGCCAGCCTAGGACCGCGCCCGCCCGGTCCCCCGACCTGGCCGCCGGGGCTTCAGCACTCGTCGTCGGATCCGCGCCGGACGATGTGGCTCGCACGTCAGCAGACACGGCACCTCCTCACGATCAGCCAGACTACTGGTGCGTACGGCTCGATCGTCGGCTCGATCAGGCGACACACGCTGGTCCCAGCAACGCTTTGAGATCGGCCATCAGCGCACCCGAGGTCGCCACTCTCAGCTCCGGATCCAGGCGGAATGTCTTCGTACGGTCGGCGTTGAGCAGCCTCAGCCGTACCTCGTGATGCCCCGGATGGCTGCGCAGCACGTCCTTCAACCGCTCGACCAGCATTGGAGTCACCCGAGCCACGGGCAAGGCGATCGTGACGGGTTCCGACTCGGGCGATCCGGTGTTGACGAGCGTGACGTTGCTGCCGTTGATCTCGACGGCGTCCTCCTTGACCCGGGCCGTGCCGGTAATGGAGACCACCGTGTCGGTCGCCAGCGTCATCGCGACTGCGGCGTACACGTGCGAAAACAGGAGCACCGTGACCGACGCGTCCAGATCTTCGACCGTGACCGAAGCCCAGAGTTCGCCCTTCTTGTTCTGACGGCGGGTCACCGAGGTGATCATGCCGGCGATCGTGACCTTGCCCTCTCGGGGATCGGCCAGCAGCGCCGACAACGACACGTCACGCTTCGTCGCCAACACGTGGTCGAGACCGTTGAGCGGGTGGTCGGAGACGTACAGACCGAGCATCTCCCGCTCGAACGCGAGTTTGGTGCGCTTGTCCCAGTCGGGCAGATCGGGCACGGTGCCGACCGGCTGGGTCACGGCGTCGCCGCCGAAGTCGCCGAAGAGGTCGTCCTGCCCGAACGCCTGGTTGCGCTTAAGATCGAGCACGTTGTCGATGGCCTGTTCGAAGACCTCCATCAGGGCCCGCCGCGAGTGACCCAAGGAGTCGAAGGCACCCGCCTTGATCAACGACTCGACCAGGCGCTTGTTGCAGGCCTCCAACGGCGCTTTGTCGAGGAAGTCGTAGAAGCTGGTCGCTGGCCCTAGCTCGGTGCGCGCGTCGACGAGCCGATCGACCACCGCCGTACCCACGTTTCGGATCGCGGCCAAGCCGTACCTGATGTCGTCGCCCACCGTGGTGAACATGCCGTCGGACGAATTGACGTCCGGGGGCAGCACCCTGATGCCCATCCGCCGACATTCGGCCAGGTAGACGGCCGATTTGTCCTTGTCGTCGCGCACCGACTGCAACAGAGCCGACATGTACTCGGCGGGATAGTTCGCCTTCAGATAAGCGGTCCAGTACGACACCAACCCGTACCCGGCCGTGTGCGACTTGTTGAACGCGTAACCGCTGAAGGGCTCCATGACGTCCCACAACGCCTTGGTCGCCAGTTCGGAATAGCCGTTGGAGAGCATTCCCTGCTTGAAGTTGGCGTACTCCTTCGCCAGGATCTCCGGCTTCTTCTTGCCCATCGCGCGGCGCAACAAGTCCGCCCCGCCGAGCGTGTACCCGGCCAGCGACCGAGCAACCGCCATGATCTGCTCCTGGTAGACGAGCAGGTGGTACGTCGTACCCAAGATCGGTTCGAGCGCCTTCTCCAGTTCAGGATGGATCGGCTTGATCGCCTGGCGCCCGTTCTTGCGCTCGGCGTAGTTCGTATGGGCGTTCGCGGCCATGGGCCCGGGCCGATACAGGGCGAGGACGGCGGCGATGTCCTCGAAGCGAGTAGGCGCCATCTGGCGCAGCAGGCTGCGCATCGGTCCGCCGTCGAGCTGGAACACACCGAGCGTGTCGCCCCGGGCCAGCAGTTGATAAGTCGGTCCGTCGTCGAGCGGCAGTTCGAGCGTGTCGATGGCGACGCCTCGGTTGGCTTCGATGACCTTCAACGCGTGGTCGATGATGCCGAGGTTGCGCAGCCCCAGCATGTCCATCTTCATCAGGCCCATTTCCTCGCACTGCGGGTACGAGAATCCGGTGATCTTGACCCCGTCCTCGCGCATGTGCAGCGGGAGCAGGTCCATCAGCGGAGCCGAGGAGAGGATCACCGCCGCGGCGTGCACTCCGGTGCCGCGCGTCAACCCCTCCAGGCCACGACCGGTGTCGACGATCCGCCGTACCTCCGGATCCTCGGCAATCAACTGCCGGATCTCCGATCCCTCGTGGTAGCGGTCGTGGCTGCGGTCGTCGAGCGCCGACAGCGGAACGCCCTTGCCTTGCACGTCCGGGGGCATCGCCTTGACGATCTTCTCCCCCATCGAGAACGGGTACCCGAGAATCCGGCTGGCGTCCTTGATCGCGGCCTTGGCCTTGATCGTGTTGAACGTGTTGACCTGAGCGGTGTACGCGTCGCCGTATCTTTCGGTGACGTAACGCACCATCTTGTCCCGCTGCCGGTCGTCGAAATCGAGGTCGACGTCGGGGGGATTGATCCGCTCGGGGTTGAGGAAGCGTTCGAACAGCAGGCCGTGCTCGATCGGGTCGAGTTCGGTGATCCGGGTCAGGTACGCGACCATCGACCCGGTGGCCGACCCTCGCCCGGGCCCGACCGGAATCTTGTTCTCACGGGCGTACCGACAGATGTCGGCGACGATCAGGAAGTACGACGCGAACCCCATCGGCTCGATGACGGCCAGTTCGGTCTCGATCCGGTCGAGGACGTCCTGGGAGGGGTGGGAGCCGTACCGCAGCGCCAGCCCACGGTCGAGTTCCTTGCGCAGCCAGGATTCCTGGGTCTCACCGGCGGGTACGGCGAACTGCGGCATCCGGTCGACGTGGGCGAAGACCTCGTCGTAGCTCGACACCATCTCGCTGACCAGCAGTGTGTTGTCGCAGGCGGCGGGCAGATCACGGAACAGCCGACGCATCTCGTCGGCCGTACGGACGTGGTAGCCCTCGCCTCGGAATCGGAACCGGTTGGGGTCGTCCTTGGTACGGCCCACGCCGATGCACAGCAGGTTGTCGTGTGCATCGGCCTGATCGGCCGTCACGTAGTGGGAGTCGTTGGTGGCGAGCAGGGGCAGGTCGAGTTGCTTGGCCAAGCGCAGGAGGTCGTCGCGGACCTGTCGCTCGATGTCGATCCCGTGGTCCATCAGTTCGACGAAATAGCTGCCGCGGCCGAAGATCTCGGCGTACGTCGCAGCAGCCTTGACCGCTTCCTCGTACTGCCCGAGGCGCAGCCGAGTTTGTACGGCACCGCCCGGGCAGCCGGTCGTCGCGATAATCCCCTCGCTGTGGGCGGCGATGATCTCGGCATCCATGCGGGGTTTCATGTAGTAGCCGTCGTAGCTCGCCAACGTCGACAGCCGGAACAGGTTCCTCAGCCCCTCGGCATCGCGCGCCACCATCGTCATGTGGGTATACCGGCCGCCGCCGCCGACGTCCTTGCCGCCTTCGACCTCGACCCCGTCGACCTCCCGCTTCCCCGTCGACCAGAATTCGGGCGACCGATTGCGTCGGGACGAAGGAGCGAGGTACGCCTCGATCCCGATGATCGGCTTCACCCCGTGTTTCGACGCTGTCTGGTGAAACTCGTATGCCCCGAACATGTTGCCGTGATCCGTCATCGCGATCGCTGGCATCCCCTGCCGTACGGCCTCGGCAATCAGCAGGCCGTTCTTCGCCGCACCGTCGAGCATCGAGTACTCGGTGTGCACGTGCAAGTGGACGAAGTTGCCCTGGCTCACGGGGAATGCTCCTTCTCGGCTCGACGGTACGCGGGGGTGCTCCGCGTCTCACCAGGCTGCCGGGGGAAGGGCGACGAACCAGCCACGCACGCGGCCGTGCGCAGATTCCCCACCCTAGATCAGCCCTCCGACAGTGTGGGCCAGGCTCACCGGGGTGGTTCGCGCACGCGCCAAGGTCTGCCTGGTCCCCGGCGAGACACGCCCTCGAAGATGTTTCGACCCTGAGCCCCAACGGTCGGCTACACCATCAACGGGCGTACCTGGGGAAGGATCGGCTTGGGGAGCTTGGACTCACCGGACAGGTAGGCGTCGACCCCGTGGGCGGCCGAGCGTCCCTCGGCGATGGCCCAGACGATGAGCGACTGACCACGGCCTGCGTCGCCGCAGACGAAGACACCTTCAACGTTGGTCGCATACGACGCGTCCCGC
>JBDHZQ010000033.1:0-22916 GCA_039811945.1 Propionibacteriaceae bacterium
ACCGACCGCATCGATACCACGCCGTACCTCGCGAGGCGCCTGGCGGCGAACGACGTCCACGCCTCGCAGCATTCGCCGTACGACGGACTCCCTGACGACCTCCGCGACGCCTTCCTGACGCGAGAGAACATGATTCTCAGGCGGCCGCGAGTGGTGTCGCCCGAGTCCCTCCGACCCCGCGATCCTGGTGCCTATTGGGACCACCGGACGGCCACGTGGGTTCCTCGGACACCGCAGTGAGTTCGGCCCGCCCGGCTCGTGGGAGAACAGGCGTCGCCGTCGTACGAGTTCAGGCGATCCGCACGCGTTCAGGCGATCGGCGTCATGAAGGCCCAGAGCCGCCCGTCGAGGTCCTTGGCCGCGTACTCGCGGTATCCGTACGGCTGGTCGACAGGGGCGTAGTCGATCGACGCACCCTCGGCGACAGCGCGGGCGAAGTGCTCGTCCACGTCGTCGACGATGATCGACATCCCGGCCGTCTCGGCACCGAGGTTCGCGGGGGAGTCGAGGCCGAACTCGGGAGCGATGCGGTGCAGCCAGATGATCCCGTCGCCGGCCGTGACCTCGGCATGGACCGCGTGTCCTTCCTGGTCGACGTCGATTCGCCCGGGTTCGAAGGCGAACACCCTGACCAGGTAGGCGTGGGCTGCTGCCACGTCGCGGTAGACGAGCGTGGGGATCCTGCGTCGGACGACTTGATCGGTCATGGTCATCTCCTTCAATGTGGCGAGCAGCGCGGCCGTGTCGTCGCGCAGTCTCGGATTCCCGACGATGCCCGCGAGACGGTCCCGCAGGCGATGCAGATCGGCGAGGCGTGCGTCCAGTTCTTCGATGCTCCGGGTGGTCAGGCCGACCGGGTCCCACTCCTGCGTGGCGAGGACTCGTTCGGTGTCGGCCAAGGACCAGCCGAGGGCACGGAGCAACTGGATGCGGTACAGCCGTTGGACGTGATCGCCCCGGTACACGCGGTGACCTGAGGATGTCCGGTCAGGCCGGACCAGCCCGAGTTCGTCGTAGTAGTGCAGGGTGCGGACCGTCAGCCCCGTGGCCTGGGAGATCTCTCCGACCCGAAGCCCGTCTGTGGCCGTGGGTGCTGCCTGATCGTCGGTCATGAGATGACCGTACGACCTCACGTCACGTCGGGTTCAAGGCTTCAGCGGGGTCGAAGTTCGATTGCAGGACCTGACTCCCGCTCGTCTTGGGAAGCGCTGATCAATGCTGTTCCGAGCGAGGACGTGCCGGGCGGGATGAGCCGGTACCACCACATCTCGTGGTCGTACCGGGCGTACGAGTAGAGATGTGGGGGAGCGGATCGCCCGATCCGGTGCGCCGCAGCCGGGACATGATTGATCAGCGGTTCCCTTGGTCACGGCTCGACGACCGCACCCGCGCACCGACCGATAGGCCGTGTCGGCAACTGGTCACACGATCGACCGGTCAGCCGTGCAGGTAATCGTCCGCCAGCCCCACGAGGTCACGCTCGCGGTGGAATCCCCTCTCGACGACCAGCGCGGCCAGCCTTCGCACTTCAAGGACATCCTGGTCGGTGAGCGCAGCACGCAGGCTCACCAGATCGACGGTGTCCTGCGGGCGGGAGGGTTCCTGAGCCAAGAGCTTCAGCACGGCCAGGTGGCCGGATTGGGCGACCGGCACCGCCAGCCCGGGCAGGACCTGCAGCGTCTCGGCCCCGGCGACGATCTCGGGCTCGACGCCCGAGGAGGCGAACAGAAGGTCGACGACCACCCCACTCTGCGACGGCGGCGCCAACCGGACGGTCGAAAGACGTCCGAGATACTCCTGCTCGATGAGGTACACGACGGCATAGCCCAGGCCCTGCAGGCGCCTGACGGCCAGTTCAGCCTCGGCGTCGTTGTCGACCGCCAGGCAAACATCGACATCGCGTGTGAAGCGGGGCTCGACCCGCGTCGAGACCGCGAGCCCACCGACGAGGGCCCAGCCGACTTCCAGCGAATTCAGGTCGTCGACCAGGTGTGAGAGCGTCGCGACGACCGCGTTCGTCACGCGGACCCTCCCAGCGTCCGATCCGACGGCCCGCCCGGGTAGTCGCCGAACTCGGCACCGGGCCGATCGCGCAGCCACCTGTGGATCGCTGCGTCCAGTTGGGCGGCGTCCCACTCGGGGTGCTCGCGGGTGAGCCGCGCACGCATCATCTGCTCGCCCACCTCGAACAACTCCAAGGCGGTGCGCAGACGACTGGCGGCACTCCCCATGGGCCCGAGTCTAGAGTTCCGCTGATCAATCATGTTCCCGGCTGCGGCGCACCGGATCGGTCGATCCGCTTCCCCCACATCTCGACCCGTACGCCCGGTATGACCACGAGATGTGGTGGTCCCGGCTCATCGGATCCCGGCACGTCCTCGCTCGGAACAGCATTGATCAGCGCTTCCTTGGGAAACCTCGGGGATTTATGCGCTGACCAGGTAAGTCATCACAAGGTTCGGACTCGTGCGTTAGTCGTGCGTTAGTGCACGCCACGTCCTGGTCTGCGGGTCCCACTCCCCCTTGGCTGTGCGGCCGGCCAGCACGGGGTCGGCGAAGTCGATCAAGGCCTCCACGACGGTGCTGAAATTGGTTGGAAGTGCGGCGAGGCGTTGCTTCGTTCGCCAGGCAGCCCATCTCGCTTGGCCGTACGACCCGAACCCGTCGAGCGCCTCGGCCAGGGGAAGAATCGTGACCCTGCGGTAGCGCGCGACCTCTTCGACGGCGATGGTGAGGTCCTTGCCGGGGGTGGGGTGGGTGCGCGTGAGGGTCCACAGATCGCCGAAGTCGCGCCATCGGGTGTTGACGGTGCCGAGGTCGATCGCTGTCACGAGCTTCTCGGCGAGCACCATGTGCAGCGGATAGCCCATGACGATGATCGGCGACCCGCCGAGGATGCGGGGCACCTCGACGGGTTCCGGGGCCGGCCAGATGGGATCGCCGAAGTTCACGTCGACGTGGAAGTTGAGGCGTGCGCCCGCGAGACTTGCCTGCATGCTGACGCGAACGCCCGAGTAGTCCTCACCTTCGCGGATGGTGGCAGCCCGGCCGGTCTCGACGTCGAACTCGAGCCCGTCGGGCAGTTCGGCGGACGCGACCGCGCGGACGATCTCCAGCACCTCCGCGTTGTCGTTGGACTGGTGCGAGGCTTGGAAGTCGAGGTCCCGGGTAGGCCGGCGATCACCGAAGGCGGCGAGCAGCGCACCGCCTTTGAGGACGAGGTGAGTTGGCTCAGGGTGCGCCGCCAGTCGGGCCAGGAATCCTTCCAGCACGTAGAGCTGCTGCAACTCGGCGTTCGGGCGTCCCTGCTTCCGGGCCAGGTTCTGCAGGTCGAGGTAGACCCGTCCCGAGACCGTGGCGCGCGTTGGCCGGTTCATAGCAGGACTTCCAGTGCCGCTCGGAGCTTGGGCACTGCCTTGGGGAAGTTGGCTGCAGTCTTCATGAGGAGGGACGGCTGACCGCCGCGCCGGAGCCAGTGTTTCAATGTGTCGATCGCCTGCTCGCTGCCCTCGGCGTGGGCCAGCCGGAACGCGTCGACAATGCTTCGTTCGGCGTTGTAGAGGCCGATGGACAGGTCGGACGTGACCGCCAGGTTCGTACGGCCGATCGTGAAAGTGGCCGGGTCGAAGCGATGCCAGGTCACGGGGGCGTTGGTAGCCGGTGCCCACGTGCCGCGTGGGATCGCGATGTCGATGGTGGCGGGGATGGCGTCCGTCAGGTCGTGGTGGCCTAGAGCCGACGTGAGGCACAGAGTTGCGGTGGACGACAGCAAGCCGATCTCGGCGAGGTTGTCGTCGGCGACGGCGTCGCTCCTTCGGTATACCCCACGGCTGAGGCGGATCACCCGGCCAGCGTCCAGTTCGGCCCTCAGTCCGCGCGCGCCTAGCGCTGCGACCCCCTCCCGGTGCCCGAAGTAGTCGGGCAAGGGGGCGATGCCAACCGTTCCGCTCATCACGCACCTCTGCATTCAACTCTTTACAGATCGACTATATCTGTATAGATCTAGATTCGAGCCGCGCAGCGATATGAGCCGATCGGCGCGGGACTCACCGCCACGATCGACACCACGCGCGAACCTGTCGATAGGCCTCAATGTCCGCCTTCGAAACCATGTCGAGGTCGGTGCCCGCGTCTGCGAGCCCACTCGCCGAAATCAGCAAGACCCAGCCGGTAGGACCGGGCCGTGTAGCTGTCCCGGCCGCGCCGCTGCAGGTAGCCCACGAACTCCCACAGCCTGATCCACACCACGCACCACCGCCGGACCCCTCTCCCAGACCCCAAGCCCAGCACGGCGATCACGCCTCCGACACTCGAAAACTTGAGAGAAGACGTGTCCCAGACCGACCGGGGACCCGCTGCCCGAGCCTCCACCCGTCGAGTTGCTGACCGGGCAGGCGGGGATTGGCGGCCCTGGGAGGATTCGAACCTCCGACACAAGGTTTAGGAAACCTCTGCTCTATCCCCTGAGCTACAGGGCCGTGCGGCCACTCAGTCTACGGGAGCCGTACGGCTCAGAACTCCACGACGTCGACGGGGGAGGCGCTGTCGGCCGACGAGCCGTTTCCGAGCTGACCGCTCATGTTGTTGCCCCAGCACTTGACGGCCCCGGCGGTCGACATCGCGCACACGTGGAACGTACCGACCGAAACCGAGCTGTACCCGCTGCCGAGACCGGGAACTGGGGTGGGCGCTGCCGTACCCGAATCTGCGACTCCCTCCTGCATGCCGCCCCAGCACGTCACGCCGCCGGCGGAGTCGATCGCACACGTCTTGCGGTATCCGGCCGACAACGACTGCGCACCCTTCAGGTTGACCACGTGCATCGGCTTGGTCTGCCGCTGGGTGTCACCGGAGCCGAGCTGGCCGCCGTCGTTGGCGCCCCAGCAGTACGCCTCACCGGACGACGTGAGCCCGCACGCATGGGTATCGCCGGCAGAGATCGCATTGAACCTGACGCCGGTGACCGGAACGATCGACGGGTAGTCGACGGCCTTCGTCTCGCCGTTGCCCACCTGGCTGTCGCCGTTGTCACCCCAGCACTTCGCCTGGCCGCGGTTGGTCACAGCACAGGTCAAGCTCGTACCCGCACCCACCGCAACGACGCCGGTGCTGAACCCTTCGACCTTCTGGGGCAGGATCTGGGAGGTCGTCGTCATGTCACCGAGTTCGCCGGAGGCGTTGTAGCCCCAGCAGAACAGGTCTTTCGCTGTGATCGCACACGTCTGGGCACGGCCCACGGAGATCGCCACCACGCCGCTCTGAAGGCCGACCACGTCGTGGGCGAGGGGACTGGTGGTCGTGCCACCGTCACCGAGCTGGCCGTAGTCGTTGTTGCCCCAGCACTTCATGGCTCCGGCCGACGTCAGCGCGCAGACGTGACTGCCCGACCCGGCTGAGACCGCCACGACATTCTCGATGCCCTTGACCAGCACGGGCTTGGGGCTGCCGCCGTACGTGCCGTCGCCCAACTGGCCGGAATCGTTGGCTCCCCAGCACTTGACGTGGCCGTCCGGAGTCACCGCGCAGGTGAAGTTGCTGCCGGCTGCGACCTTCGCCAACGCCGGCTTCGGCGTGCCGTAGTAGTAGCGCGGGATGCCGAACAGCGCGCCGGCGATCACCACGACGACGGCGACTGCTCCCACGATCCACGGCCAGAGCCGTTTCTTGGAGCTCTCCGACGAGCGGGCGGGTTTCGTTGTGGGCATCGACAGACCTCGAGACGCGGCAGGGTGGAACGGCCGCGAGTATACGGGCGACCACGCGCCTGATCCGACGGGGACACACTTGGGGAGACGCCCCGCCGACTTTCGAAACCTCTACCACACGTTGACTGTCCAATCGGTGGATATCCGCCCCCGCGTGTCAGGCATTCCTGAGAGGTGTGTGAGAATCACCCCGTCAATCGATCGCCGGGGGATGGAGATCCATCAGATGGGTCGTGGTCTCGATCGGCGAGCCTGGATGGAGGCAAACGAATGAACGGTCGCAAGGTCATGCGTGCGGCGAGGCCGCCGGCCTTTTGGACCCTGATCGCCAGTGTCGTCTTGGGACTGTTCGCGGCATTGGTGCCGGCCGGACTGGCCCACGCGGCCTCGGTCTCGCTGGGTGGTACGGCCACCGTCACGGTCTCCTCGGAGAACGTGTCCACCGGTCAGCTCGGGATCAAGGCCGTCGACGGGGTCCCGTCCGGCTACCCGGCTGACTACACCAAGGAATGGGCGACCGTCGGCGGCAAGGCCGGGTCGTGGATCCAGTTGACCTTCCCGTCGCCGGTGTACGTCGACCGGATCGTGCTGTACGACCGGCCGAACACCGACGACCAGGTCACCAAGGGGACTCTGACCTTCGACTCGGGTACGGCAGTCAGTGTCGGTGCTCTGACCAACTCCGGTGCGGCGACGACCGCGGCCACGTTCGCGACGCCGCGCACGGTGAAGTGGGTACGGTTCACGATCGACACTGTCTCGTCGACGACGTACAACGTCGGTCTCGCGGAGTTCGAGGTGTACGGCTCCACCGCCCCGGCGGTCAACAACCCCCCGACCGCCAACGCCGGCGCTGACCGTACGGTCAACTCGGCCACGTCGGTGACGCTCAACGGCAGCGGTTCGACCGATCCCGACGGGGACGTTCTGTCCTACGTCTGGACGCAGTCCGGTGGCCCCGCGGTCAGCCTGACCAACCCGAACACCGCGACCCCGTCGTTCACGGCGCCGACGGTGAGCAGCCCCACCAACCTGACGTTCTCGTTGGCCGTGTCCGATGGTCGCGGCGGTTCGAACACCGACACCGTCGTCATCACGGTCAACCCGCCGGCTCCCAACCAGCCCCCGGTAGCTTCGGCGACCGGGCCCGGCACCGTGTCGGTGGGCGCCACCGTCACGCTCGACGGTTCTGCGTCATCCGATCCCGAGGGTCAGGCGTTGACGTACGCCTGGACTCAGACGGCGGGTACGGCTGTCACGCTCAGCTCGACCACGACGGCGAAGCCGACGTTCACGGCCGCCGCGGTCGGGACGTACACCTTCTCCCTGCTTGTCAAGGATCCGCAGAACGCGACGTCCTCGGCGGCCACGGTGACCGTCACTGTGACCGACGCCCCGCTGGTCGTCGCGAACATCGCGAACAAGTCGACTGTCACTGCGTCCAGCGAGAACACAGCCTCCGGCCAGACCGCCGCGAAGGCGATCGACGGTGTCGCTCAGGGCTACCCGACCGACTACACGAAGGAATGGGCTTCGTCCGGCGGCAAGGTCGGCACGTGGATCCAGTTGACCTGGGCCGCTCCCGTCATGCTCAACAAGGTCGTCCTGTACGACCGCCCCAACGCCGACGACCAGGTCACGAGCGGCACGCTGACGTTCTCCGACGGCAGCTCGGTGACGGTCGGTGCGCTCACCAACTCGGGTACGGCGACGGTCGTGACCTTCAGCCCGCGCAACGTGAGCTGGGTCAAGTTCACGGTGACCGGCGTCTCGACCACGACGTACAACGTCGGCCTGGCCGAGTTCGAAGCCTGGGGGGCGCCCGCGGGCTCGGGTGACTGGCCCCCGACGGCCGATGCCGGACCTGACCAGACCGTTGCCTCCAACAGCGGCACGGTGACGCTGGACGGCACCAAGTCGACCGACCCAGAAGGTGCGGTGACGTACTCCTGGGCCCAGACCGGCGGAACGCCCACGGTGACGCTGACGAACCCGACGGCGGCCAAGCCGACGTTCGCGGCACCGACCGTGGCGAGCGCGACACCGTTGACCTTCACCCTCACGGTCAAGGACAGCAAGGGCCAGACGGCCACCGACACCATCGTCGTGACGGTGACCGGCCCGGCCACGCTGACTGCGACCAGCTCGGGACTGTCGGGCGTGTTCGCGATCGGGTATGACCCGACCATGGCCGGCAAGGTGGCGACCCTTCAGGTGCTGAAGATCGGCACCACGATGACCAACGAGAACCCGACGGCGACGTGGGTGACGGCCGGTACGGTCACGCTCAACGCGAGCGGTGCGGGCACGGTGACGATTGCCAATCCGTACGACGTCACCCATTCCTACCGGGCGATTGTCACGGTCAACGGTGTGAACAACCCCACGCCTGAGGTTAAGTACGCGGCTCCGAAGGAGACGAAGAACACCGGCATCGCGACGCTGTACCTCAACACGAACGAGAGCGTGGCGATCACCGACAAGACGACCGATCGCGAAGGCACGGTCACGATCGTCGGCGGAGCCGGCTGCACGCCCAACCAGGCGGAGTCCCTCGCCAAGATGTCCGGTCGCGGTAACTACACCTGGACGCTGGACAAGAAGCCGTACAAGTTCTCGCTCGACAAGAAGGCGGCCCTGTGTGGCTTCCCGTCGGGCAAGAAGTGGGCTCTCCTCGCCAATCATTACGACCGCTCGTTGCTGCGCACGGCCGTGGCGATGAATATCGGCTCGCAGCTCAACGGTATGGCCTGGACCCCGCGGGTCGCGCCGGTCGATCTGTACCTCAACGGCGTCTACCAGGGCTCCTACAGCCTGATCGAGCGGGTCGCCATCGACCCGACTCGGATCCCGATCCCCGAGCTCAAGAACAACGCCAACGGAGTCAACGACGGCCAGCCGAACATCACGGGTGGATACGTGCTGGAGTGGGACTTCCGGGCCTCCGGTGACCACAACGTCAGCGTCAACAGCAGCGGCACGGTCGCGATCGACGAGCCGGGCGACGACTTCGACAAGAACTACGTCAACACCGGTCAGGGCATCACACAGGCACAGGTCAACTACATCGGTGCCTACCTCGACACCGTCGACAACGTGCTGATGGGCAACAGCTTCACCGACCCGGTCAACGGGTGGCGCAAGTACATCGACCAGGCCTCGGCTGTCGACTTCTACCTCGTGCAGGAGTACACGAAGAATCTCGACGCGAACATGTACACCTCGGTGTTCATGTACAAGCAGCGTGATTCGGCGGCAGGTGCCGGTGACGGCAAGCTGTTCTTCGGCCCGATCTGGGACTTCGACACCAGCATGGGCGCGGCGAACTACCCGGCGAACCAGGGCAGCACCTCGGGGTGGTATTTGCGGGATGCGAGCACGACCAGCCAGACGTACGCCAACCAGAACACGCCCACGTGGTTCAACCGGCTCATGCAAGACCCCGGCTTCGCCGCCGCGGTCAAGGCGCGCTGGGTGGAGAAGAAGTCGGTGTTCCTCAACGCTCCGGCCTACGTCGACGCCCAGCGGGCCATCATCCAGAAGTCGGCCGACGCCAACTTCGCCAAGTGGGACATCACCCAGAACCTGGAGCCCGGTCTCCAGAACGTCCAGGGCTCCTACTCGGCGGAGATCACCTCGCTCAAGAACTGGTTGAACGGCCGCAACAGCTGGATCAGCTCCCAACTCGGGTAGCGATCCGCTCCTAGCCACCGCGCCCCCGGTCCATCCGCCGGGGGCGCGGTTGTGTCGTACGGGTCGTATCCTTGCTGCGCACCGAAAGGAAGGCCCATGAGCTCCACCACCCCGAGCGGACAGCGGCCCGATCGACTCACGATCGGGGCCTTGGTCGCGAGCCTGATCGTCGGCCCGGTCGGCGCGATCCTGGGCTTCGTCGCGTACCGGAAGACGCAGCCACCGGCCTCGCGCACCCTGCCGCTCGTGGCAGTTGGCCTGGGCATCGTGCAGACCGTCGTCGGGGTCGGCTTTCTCACTAACGGGTTCGCCGCTCCCGGAGCTGCGCCCACAGCGTCCGGGGTGCCGTCGGTCATCGTAGTGGCCGGGGCGACAGTGACCCCGGAGTTCACGCCACGGACTCAGCCCACGTACGTCGTACCCACGGGCACGCCGACCGAGACGTCCACGACGGCTCCGCCGCCCCTGGCACCGTCGTCGGTCGGGCCGTACGGCGCAGACACGGTTCGACCGGACCCGACGCAAGCCAGCAAGGGCGCCCAGTCGGCCGAAGAAGGCACCTATACGAACGGGCAAGCCACGATCCAGCTTCGGCAGTCGGACTGGCCGAGCCCGGCCGCAGCGTTGGCGGCTGCGGAGGATGCGCGCAAGGAGTTCGCGAACATGCGGTTCCTGAAGAGCGGCACGGTTGGCAACCCGCCGAGCGGTCAGTACTGGATCTACGACGACAACGGGAACTCTGCAATCGTGTGGACCAAAGGCTCTCGATTGGGCATCGCGACCGGACCTGCAACCGACATTCAGTTCTTCTTCGTCCAGGTCACGAGCTAGCCGAGGCGGCCCGCCGCCTGTGAGAACGGTCCCGACTACCGACCCGGGGACACGCCAGCCCCAAGGGTCGTGTCAGAATGTCAGCGGCTGTGGTATTTGCGCGCGGATCTGACCTGGGGCTGCGCCTGACTTCGAGGGCGACATGAAACGCAAAACCTTTACCCGGATCAGTTCGATCGTGGCAGCACTCGCGTTGGCACTCACCTTCCTGCCGACGCTGGCACCGAAGGCGTGGGCTGCCTGCACCGGCGGCTCCACCCAGGTGGTCGCCCACCAGGACGACGACCTGCTGTTCGTCAATCCCGATGTCCTGCTCGATGCAGCCGCCGGGAAGTGCCTCCAGACGATCTTCATCACCGGCGGGGATGCCGGCCGGGGAATTTCCTATGTGCAAGCCCGCGAAAACGGGTCGCGCGCCGCCTACGCCAACATGCTGGGCGTCTCGAACTCCTGGACCAGCAGTGACGCAGGAGTACCGGGGCAGCCGATCACCCGCTGGACCTTGAACTCCGCTCCCCAGGTCTCGTTGGTTTTCATGCGTATCCCCGACGGCAACGTGGGCGGTACCGGCTTCGCGAACACGGGGTACGTCAGCCTGGAGCAGCTCGAGAAGGGTTCGCTCAGCCGGATCTACGCCATCGACGGCACAGCGTCCTACAGCAGTTCCCAACTCGTGACCGCCGTCGCGCAATTGGCTGCCGGGCAAGGAGCTTCGTACATCCGAACGCAGGACTACGCAGGCTCCTTCGACGACGGAGACCATTCCGACCACCACGCCGCGGCATTCATCGCCCAGGACGCGAACAACTCGTTGGTGACAGCGCGGTGGTTGTACGGCTACCTCGGTTACAAGACCCAGAACCTGGGGCAGAACGTCACTGGAACGAACCTGACGAAGAAGACCAACGCTTTCAACGTGTACGCCCAGTACGACAACTACCTCCAGGGCATCGAAATGGGCTACTGGGGCAACAAGATGTACCACGAAGGAGACCAGTACTTCCCCGGGGCAGCCAACGCTGTCGCCGGACCGGACCAGTCGGTCAATGCAGGTTCTCTGGTCACCCTCGACGCCAGCGGTTCGAGCGCGGGCACGATCGTGTGGAGCCAGACGGCTGGCCCTGCGACGGTGACCTTGAGCAGCACATCTGCGGTGAAACCCACGTTTACCCCGACGGTGACGGGCATGTACACCTTCAAGCTGTCGGTCACGAACAACGGCCAGACGTCGACCGACACGGTGAATATTGCCGTCAGGGCTGCGGGTACGACGAACGTCGCCCGTGCCACGGGGACGACGGTCACCGCGTCGAGCGAGAACACGTCCAGTGGCCAGACCGCTGCGAAAGCAGTGGACGGTGTGATCTCCGGCTACCCGGCGGACTACACCAAGGAATGGGCCACCGTGGGCGGCAAGTCCGGGTCCTGGCTCCAGTTGACGTGGGCGACCCCGGTCACGATCAGCCAAGTGGTCTTGTACGACCGTCCCAACCCTGACGATCAGGTGACCGCTGGCACGTTGACGTTCTCCGACGGCACCAGCGTGGCCGTTCCGCCCCTGGACAATGCCGGTGGTGCGACCGTCGTGTCGTTCCCGGACAAGTCGACGACCAGCCTGAAGTTCACCGCGACCAGCGTGAGCGGCTCCACCGGCAACGTCGGTCTCGCCGAGATCGAGGTGTACGGCATCGCCGGCGTCGCGCCGGTGGCCAACGCCGGTCCCGACCAGACCGTGGCCAAGGGCGCCACCGTGACCCTGGACGGTTCCGCATCGACCGTGCAGTCGGGTAAGACGGCCACGTACAACTGGATCCTCAGTTCCGGCCCCGCTCCCGCGACCCTGTCGAGCGCGACAGTGGCGAAACCGACCTTCACAGCGACCTCCGCCGGCACGTACGTCTTCACCCTGACCGTCGGTGACGGCACGTTCACCGCCAACGACAGCGTGACGATCAACGTCACGGGGACGAACACGCCTCCCATTGCGAACGCCGGCACCGCGCAGAACGGCACCACCGGCATCCAGGTCACCCTCGACGGTACGGGTTCGTCCGATCCGGATGGCAACCCGATCACGACGTACACCTGGACCCAGGTCGGTACGACGCCCGCGGCGGTCACGCTTGCTGCCGTGACTGGCGCTCCGGCGAAGCGGACGTTCACCCCGACCGTGGCGGGTACGTACACGTTCCAGCTCGTGGTCAGCGACGGGCAGGCGAACAGCGCCCCCGCGACCGTGACCGTCACCGTGGCCCAGGCGAACCGGGCACCGACGGCCAATGCCGGCCCAGCCCAGACCGTCAAGCTGCCCAACTCGGTGCAATTGGCGGGTTCGGGCACCGATCCTGACGGGAACACGCTGACGTACCTCTGGACTCAGACCGCCGGTACGACCCAGACGCTCAGCAGCACGACGATCGCGAACCCGACGTTCACGCCGACCGCGGCAGGGACGTACACCTTCTCGCTGACCGTCTCCGACGGCAGCCTGTCGAGCGCTCCGTCGACGGTGACGATCACGGTTCAGCCGGCCAACCGGGCTCCGATCGTGAGTGCAGGTGCCAACCAGTCGGTGGCGACCGGTTCGACGGTGACCTTGACGGGTACGGCGAGCGATCCCGACAACGACCCGATGACGTACAAGTGGACGCAGGTCTCGCCGGCGACTCCGGCGATGACGCTGTCGGCGCCGACCGCGCTGACGACCACGTTCGTCGCGTCGACGGCTGGCACGTACGTGTTCGAACTCGCTGCGACCGATACCTCGAACGTGACCACGAAGGCACAGGTCACCGTCACGGTGACCACCGCGGTGAACCTGCCGCCGGTGGCCAACGCGGGAACCGACCAGAACGCCCAGACCGGCCAGTTGGTGACGCTCGACGCCTCGGGTTCGAGTGATCCCGAGGGTCAGACGTTGACGTACTCGTGGGCCCAGGTCGGCTCGACGCCAGCGGCGGTCACGCTGGCGAACGTGACCGGAGCTCCGGCCAAGCGCACGTTTACGCCGAGCACACCAGGCGACTACACCTTCGAGGTGACCGTCAGCGACGGTGTCAACTCGGTGAAGGATCAGGTCGTCATCCACGTCACGCAGGCGAACCGGGCACCGACGGCCAACGCCGGGACGGATCAGTCCGTCAACGTCGGCACCCAAGTGACGCTGAGTGGCAGTGGCTCCGATCCCGACGGGAACACGTTGACGTACTCGTGGGCGCAGACCGCCGGCCCAGCCTCGGTGACCTTGACAGGCGCGACGACCCAGACGCCGAAGTTCACACCGACGGTGGGCGGGACGTACACCTTCAGGCTGACGGTGTCCGACGGCTCCCTGACCGGCGCCGACACCGTCAACGTCACGGTGATCCAGCCGAACCGGGCGCCGGTGGCCAACGCTGGTGCAGATCAGACCGTGTCGGTCGGCACGCTGGTCACGCTGAACGGTAGTTCGTCGTCCGACCCGGACGGCAACCCGTTGACGTATGCCTGGACCCAGACGACCGGCACCCCGGTGACGCTGGCGAACGCGGCGACCGCACTGCCCACGTTCACGCCGACGGCGACCGGCACGTACACCTTCGACCTGACCGTCGGTGACGGGTCCGCGCTGACCAGCACCGACACAGTGGTGATCACGGTGAACGCCGCGACCGCGACGAATCAGGCACGCACCGCCACGGCAACTGCGTCGTCGCAGAACACGTCGACCGGGCAGACGGCCGCGAAGGCGATCGACGGTGTTGCTCAGGGCTACCCGGCCGACTACACCAAGGAGTGGGCAACCGTCGGCGGCAAGACCGGCAGTTGGATCCAGTTGACGTGGGCCCAGCCGGTGACGCTGACGAAGATCGTTCTGTACGACCGTCCGAACACCTCCGACCAGGTCACCAGCGGCACATTGGTGTTCTCCGACGGTTCGTCGGTGCCGGTCCAGTCGCTCGACAACGCCGGGGGAGCGACGACGATCACGTTCGCGGCGAAGACCGTGACGAGCGTCAGGTTGAACATCACCGGAGTCAGTTCGTCGACGAGCAACGTGGGCCTGGCGGAGTTCGAGGCATGGGGGACAGGCGGTGGCACGACGCCGCCGGTCAACCAGGCCCCGGTGGCGAACGCCGGTCCGGCCCAGTCGGTCACGGTCGGCACCGTGGTGACGCTGGACGGCTCGGCCTCGAGCGATCCTGAAGGGGCTCCGCTCACCTACACCTGGACTCAGACGAGCGGAACCACCGTGAGCCTGATCGGTGCGAACACGGCCAAGCCGCAGTTCACGCCCTCCGCGACGGGCACGCTGGTGTTCCAGTTGACGGTGTCCGACGGCACCAAGTCGGCCAGCGCGTCGGTGACCGTCACGGTGGTGAGCCCGCCGTCGACGAGCACGAACGTGGCGCGGACCGCGACCGCGACGGCCTCGTCGGAGAACACGTCGACCGGACAGACTGCGGCAAAGGCGATCGACGGTGTGGCCCAGGGGTATCCGACCGACTACACCAAGGAGTGGTCGACGGTCGCCGGCAAGACCGGGAGCTGGATCCAGCTCAACTGGACGTCGGCACGGACGGTGAACAAGGTCGTCTTGTACGACCGGCCGAACAGCGACGACCAGATCATGGGCGGCACGTTGACGTTCTCCGACGGCAGCAGTGTTCCGGTGGGCCTGCTGACCAACTCGGGCGCAGCGACGACGATCACGTTCTCGTCGAGGACCATCACCTGGGTACGGCTCACGGTCACGAGTGTGAGCGGTTCGACGTACAGCGTCGGTCTCGCCGAGTTCGAGGTCTGGGGCGGCTAAGCCGGAGCGAAGCGTGTATCGAGCGGGTGGATCCCAAGCGGACCACCCGCTCGATGCCGTTCGGGAGACGCATGCGAGGACTGCTTGTACTCGAAAATCGTGTCGCCCGCGTCATGATGGGACACTTCTCACTTCGTCTTGTCTGACGATTGATCGTGGCATACAGTTACTCAACGGAGAGCGGCGCTGACTGTTGATGTCTCCTGGGGGTGGGTAGACGGCTTACAGCCCATCAATCGGCGCCGCTCTCCTCTTCTGTCTTCTCACCCCTACGCTTCCCCCGTGAACACCACGTTCCCCTGGGCGACGCACGTGTCGTACGCCCTCCTTGGGCAGGCGGTCGAGATCGATGTGGAACCACCGACACCTGAGTCGATCCTCGCGGCCTTGGACGGGACGGGCTGGCCCAAGACCCGGATCGCGTCGGTCGCGCGCCAGCGACTCGATCATGGCGAATCATGGCCATTCCCGGTTGCGCCGCAGGTGGTCAAAGCTGCGGGCGCCGCACGGTGGCATGCGGTGATGGGCGAGATCGTGGAGTCACTGGGTGTCTCGATCGAACACCGTGCGCCGTCCTCGAGGTCGACTCTCGATTCCGACGAGACGCGGCTCCTCGCGGACGTACCGCCGCACTGGTGAGGGTTGTCTTGCTGGCCCCAGTGCGGTCACGTCGGTGACCCGGTCGTCATCCACGGCGTCGTGCCCTGCTCCCGGTTGTCTTCTGGATCCTGGGCGGTCACGTCGGTGACCGTCAGTAAAGCGTCCCAGAACGCCAACAGGCCCCCGGTTTCCCGGGGGCCTGTGTGGTGCTGTGATTCAGCGCTTGGCGAGCAGGTCGCGGATTTCGGTGAGGAGTTCCTCGCTCGTGGGAGCGGCGGGATCCTCGTCCTTCTTCATGCGATCGCGGATGGTCTCGTACGGCTTCACCAGGGCGAAGTACACGACGAAGGCCAGGATCACAAACGACACCAGAACGGTGAGGAACGGGCCGACCGAGGTCAGGCCCGCCGGGGCCCAGCTGTCGAAGTTGGGGGCGCCGCCGGCCTTGGCCAGCAGCTCGATGATGATCTTGGTGAACGCCTCGACCACCTTCGCGAAAGCGCCACCGATGATGAAAGCGACCGCGAGCTCGATCAGGTTGCCGCGGAACAGGAAATCTTTGAAGCCCTTCACGTGGACTCCCCTTCTAGCTTGCAGTGCCCCCTCCGGGGGGCGTGGGGCTGCGGTGCAGAACGGTATCAAGTTTCTGTGGGTACCTCATACTCACAACGGCGTGTTGAACGATCCATTATCTGCAACTGTTGGCGTTTCGCGTTGGTTGAGGTTGCGGACATGATAAGAGCGCAGACTATCGCCCCTAGCCGTATCGATGTAGCAGCGGCCGAGCGGATGAGGATCCCCTGGCCCTACCATGAACTCCGCGGTCTGCGTGTCGGGCCGCGAACGTGAGACGCGGATCCCTGCCGGTGTTCGTGGTTTCTCACCCGATGGCAACGGTGAGAGACGACGACGCCATCGCACGAGCGAGGGCGCCGGCTTCGGCGGGGCTGACGTCGACCATGATCATGCCCACTCGAGAACTCGTGCCGAAGGCATCAGCCGTACCCGCCGGCACCGCGACCACGAGCACGTGGGAGACCACCGGATCGACGGAGGCAGCGCCGTACAGGGTCACCCGCGTGCCCGGCGGAGCCAAACGCGCCATGTCGGGGTCCGAGACCTTCACGCCCACGACGAGGCGGCCCTCGGGCGGCCCGCCGGCCACCAGACTCAGGTCGGTCAACATCTGGCCGGGTCGCAGCCCCGAGCCGACGACGTGACCGACCGCCCGGTCGACCGAGGTGAGGGCTCCCTCGGGGACCGCGTCCTTGGGTAGGGAGGAGACCCGAACGTCGTCCTTGGCCAGCATGGTTCCAGCTGGCACCAGGCGGGCGGCCACCAGGACCGATGCCGTGTCCTGGGCTCTACTGCTGGTCAGCACGGCGAGTGTGACCCACACGAGCAGCGCGGCGAGCAGCGCCGCAACGGGTCGTCGGTGCCACCGCAAGGTCGCGGCGAGGCGGGTGAGAAGGTTCATGCCCAGACAATGGGCCGAGCCAGCCGCCGATTGTCAGTGATCCACAGACCACTTTTCAGCCCAGGGTGGTTGTGGACGGCTCGGCGGACGGACCGGTGCGGCCACGGCCGGCGGACTCGATCCGGCCCTGGCCGCCGGTGTCGCGTCGACCGAAGCCGACGATGTGCGTTGGATGCGAGACCTCGGGTCTCGACGTTCAGGCCGCCGGTGTCGCCTTGACCGAAGCCGACCCTGGCTTCGACTCGCCCGAGGAGGGCCCGCCCGAGGAAGGTTTGGCCGTACCCGAATCCCCACCTGACGACGAGCTGTCCGAGGAAGCCGGCTTCGCCGCAACGGACTTGCCCTTGGTGCGGTTGTCGGTCGCGTAGAAGCCCGACCCCTTGAACACCACGCCGACCGCTGAGTAGACCTTGCGCAGGGGGCCCTCGCAGTCGGGGCACACCGTCAGCGCGGGATCGGTGAACTTCTGCACAGCCTCCAGTTCGTTTCCGCATTCGGTGCAGCGGTACTGGTAGGTGGGCATCGAGTTTGTCCTCCGAGGTTCGTGGGTGGGCCGCCAAGGTCGCGGCCAGATTCTACGCAGCTTGCAACGCCGCAGAGGTGGCCTCTCATTCCGATCGGGCCTCAATCCTTCACTCAGGCGGCGATATCACTGCCTCGTGACAGTCGACCCACCCCTGCTCGGTGACGATCGAGGTGACCGGTTGGTCCCACGGATCGGTCGGGAGGGCGTCGACGATCTCGTCGGAGTTGAGCAGCAGCCAGCGCGGCGCGTCGGCGCGAGCATGGAGGAGGGCTCGGTCGTACCAGCCTCCGCCGAGGCCCAGCCGTACCCCCGTCGCCGTCGCCGCTACGCCCGGCAGGAGCACCAGACCGGCCCGTTCCAGGGCACGGGCGCCGAGGGAGGGCGACGTGGGCTCAGGAATTCCCCATAGGCCCGCTCGCATGTGCTCAGGCCCCGTATAGAGCGCCCAGTCGGGTTCGCGGCGGGGGATGCCGTCGGGGTACGGCCCGAGCACCGGCAGGAGCACACCGACGCCGGCCCTGGCCAGTTCCTCGACGAGCCGAGTGGTGTCGGGTTCGGGCGGAACCGAGCAGTAGAGGGCGACGAGTTCGGGAGGCCAGGGGCCGAGGGCGGCGAGCACCAGGTCCGTACGCGCATGATCGTCGGCGGCTCGTTGCGTGGTCGAACGGGAGGCGCGTGCGGTCGAGACGCGTTGACGTACGGCGGTCTTGCCCGGGTGGCGGGAGCGTCCTGACAGGCCATTGGGTGCCATTGACTTATCGTATGGACCATGCCGCTGTTCCGTCGCAAGCACCCCGAACCCGTGCCCGAGCCGGAGCCTCGGCGGCTCCCGATCGACCCACCGGCCGCCGACGCGTCGGGGCGCCGCAGCCTCGCCGATCAGCGGGATTTCGTGCTCGAACTCGTGCAGCCGCTCCAACCCTTCGGCATGGCGCTGATCGAAGCGTTGGGCCTGAGGGTCGCCGAGGAGATCCGGTCGTCGATCGACCTGCCGGGGTTCGACAATTCCGCGATGGACGGGTACGCGGTCAGGAGCGCTGACATCGCCGTCGCGAACGCGGCGAAGCCGGTCAAACTGCCCGTCGACGGGGTGATCGCGGCAGGAGACACGAGCGGTCCGCTTCCGCCGGGAACGGCCCGCAAGATCATGACGGGAGCGCCACTCCCCGCGGGCGCAGACACGGTCGTGCCGTACGAATACACCGATCGCGGCGAGCGTGAGGTGTCGATCGAACTGGGCGCGCTCCCGGGTCAGAACGTGCGTTACCGGGCATCCGACGTGAAGGTCGGCGACGTCGTGCTGCAGCGGGGTACGGCACTCGACCCGCGCCACGTGGGTCTCCTGGCGGCGGTGGGTGTCGACAAAGTGCTCGTACGGCCACGCCCCCGCGTGGTCGTGATCTCGACCGGCTCCGAGTTGGTCGAACCGGGGCAACGGGTGAATCCGGGCCAGCTGTACGACTCGAACTCGTTCATGATCGCCGCCGCCGCCAAGGCGGTAGGCGCCCAAGTCTGGCGCGTGAACCACGTCGGTGACGACCAGGCCACCCTGCGACAGGTCATCGCCGACCAACTGATCCGCGCCGACCTGATCGTGACGACCGGTGGGGTGAGCGTGGGCGATTTCGACATCGTCAAGCAGGTCGTTCCGGGTCTGGGCCCGTGCGATTTCACTCAGGTGGCGATGCAGCCGGGCAAGCCGCAGGGGGTCGGCCTGATCAGCGAGGACGAGATCCCGATTCTCATGCTGCCGGGCAACCCGGTGAGCGCTTTCGTCTCGTTCGAGGCGTTCGTCAGGCCGGTGATTCGCAAGCTGATGGGCGTGCAGCCGTACGTCCGGCAGGCCGTCGAAGCCACCGCCGACGTCGCCATGGCGTCGAAGCTCGGTGTGTTGCAGTTGGGGCGCGGGGTCGTGAGCGAGACCCCGGCTGGGCGCATGGTGTCGCTCGTCGGTGGCCACTCATCGCATCTGCTCGGTGACCTGCCGAAGGCGAATGCCCTCGTCTTGCTCGGGCCGGACGTCGAGTTCGTCGGTGCCGGCGACCAAGTTCGGGTCTGGCTCCTCGATGAGTGAACTGCCCCACCTGAACTCCGCCGGCGAGGCCCGGATGGTCGACGTGTCGGGCAAGGCGGTCTCGGTACGGGAAGCCGAGGCTGCAGCGTTCGTGGCGCTGAGCCCGGCCTGTGTGGCCGCCCTTCGCGACGACGCTCTGCCCAAGGGAGATGCCTTGGCCGTCGCGCGGATCGCCGGGATTCAGGGCGCCAAGCTCACCCCCACGATCATTCCGTTGTGCCATCCCTTGCTGCTGACGGGCGTGGACGTACGGCTGACGGTCGTCGACGCGGGGGTCGAGATCTGGGCGAAGGTACGGACCGCGGGCCAGACCGGCGTCGAGATGGAAGCGCTGACCGCGGTGTCGTGTGGCGCATTGGCCTTGGTCGACATGGTGAAGGCCGTCGACAAGCACGCTCGAGTGACCGATATCCGGGTGATCGCCAAGTCGGGTGGCCGTTCGGGCGATTGGCGCGAGGGACCACCGTGAACCTCGGCCGGGCCGTCGTCGTGACGGCATCGGATCGAGCCGCGGCAGGGGAGTACTCCGACAGATCGGGTCCGCTGGCGGTCGAGGGGCTGCGGGCCATCGGCTTCGAGGTCGGCGACGCCGTCGTGGTGGCTGACGGGGATCCGGTCGGCCAGGCGATCCAGGATGCCGTGAAGGCAGGGGCCCAGGTGGTGGTCACGACCGGAGGTACGGGTCTGGCGCCTCGTGACCTGACCCCGGAGGTGACGAAGCCGCTGTTGGATCGCGAGTTGCCGGCCCTCGCTGCTGCTATTGCGGCCTACGGCTATACGCATGGGGTGAGCAGTGCCGTACTCAGTCGTGGACTGTGTGGTGTCGCCGGTCGAACTCTGGTGGTGAACCTGCCCGGGTCGGCAGGAGGGGTGAACGACGGACTGGCCGTGCTCGCCGACGTGCTGCCACATGCGGTGTCACAACTGGCCGGCGGTGATCATGAGTGAGGAACCCAGGTTCCCCGAGAGGCATCGCTGGCCGGTGTCGGTGTCCTTTCGGGGCGTGACCCTCGCCCCCTTCAGGCATCGGGATATCCGTGGCTGGGAAGGGATCCGTTCCCGCAATCGATCGTGGTTGCAGCCGTGGGACGCGACTACCCCGCCAGGGGCGGTGGGACCACCAATGACGTACACGGCGATGGTGTCGACCTACAGACGCGAAGCCCGCGCGGGGCGGATGCTGCCGTGGCTGGTGTGGGTGCGAGACGGTGAAGCGCCGGTCATGGCCGGGCAATTGACCGTGTCGGGGATTCAGCACGGTGCGGCGAGCTGGGGGAGCATCGGGTATTGGATCGACCAGCGATGGGCAGGGCGGGGAGTGACGCCGACCGCGGTCGCACTAGCCAGTGACTATTGCTTCAGGGTGGTGGGTTTGCACCGCATCGACATCGCGATCCGGCCGGAGAATGGGCCCTCCTTGAGGGTGGTCGAGAAGTTGGGCTTCAGATACGAGGGCAGTCGCGCGAGGTATCTCCACATCGACGGCGACTGGCGCGACCATGAGTGCTTCGCCCTCCATCGCGAGGACGTGCCGGGCGGATTGTGGCGGCGCTTGCCGGCCGAGGTGCCCCGACTCGGCGACTGAGTGGGCGACGAGCGGCATCGTGGAGTGGTCAGGGGCGCTCGCCTGCGGAGCTGCTGCGACTCGGCGAGGGACGGGCCTGGGCCGGGGGGAGTCGCGGCGGTCGGGGGGCCGGTGAGGGGCCCGCAGGTCCATCCACTCGGTGCGTGGGGTGACGAGCGGCATCGTGGAGCGGGCGAGGGGCGCTGGCGACGGAGGTGCTAAGAGTCGTGATGAACCAACGTTCGGATCAAAGCGTCAACGATGAATCCCCGACGCCCCTCGCGCGACGATGCGACGGCGCGAGTGAAGGGCCTGTTTGCGAGGAGATCCGGCGATCGACGGGCTGCGAGTTCCAGACCGGTGGCAGTGTCCAGCGCGAGCCTTCTGTCGAGCACCGCCCGGTGAGGTCTGCGCGGCCCCAACACTGTAGATGCGCATTCGATGATCAAAGTCCGCCTATTTCGGTCAGATTGATCATCGAGTGCGCATCTACAGTGTTGGGTCGGTTGTGTCACCCGTTCGGAGAGCTCTATTGGAGCCAGTTGGCACAGCCACGGCGTGGCTCGGCTGAGAAGCGGCTGAGGATCCGTACCCTGACGCGCATGGGAACCACGGGGTTGATCTTCGGCGCCCTTGTCGCGGCGTGGTTGGCGTACCTGGTCCCGTGGTACCTGAGCCACCGTGACCAGACGCCGGTCGACGAGGAGCACAATCCGACCCTCTCCTTCACGCGGGATGCGAAGCTGCTGCAGTCCGGCGAAGAGACGTTGGATCTGGAACCTGACTGGTCCGATGTGGCGGTGGCTACGCCGTTGACCCGCGCGGCTGGGCGTCGGGAGGTACGGCGAGCAGCCCAGACCGCCGCGCGACGGCGGCGGAATGTGCTGCTCGTGCTGGTGGTGTCGGTGGTCGGGTTGTCAGTGACGACCGGGTTAGGGCTGACGTTGTGGTGGGCGCCGATCGTGGCCGCGGGGGTGTTGGCCCTCTGGTTGGGCGTGGCGCGAGTTTCGGTGGTACGGATGCACCGCCAGTTGCGCTCGCGGCTGGCATCGATCGACCTCGCCGACGACGAAGCGACCGTTGCGATCGTGGTGGGGGAGCCCATGGAGCTCCCTGATGCTGAGGTCGAGGATTACGAGTTGTCGGTGGAGATCTCCGGTCCGGTTCCCGTGATGAGTCTCTGGGAGCCCATTCCCGTCACGACAAGCACGTACGTGTCGAAGCCGCTGGCGCAACGGACTGTCCGTACGATCGATCTCTCGGCCCCTGCCGCCCCGGCTTCACGAGTACCGGTGACCGCCGACGCCGGACTCGACGATGTCGCCGATCACCGCCGGGCGGTGGGTGAGTAGGCCCAGGCGCCTCGTGCGCGGCCGTGATCGAGCCCGCCGGCGTGTGGTAGCTTTGGTCCCCGCAAGGGGCTATGGCGCAGTTGGTAGCGCGTCTCGTTCGCAATGAGAAGGTCAGGGGTTCGAATCCCCTTAGCTCCACCAATGCTAGTAGGTTCTGACTAAGGCTTACGTTCCAGCAATACCTATACCAATCGCATTCGTGCAATAAACGTGCAATAGGCGTCCGGGAGTCTTGGCCCGGCGTGCCCACGGATGGCCACAGGCGGACCCTCGTTCCTTGGACAGGGGAGCCCCTTCAG
>JBDHZQ010000034.1:0-22630 GCA_039811945.1 Propionibacteriaceae bacterium
GCGCCGGAGCACAGGCTATCGGGGAGCACCGATCAGCCAGCGGGGGGTCTCGCTTTCCGTCAGCGTCCATGGGGGGGCATGACGGCCGACCGGTGATCCGCCGTACTGCCGGGCCGTACCTCCAGACGTTCCTTGGTCGCTGCGGCGCTACTCCCCGACGACGATCCGGTCCTTCCCCGGAACCCACAGCACGTCGCCGACCGTCCGGTTCGCGACCCGGGACAGAATGAACAGCAGGTCGGACAAGCGGTTGAGGTACGTCACAGCCAGCGAATTCACCCCTCCCGGACTTCCCTCCTGACCGATCTCAGTGCCGTACGTCTCCACGGCGGTCCAAGCTCGGCGCTCGGCGCGACGGCAGATCGTACGTGCCAGATGGAGATGCGCAGATCCGACTGTTCCGCCCGGCAAAACGAACGAGCGAAGGGATTCCAGGTCGGCGCCGTGTTCGTCGCACCAGGCCTCGAGCCGGTCGATCGACGTCTGGACGATCCGCAATGGTTCCCACCGAGGCTCGGCGACGAGGGGATTCGCGAGGTCGGAGCCCAGGTCGAAAAGCTCGTTCTGGATCAGCGTCAAGTGTTCGACCACGTCGTCGTCGAGCCCCCCGGACGCGACCGCCAGGCCGATCATCGAGTTCAACTCGTCGACATCGCCGTAGGCCTCCACCCGCGGGTCGGTCTTGCGCGCCACCGAGTTGTCGACCAGCCGCGTCGCACCTCCGTCACCAGTGCGCGTGTAGATGCGTGTCAGATGAACCATGCCGCCCACACTAGTGGCACGCTGGGCGGGTGCTTCCCCGTGTCTTTGTCCTCTGTGCCGTACTCGCGCTGACTCTGGCCGGCTGCGCGAAAGGCGCGCCCACCCCGTCGGCCGCCTCGAGCCCGTCAACCAGCCGTTCGGTGTTGGCGCCGGTCGGCACCCCCACCGCGAATCCGTCCAGGGCACGGCCCAGCGCATCGCCAGGTACGACGAACTGCACCTACACCACGACATCCAACCCCGCTCGCCCGGTCGACCCACCGCCCGCCGACAACGTCGCGGCGACCGGCACCGTGACCGCCACGTTCCAGACCAACCAGGGCCCGGTCACCATCACGATGGATCGCGCCAAGACGCCGTGCACGGTGAACTCGTTCCTTTCGCTGGTGCAGCAGAAGTTCTACGACAACACGCAGTGCCATCGGCTCAGCGACAGCCGTGGGCTGTTCATGCTGCAGTGCGGCGATCCCACCGGCACCGGCCGCGGCGGACCCGGCTACACCTACGCCGACGAGATCTACCCGACCGACACGTACCCGGCCGGCACGATCGCGATGGCCAACTCTGGCCCGGACACGAACGGATCCCAGTTTTTCTTCGTCTACCAGGATTCGAACCTGCCGCCGCGCTACACGGCGTTCGGCAAGATCGACGCGGCCGGCCTCGGCGTCCTCAACCGGATCGCGGTGGAGGGTCAGAACGGCAAGAACCCCGACGGCACGGGCACACCGAACAACGAGGCTCGGATCGTGTCGGTCACGTTGGGCTGACTCCGGGTCTGCGAACCCAGCTACGCAGGATCGAGCGGGGTCAAGGCCACAAACTGACGAATGACATCGGCGACGACTGCCGGTCGATCGGCGTGCACCCAGTGCCCGGCCTCCTTCACGGTGACCAGCCGGACACGGGGAAACAACACCCGCATCGGGTCCATGTGTTCAGGACGGATGTACGGCGACTCGGCCCCGGCGATCCAGAGGACGGGGCCTGGGTACGGCAGTGCGGGCCCCGGGTTCCAGCTGCCGATCTCGTCCAGCCCTGCCCGCAGCCCGGCGAGGTTCGGAGCCCAGCGCCAGCCGGACGCCTCCCGGTGCAGGCTTTGGAGCAGGAAACCCCTGGTACGGGAGTCGGGCGCGACGGACACCAACTGCGCGTCCGCATCGCCGCGACTGCCGAGGCGGTCGAGGTCGATGGCGTCCATCGCGTCCACGTAGGTACGGAATTCCTTGACCGCGCTGGCGGCCGGGGCGATGTCCACGACGACCAGCCGGGCCACCCGATCCCGGTGGTCGAGGGCCACTCGCATCGCGACCTTGCCCCCCATCGAGTGACCGACGAGCGTGATCGGCTCCGTACCGGACACGTCGATCAGATGCGCGACCTCGGCCGCCATCGAGCCGTACGACACCCGCTCACTCCACGACGACCGGCCGTGGTCGGGCAGGTCGACGAGCAACGACGCGGCCGGTTCGAGCGCTTTGGCGATCGTCGCCCAGTTCTTCCCTTGGCCGAGCAGACCGTGCAAGAAGACGTACGAAGGCCGGCCCCGCCCGGTCCGGGTGACGGCGAGCGTCATGGGCGTCGCTCCCAACACGCGCTGTGCCAGTGGCGCCGTTCGTCCACGGCCCGCTCGCTGAACAGCGACGGCACGCTCGGCCAGGTCACGACGTGTGGCGTACCCGGCTGGATCTCGCGGTGACAACCAGGGCAGACGTACGGCTTGACCGCCCCCGCTCCCGGCACCCGCCTGACCAGCCAACGACCGTCTGTCTTGACCGTGTCGGAAGCGTGACCGGAAGACAACGGACGGGCCGGGCGGAGGTGTTTGCTCGGACGCCTGGCCATGACCCGAGACTACCGGTGCCGATCCTCACGCTAGGTTGGCTCGGTGCGACTGCTGATTGCTCGGTGTCAGGTGGACTACGCCGGAAAGTTGACGGCCCACCTCCCGATGGCCCCACGGCTGATCGTCGTCAAGGCCGACGGGTCGGTGTCGATCCACGCCGACGACAGGGCGTACAAGCCATTGAACTGGATGAGTTCACCCTGCACTCTGACGATCCAGCCGGCTCCCGAGGACCTGGCCGCGACCACCGACGACGTCGACCACGAGCTGCAGCAGGTGTGGGAAGTCAAGAACGGCGACGGGGACACGCTGCAGATCGCGATCGCCGAGATCCTGCACGACTCGTCTCACGAACTCGGGGTGGATCCTGGGCTGCGTAAGGACGGGGTCGAGAAGCACCTGCAAGCGCTGCTCGCCGAGAATCCGCGGGCCTTGGGTCCCGGGTGGACGCTGGTGCAGCGGGAGTACTACACGCCGATCGGGCCGGTCGACCTGGTCTGTCGGGATGCAGACGGGGGATACGTCGCGGTCGAAGTCAAACGCCGAGGGGAGATCGACGGTGTCGAACAGCTCACCCGGTACCTTGACCTCATGCGCCGGGAGCCACGGTTCGCACGCCTGACCGGCGTTCTCGCAGCCCAGCAGGTCAAACAGCAGGCTCGTGTGCTCGCCGCAGACCGGGGAATCGGGGTGGTGGTCATCGACTACGACACGTTGCGCGGACTCGACGACGCGGCCGACCGACTGTTCTAGCGGGTACGGCAACACCCGCCTCCGGGCCCTATCTCGAGTCGAGAGTGGGCAGGACGATCTCGCGATAGAGCAACAGGATCGCGGCGGCGGTCGGGATCGCGATGATCGCGCCGACGATGCCGATCGTGGTGCCGCCGGCCAAGGCCGCCACGATCACGACGGCGCCCGGCACGTTGACCTGCTGAGACATCACGCGGGGCTGGATCACGTAGGCGTCGAACTGCTGGTACACCAGGAAGTAGACGATGCAGACGATCCCCAGCGTCGTGCTCTGGGAGAACGCGACCATCGACACCACGATCATCGACAGCGTCGAGCCGACCAGCGGAATGAACGCGAACAAGGCCACCACGAAGGCGAGCGCGAGGGCGTACTGGCCCAAACCGATGACCAACAGGAACACGAACGCGCAGGTCGCTGCGATCGTGACGACGATGAACATGCCGGTCAGGTACCCACCGATTCGGCTGAAGACCTGGTCGGCGATGTAGCGGGCCCGGGATCGCTTCGACGCCGGTGACAACTGGTAGATCGTGTGCTTGATCGTCTCCAGTGAGGCGAGGAAGTAGATCGTGAGGACCAGCGTCACGATGATCGAGAACAAGGCGTTGGCCAGGTACATGCCGGCTCCGAGCAGCCCACCGAAGGCGTTGTTGAGCCAGTCGGTCGTCGTGAGCGCGCCGGTGATCTTCTCGATGAAGTGGTACTTCGCGTCCAGCTCGGCCAGTTGGGGATTCTCGCGGAGGTTCTGGATGTAGGCAGGCGCGTTCCGGTAGAGCACCCGCGCCTGTTCGGTGAGCACCGGGGTCAGCGCGGTCGTTCCCAGCGCACCGAGGGCCAGACCGCCCACCACGACGATCGCGACTGACAGGGGCCGCTTGACGCCCCGATCAACGAGCCACTGCACGAGTGGGCTCAGGCCGAGCGCGAGGTACAGCGAGACGACTATCAGCAGGATGATCGCTTTCAGGGAGACGATCGAATAGGCCAGGGCGAACGCCGTGATGCCGCCGAGAGTGGCGAAGAAGCCGAAGGAAAAAGGAGTGTGACGAGCCAAGTCACGGCCGGAATCCGTGGGCAGCGGGGGTGCCTGAGGCGGTACGGCGGCGCGCGGCGTGGCGTCGGGCCGGGTCACGGTCGAGCGGAGCCACCGGGTGAACGAGGAACGCGCCGGGGTCGTGGTGCGGGCGTCAGGCTCCGATGCAGGTGGTACGGCATCGCCGTCTGACACGACCGGTGACGGGCCGGCCGTTGCCTCGGAGGGTCCGTCTCTCGGTGATCCCTGGTCGTCGCTCACGAATGCTCCGATGGGCGGATGACGGTTCGATCAGGGTCTTCCTCGTCGGCCGACGCCGGTGACGAAGCCGATGGCGGCGTGGTCGTGGATTCGGGTGACGAACCCGACTGCGGCGTTGCTGCAGAGCCTGGGGTGGTCGCCGATTCCGGTGTGGTACCAGAGGTAGCAGATCCCGGGGACTGTGCAGACCCGAGGCCTGCGTCCTCGTCGATCGGTTCGGTCTCCGATCGATCCGGTGTCCCGGGGCTGACCGTCGCCTCGGAATCCTCCGAGGCTGCGGTCGCCCCATCCGTGGTCATGCTGGCACCGCCGTCCCCGCCGTCGACGGCCGGCATGATCAAGGTGGCCTTGAGCGAATCGTCCGTGGGGAATATCGCAGTCGGCCACGCTTCGTCAGGATCGGGATGGTCGTCGAGCGCGGAGGCCCCCATCGAGGCGATGTTCTCCAGTTGCTGTCCCAAGGCTTGCTTGCGCTTCACCAATGCGTCGATATCTCGCACCAGGGCCGCCTTGCGACGTTCGGCCTCGGCCTCCAAACGTGCCCGTAGGTGCGCCGCAGCGGCGCGCGTGGCGGTCAGGTGCTGTTCAGCTTCGCGCACCGTCTGGATCCGCATCTGTTCGGCTTCTGAGCCCGCGTCGCTCCGAATCTTCGCCGCAGCCTGCGCCTCGTCCTTCAACCGTTGTGCGGATTCGGCGTGATGAGAAGTGGATTCTTCGAGGAGCGCCGAGGCCTTCGCGTTCAGCTCTTCCATCGACGACTTGGCTGCGGCGATCGTCGCTTCGCGGTCCCGCTCCGCGGCAGCCCTGATCTCGTCGGCTGCCACCTGCGCCGCGCTACGAATCCCGGCGGCCTCCTCGTGAGCTCTGGCCGTCGTGGCTGCGGCGTCCTGCTGGGCCTTGGCGCGGAGGGAAGCCGCGTCGTGCTCAGCGCTCGCCAGCAAAGAGGCAGCTTCGTGCTGCGCCTGCCGCGCGATGGCCTCACCGTGGCGGCGACCCGCGACGACCGCTTGGTTCGCCTCTTCGCGAGCGGCTGCCAAGAGCCCGTCGAGTTCCGTCTGCTGCCGATCGCGAAGGCGCCGAGTCGTCGCGATGGCCGTGGCTCGCAGGTCGTCTGCCTCTTGCTGCCCGGCCGCGCGGATCTGCTCTGCCTCACGCGTTGCGCCGTCGCGGATCGACTGTGCGGCCAGCGACGCCGACAACGTGACCTGCTCCGACTGGGACTCCGCCGACGACAGCAACTGGGCCGCGTGACCGGTGAGTTGGCCGAGGTCGGTTTGTCTCACCTTGGCCTTGGTGTCGCTGAGTTCGTTGGCCTGACGCCGCACGGTGCGCCTTAACTCGACGATCTGCACCTCGAGTTGACGCAGGTACTGGTCCACTGCCTGCTTCTCGTAGCCGAGCACGGCATTGGGGAATCCCCCGACCGCCGTCGCCCTCTCGTGGAACAGGTTGAGGCCCGTCACTTCGCCATCGTCGTCTTCCATCGAGGCTGTCCTCCCTTGCGTTGGCCCCCCGGGATTCACCGACGAAAGGTTACCGGGTCAGTGAGCCGGCTCCACGATCTCGAGCAGGACGCCGCCCGTGTCCTTCGGATGAGCGAACTGGATCCGGGAACCGCCCGTGCCGATCTTCGGCTCCGGGTAGAGAAGCCGTACCCCTCCGGCCTTCAAAGCCTCGGAGACGGCGTCGATGTCAGCGACCCGGTACGCCAGCTGCTGGATGCCCGCGCCGTTCTTGGCGAGGTACTTGCCGATCGTCGACTCGGGCGACAAAGGCGCCAGAAGCTGGATCTGGGCGTTCTCCACGCCCTGCTCACCGGTGCCGAGCATGGCCTCTTCGACACCCTGCTCCTCGTTGGTTTCGCGGTGCAGCACGCGCCAGCCCAGCACCTCGGTGTGGAACTTGATCGCATCGTCGAGATTGGGTACGGCCAGGCCAACATGATCAATGCAGACAAACAGATCCTTGTTCATGCAGTCATGTTTCCACACGACCTCGGCGCGGGAGCGGCCGGGGCGAACGTTCTTTTCAAGCCGACGACCAGGACACTTGGCGAACCGCCTCCGCGACACGCGCACCCGCTGCACCGTCACCCCGAGGATCTCCGGCAGGATAGACGTGGCACCCACAGGAGAGGAGGCGAGATGAACTACGTCAAGAAAGTGCTGTGGATCTTGGTCGTCGCCTTCGTCCTGTTCTACCTGTTCACGAGGCCCGAGCAGGCCGCTGCTGCCGTGAAGACCTTTATCGGTGCGTTCGATGCGATCATCCGTTTCTTCACCGCACTCGCCGCGCGTTGACGGGCGCGACGTTCGCCGCACCAGCTTCTTCGACCCCGACATCGATCGGCACCTGCTGCGCTCGGAAGGTGAATACGTCGTCGACGAAGTCGTGAAACATCCCGTCACGATGGTGTGGCCCGTCGCCCAGGTCTTCCTGGGGATCGTGCTGGTCCTGTCCATGGCGTGGTTCTTCGAGATCTGGCTGCTGCCACTCGTCGGCGGTCTCTTCCTGGCCGGACGGGGCACCTATCAGGCCCACGAGCGGTTCATGGATCGCTTCGTCATCACGAACATGCGGGTGTTCCGCGTCAACGGGGTCTTCCAGCGACACGTCGCGACCATGCCGCTGGCGCGAATCCTCGACGTGTCGGTCTATCAGCCGTTCATCGGCAACATCTTGAACTACGGGCACTTGACCTTCGAGTCGGCGGCCCAAGACCAAGGACTGCGCGAGATCCGTTTCGTCGGCGATCCCAATGCGCGCGATCTCACGATCCAACGGGTCATCCAGCGGGCAGGTATCCGGGCCATGGCCGGACGAGAAGAGGACGACGGCACCTGAGTTCGGGTACGGCTTCCCTGCCCTGGGCTCCGGCCGCAAGAACAGCCGTACGGCGCCACCCGGGTCCGTGGTGGCGCCGTACGGAAGAAGGCTCAGCCGAGAACCGAATCCACGACCTCGCGGGCTTCTGCTTGCACTTGCTTCAGGTGCTCGGGCCCCTTCAGCGACTCGGCGTAGATCTTGTAGACGTTCTCGGTGCCGGACGGGCGGGCGGCGAACCACGCGTGCTCCGTCGTCACCTTGAGGCCCCCGATCGGCGCTCCGTTCCCTGGTGCGTTGGTCAGCTTGGCGGTGATGGCTTCGCCGGCCAGCTCGGTCGCCGTGACGTCCTCGGGCGACAGCTTGCTCAGCTTGGCCTTCTGCTCGCGGGTCGCGGGGGCGTCCACGCGGGCATAGGCGGAGGCGCCGTACTTGTCCTCGAGCTTGCGGTAGAGAGCCGAAGGCGACTCACCGGTCACAGCCAGGATCTCGCTCGCGAGCAGGTCGAGCAGGAGGCCGTCCTTGTCGGTCGTCCACGTCTTGCCGGCCAAGGTCAGGAACGAAGCTCCTGCTGACTCCTCGCCACCGAAGCCGATGTCGCCGCTGATCAGGCCAGGCACGAACCACTTGAATCCGACTGGCACCTCGACGAGCGTGCGGCCGAGTTCGGCGGCCACCTTGTCGATCATCGAGCTGGAGACGAGCGTCTTGCCGATGCCGGCGGTGAGGGACCAACCGTCGCGGTGGGCGTACAGATACTGAATCGCGACGGCGAGGTAATGGTTCGGATTCATGAGCCCGGCGTCAGGAGTGACGATGCCGTGACGGTCGGAGTCTGCGTCGTTTCCGGTCGCGATCTGGAACTTGTCACGCTGCTGCACGAGCGAGGCCATCGCGTACGGCGACGAGCAGTCCATCCGGATCTTGCCGTCGTGGTCCAGCGTCATGAACGGCCAGGCGGGATCGATCAACGGGTTGACCACGGTCAAATCGAGACCGAGATTCTCGGAGATGTACTGCCAGTACTGCACCGACGCGCCACCCATGGGGTCGGCACCGATGCGCACCCCGGCGGAACGGATCGCGTCGAGGTTGATGACGTTGACCAGGTCTTGGCAGTAGGCAGTGCGGTAGTCCCAGCGCTCGACTTCTGCTTGCTCGTACGGAATCCGCTTGATCGAGCGCCAGTCGCTCAACAACTCGTTGGCCCTGGCGGCGATGACCTTGGTGGCGTCGGTGTCGGCCGGGCCACCGTTCGGCGGGTTGTACTTGAAGCCACCGTCACGCGGCGGGTTGTGTGACGGAGTGACGACGATGCCGTCAGCCTGCGGTGCGTTGGGATTGTCCCGGTTGTAGACGATGATCGCCCGGGACACCGCGGGCGTCGGGGTGTATTCGTCTTCGTGTTCCGCGCGGATGTGAATGCCGTTGGCCGCGAGCACCTCGATGGCCGTCTTCCACGCTGGCAGCGACAACCCATGGGTGTCCTTGCCGATGTAGAGCGGGCCGGTGGTGCCCTGCGCAGCGCGGTATTCCACGATGGCTTGGGTGGTAGCGGCGATGTGCGCTTCGTTGAAGGCAGCGTCGAGGCTCGAGCCGCGATGACCGGACGTTCCGAAGACGACCATCTGGTCAGGATTCGCGGGATCGGGCGTGAGGTCGTAGTAGGCGCCGAGTACGGCGTCGACATCGATGAGGTCTTGGGGCTGTGCGGGCTGGCCGGCGCGATCATGAACCATGCCAGCATCTAAGCCCCGCCGGATGAGATGCGAGCCGAGTTGCGGCTGGTTGCCGAACGGTTGCCATGGTCCGTTGCTGGTTGAATGAGGCTATGACTCAATCGCACGGCGCCCGCGGCGCGATCGACCTGTCCACGCTCGGCACCCAGCCGCAGAGCCCGGCGGGGCGATACGTCGTCGAGGTCGATGCAGCATCCTTCGACCAGACCATGCAGGGGTCCTTGCGATACCCGATCGTCATCGAGTTCTACTCACCGCGGGCCCCGGAGGCCGCTGCCGTGTCCGCTGATCTGGCAGCGTTGGCGACCGAGGGGGAGGGCCGCTGGCTGTTGGCCCGCGTCAACGTCGACACCGCTGCGCAGATTGCCCAGGCACTCCAGGTGCAGGCCGTGCCGACCGTCGTCGGTGTCGTGAGCGGCCAATTGGTGCCCTTGTGGCAGGGCACGTTGTCCAAGGCCGAAGCCGGGGCGTACATCAGCGAGTTGCTGCGGCTGGCCGCTCAACACGGCGTCGTCGGCCGGGCCCAGCCCGTGGCCGGCTCCGAGGCTGCTGCAGGTGCCGACGAACCCGCGGTCGACCCGAAGTACGCGGCGGCGTACGACGCAATGGAGCAGGAGCAGTACGGCACCGCCGTCGCCGAGTTCGAGAAGATCCTCGCCACCACCCCTGGCGACGCCGAGGCGACCGCCGGGCGAGCCATGGCCCGCATGTTCACGCGGGTGACCTCCGCCGACCCGCAAGCCGTCTTGACCTCGTTACAGACGTCTCCGGACGACCTCGATTCAATCCTCGCTGCAGCAGACATCGAAGCTGCCAGCGGCAGCCCCGAGCGAGCGTTCCAGCGCCTTCTCTCGGTGATCCGGGAACGATCGGGCGACGAACGGAACACCGCCAGGCTTCGGCTGCTGGAACTGTTCGATGCGTTCGGTCCTGCCGACCCAGCAGTCTTGAGAGCCCGGCGCGACCTGGCTACGGCGCTCTTCTGACCGGACGGGGGTGTTCCCACGTCCTCCAACCAGAGGCGTCACGGCCACCAGTTGGTCCGTTATCCGGCTTGATCTTGACCTCACCCATATGGGGGGATGTATCCATCGGTATCGGCCTTCGTGGCGCACTTGGGGAGCACCACGCGACTCGATGACGCAGACGGCCAGGCGCATCGCCTGGCCGTCGACGCTTCCGGCGTCAGGTAGGGCGCCCGTCTTCGAAGTAGCGTGTGTGCTCTCCGGGATGATCCAAGATCCACTCCAGTCGCCGCGCGGCGAGAGGACTGACGTGCCGGGCGATGTCGGAACGCCGTACCCAGTGGGCGGCCCGGATCTCACCGGCGCCCAGAACCATCGAGTCGATCAGGTTCGCGTGCAGCGTTCCGCCGTCGAAGATGAACTCGACCGCGTCGTCCCACCCGAGATAGGGCGGAAGCCAGTCCACGACCAAGGGCTGGCCGAGCCGTACCGTCAATCCGATCTCCTCGGTCACCTCCCGCTCCGCGCCGGTCCTGGGGGACTCATGGGGCTCCACGACGCCGCCGGGCAACTCCCACTCGTTCTTGTAGGACACGTGCAGCAGCAGGACACGTCCTTCGGCGTCAGTGAAGACGGCGTGTCCGATCACTCGGGTGCGGGGGAGCACGGTGTTCATGACCGTCGAGAAGACGGCGTCGCCGTCCTGATCGTCGGTGGCGAGCAAGCCGTACACGTAGACGTCGTCAGCGCCTCCGTTTCCGTTGGGAGCCACAGCGCGCAAGCGTCCTTCGCGTCGGAAGCCGGCTCGATGCAGTGCGGCCCGCCGCCCCGGATGGTCATCGACCCCGACCCAGACCTCGATGCGAGTCGCTCCCGCAGCCCGGGCCTTCGAGACGTCGGCTCGCAACCGGTCGTTGACAGTCTGCATCTGCGCAGAGCCGTGAAGTTCGATCCGAACGATCATGCACCCCTCCCATGGTCGCGAGCGCCTCACGATAGCCGGAGTTGTCAGTGGGCCCGCGTAGGATCGGGCCAGCCCCAGGAGGTGTGATGCCTGACCGACCGGATTTCCAGCCGCCTTCGCGGCCGGACTGGTCAACGCCGCCGCGGCCTGGGTACGGCTCACCTCAGCATTCGGGGTACGGCTCGCCTCAGCATTCGGGGTACGGCTCGCCTCAGCCACCGGGGTACGGCTCGCCTCAGCCACCGGGGCCCGGCGTGATTCCGCAACCCGTTCCCGTGCCACCCCCACACCCGGTGTCTGCGCCGCACCCGCAGCGTGCGTACGGCCCGGCGTCGCCACCGACGTACGGACCGCAGACCGGCTTCGGCCCACCCCGAAGCGTCGGAGCACCACAGGTCGGCGTTGGCGCACCGTGGACCAGCTTCGGGTCACCACCTCCGGGTTGGGCTGGCAGCGGGCCGACCACGACCACGCGGCCGGTCTACCGCCCGGCGCCGCGCACGTCGCCCGGCACGGTTGTCCTGGCGGTGAGTCTGGCCGTGCTCATGCTGATCGCAGGTGCCCTGAGTGTGGGTCCGCTGGCGCGGGCGTACGGGCTGATCCCCCAGCAGGGAGCACCCTCGGTGGCCGCGTCCCCGAGCAGCACTTCGGCGGCTCCAACCTCGACGGCGGCCCGGTCGACGACCGCTGCTCCGTCGTCAGCCAAAGCGTCAACCTCGGCGACCGGCGGCGCATCGGGAGCGACGTCGAATGCCCTCTACTCCAAGCACCTTTCCGGCACGTGCCCCAGTCAGCGGCGTCCAGGTACCCGGCAGGGCGCCCAGGGCATAATGACCGCGTACTTCGACTGCCTGGCCTCCGTGTGGAAGCCGATCGTGACGTCAGCGGGCTCTCAGTGGAGGGACCCCCTCCTCACGTTCTACGACGAGACGATTGACACGCCGTGCGGCGCGTCGCCTGATCCGGCGTCGTTCCCGGCGTTCTACTGTCCGTCGAACCAGACGATCTACGTGTCGTCCACCGGACTGCGGTTGGCCACGCTCGCGGGTCTCGTCGGCCCGGAGATCATCACGCACGAGTACGGACACCACATCCAGTTCGTGACCGGGATCATGCGGGCGGCGACTGCGGCCTCGGATTCTTCCACCACCCGCCGCCTGGAATTGCAGGCTCATTGCTTCGCCTTCGCCACGATCACTCACGTGGACGGTTTCAACCCCACCGCCGGTGAACTGGACGAAGTCCGGCAAACCTGGAACGTCCCGTCCGACCCGGAGGGACACGGGAGTCCGAAGGCGAAGAATTACTGGGGCGAAGCGGGCATCTCGGCCACCACCCTCAAGGCGTGCGACACCTTCTCGGCCAGTGCCGACCTCGTGAACTGAGTTCGACCGTCGTTCCTGGCGGGCCCACTTGCCGACCTCGCGACTGAGTTCGGCCGTCGTTCCGGCGGGCCGGAGTCGTGGCCGACCGTGTGAGCTGAAATCGACACTCGTTCCTGGCGGGCCCAATCGCCGATGCTCGCTTTCCGACGCCGACCGAGGGGAGGCCATGCCGTACCCAAACTGCCCGCAGAAGCCCACTTCGATCGTTCAAATCCGATCCTGGTCGAATTGAGGGGCAGTTTCGGTACGCACGACCTCGCATCGTCTCCAATCCAGTCCAGGTCCGTCTCGCCGATCTGGCCGGCCGCGTCTGCGAACACCGTCTCCACATGCCGAGGGCCGGACCTGATCGGTCCGGCCCTCGGCGGTGTTAACACGTGACTAGGCTCCGCCGCCCGCGCTGGTCTCGACGTCGGATTGCGGATCGTAGTGGAGCCACACCGCACCCATGGCCGGTACGGCGATCGTGGCGCTGGCATCGAAGCCGTTCCGCGGTACCTGGTACGCCGTGACCTCGCCGAGGTTGCCGTACGTGTTCGTGCCGTCGTAATTGCTCGAATCCGTGTTCAGGATCTCCTTCCACACGCCAGCCTTCGGCAGGCCGATGGTGTACGTCTCGTACGGCGAGGCCGAGAAGTTCGTGATGCAGGCGACCATGTCGTCCTTGCCGTCGGAGCGCACCCAACTGAACACGTTGCCGGCGGCATCGTCGGCGTTGATCCAGCGGAACCCGGCAGGATCGGTGTCGAGTGCCCACAGCGCTGGCCGGTCCCGGTAGATCAGGTTGAGGTCGCGGAACAGCCGCTGAAGGCCCTTGTGGCCCCACAGATCCGAAACCCACCATTCGAGGCTGACCGACTCGTTGAACTCGCGACGCTGGCCGAACTCGTTGCCCATGAAGATGAGCATCTTGCCCGGGAACGACCACATGTAGGCGTAGAACGCCCGCAACGTGGCGAACTTGCGCCAGTCGTCCTGCCCGATCTTGTTGATCATCGAGCCCTTGCCGTGCACGACTTCGTCGTGGCTGATCGGCAACACGAAGTTCTCCGAGTAGGCATAGACCATCGCGAACGTGAACAGGTTGTGGTGGTACTGGCGATACACCGGATCCAACTGCAGGTAGCGCAGCGAATCGTTCATCCAGCCCATGTTCCACTTGAACCCGAAGCCCAGGCCCCCCTGGTCGACCCGACGGGTGACTCCGGCGAACGACGTGGACTCCTCGGCGATCATGACGACGCCCGGCTCCCGCTCGTACAGGTGCTTGTTGACGTACTTGAGGAAGTCGATCGCCTCGAGATTCTCGTTGCCGCCGTAGATGTTCGGCACCCACTGGCCGGGCTCGCGCGAGTAGTCGAGGTACAGCATCGAGGCTACGGCGTCGACGCGCAGCCCGTCGACGTGGAACTCCTTGATCCAGTACAGGGCATTCGAGACCAGGAACGACTTCACCTCGTTCCGGCCGTAGTTGAAGATGTACGTGCCCCAGTCCATGTGCTCGCCCTGCCGGGGATCGGCATGCTCGTACAAGGCGGTGCCGTCGAACCGGCCCAGAGCCCACTCGTCCTTCGGGAAGTGACCCGGAACCCAGTCCATGATCACGCCGATGCCGGCCTGGTGGAGCTTGTCGATGAGGTACCGCAGTTCGTCGGGTCGGCCGAAACGCGAGGTCGGCGCGAAGTAGCCGGTGACCTGGTAGCCCCAAGAAGGCTCGAACGGATGCTCGGCCAGTGGCATGAACTCGACGTGGGTGTACCCCTGCCACTGGACGTACTCGACCAGTTCGTTGGCGAGTTCGAGGTACGTCTTCCCACGCCTCCAGCCGCCCAGGTGCACCTCGTAGATGCTCATCGGCTCCTTGTAGAGCTGAGCGGCGCGGCGCTTGGCCATCCACTCGTCGTCGCTCCACTCGTACTGCGAGGTGTAGACGATCGCAGCGGTATTGGGTGCCGCCTCGCAGAACTGGGCCATCGGGTCGGACTTCTCACGCCAGACGCCGTCTGGGCCCTGGATCCGGAACTTGTACATCGTGCCGGTGCCGCGCTGCTCGATGAAACGTGACCACACGCCCGAGCCGGGGATGCGGACCATCTCGTCGCCACTCCAGTAGTTGAAGTCGCCGATGACCTGGACAGCCTGGGCATTGGGTGCCCACACAGCGAACCGGGTGCCTGGGATCCGAGTCTGACTGTCGTGGTCGTACACGGTGGTCTCGTGCGCTCCCAACCGCTTCCAGAGCTCAGTGTCGCCCCCGGAATGGAACCCTTCGAGATCCCAACCGCTGAGCTCACCGCCCAAGTCGTAGGTGGCCATCTCCCTGCTCCTCTCAGCGGCTGGTGCCGCGTTCGTTGTCAGCCAAGAACCGGAGCGCGCCGAGCGGGATTTCCGCCCAGTCGGGCCGGTTGCGCATTTCGTACATCAACTCGTAGACGGCCTTGTCGGCTTCGTACGCTGCGAGCACGTCGTCGGGCTCGACCGTCCTTACATCGCCACAATAGGCCCCGAGGAACGCCTCGCGCTGACGAGTCAGCCAGGCTGTCGCAGCAGATCCTGTGGGGTCTGTGGATGCGCTTGTGGCATAGGAAAACGAGCGCATCATTCCGGCCACGTCACGCCATACGGAATCAGGATTGCGGCGCTCGGCCATCGATTTCAGGGGTTCACCCTCGAAGTCGATAATGCGCCATCCGACCTCCGTGCGAAGGGTCTGCCCGAGGTGGAAATCACCGTGAATGCTCTGGGCCGGAAGTTCCCTGCCGCGGAGCCTGTCGAAGATGGACTGCAAGGCCGGGGCGTACGGCTCCAAGACTCCGATCTCATGGCGAGCGGAATCCAGACGCCGGGCCATTGCAGACGAGATCTCGTCGCCGGACACCACGGTGGTGGGGGTCGAGAGGCCCTCGTGAACCGCGCGCAGGGCATCACCCAGCGCGGCGGCGTCCACCGAGAAGTCCGTACCGGCAGCGCACGAATCACAGGCCAGTTGCCAGCCGTCCTCGGGTTGCTGGAGCTGTTCGGTGAGGCTGGCGAGGTCGTACCTGCGGCCGTCGTCGAGGTGAGCCTCGACCCAGCCGAACACCTTCGGCACCACGTCGACGCCCAGTTCACGCAGGCGGGTGGTGAGCTCGACGTCGAGGTTGGGCCCGGGCTCGAGTCGACGGAAGATCTTGAGCAGGGCTACCGAACCGAGGAACACGTTGGTGTTCGACTGCTGTCCCGGGTACCAGCGAGGAGTGAGGTCTGGGCCGGTCAGTGACGAAACCTCCTGGACGACGATGCGCCCTCCGTCGATCCTGGCCGGCTGCCGGATGACGTCGCTCACCGCCGCCATGGCTTCGGGATCACGCGGCGCGTCGCCGACTCGCCAGTCCTCGACCGTGCCGATGTCGGCGGCGCCCGGCTCGGCGTCGAGCTGCCGGTACGAGACCAGCAGTTGGTACGTCTCCGCGGTGCCGTCGGGGTACGCCACCTGCGCCAGTTCAGGCCGTACGAGCACCGCTGACGGCGGGTGTACCAGCCAGGGAAGCGGGTCGATCGACACCAAGCGGCCGTCGCGACCCTTGCCTGAGAACCACCGCGCTTGGGAGATCACCGGCCACCACAGCGACAGATCAGGCGTCAGCATCGACCAACCACGCATATCCATAGGCGGGCAACTCGATGTCGCCCGAATCCACGATCTTGCTCAACCCACCGGCCGCGTCGGCGGCCTCACCGGGTGCTCGATGGAGCAGTCGGGCGGGCAGGTCGACGCCCGTCACCCGCTGGGGCAGATCGGACAAATTCGCGAGCATCCACACCGAACCGAGGTCGTGGGTACGGCGGAACGCCAGCACCGCGGGGTTGTCGCCGCCCAGATCGATGAATTCGCCTGCCCCGAGCACGTCGAGGGTTCGGCGCTCGGTCAACATGCCACGGGTCCAGTGCAGGAGGGACTGTGGGTCGGCCGACTGGTCGTGCACGTTCACCTCGCCGGGCGTGAAGCCCTCCAGGCGCACGGGCGGCAGGTACCAGTCGGTGATCGGCGCTTCGGAGAAGCCCATGTTCGGCTCGGGGTCCCACTGCATCGGTGTGCGTACGCCGTCGCGGTCGTGCATCCAGATGTCGTCGCCCATGCCGATCTCGTCGCCGTAGTAGAGCACCGGCGAACCCGGCAGAGCGAGCAAGAGGGCATTCAGCAGTTTGATCTGCCGCGGATCGTTGTCGACGAGGGTCGCCAATCGCCGGCGGATTCCGAGATTGGACTTCATCCGCTCGTCCGGGGCGTAGACCGACCACATCCAGTCCCGCTCGTCAGGAGTGACCATTTCGAGGGTGAGTTCGTCGTGGTTACGCAGGAATGTGCCCCACTGGCAGCCGTCTGGGATCGGCGGCGTATCGGCGAGGATTCCGGAGATCGCCGACCGGTCATGCTTGCGGATCGCCATGTAGAGCCGCGGCATCACCGGGAAATGGAACGCCATCTGACATTCGTCGCCGTCACCGAAGTACTCGACGACGTCTTGCGGCCACTGGTTCGCCTCGCAGAGCATGATGCGTCCCGGGTACTCGGCGTCGATCATCGCCCGGACCTTCTTGAGGATCGCGTGGGTGCCGGGCAGGTTCTCGCAGTTGGTCCCGTCTTCCTCGATGAGGTACGGCACGGCGTCCAGCCGGAACCCGTCGACGCCCAGATCCAGCCAGAACCGGATCGCATCCATGACCTCTGCGAGCACCCTGGGATTCCGGTAGTTGAGGTCGGGTTGGAAGGAATAGAAGCGGTGCCAGAAGTACTGACCGCGGACATCGTCGTACGACCAATTGGAGACTTCGGTATCCAGGAAGATGATCCGCGCGTCGGCGTATTCGCTGTCGTCGTCGCGCCAGACGTAGAAATCGCCGTACGGCCCCGACGGGTCGGTGCGCGACTCGATGAACCACGGGTGTTCGTCGGAGGTGTGGTTCATGACGAAGTCGACGACCACCCGGATGCCCCGGTGGTGCGCGGCCTCGAGGAACGCCTGGAACTCCTCGAGCGTGCCGAGGTCATGCCGTACCCCCCGGAAGTCGGCGACGTCGTACCCGCCGTCACGCATGGGCGAGGTGTAGAAGGGCGGCAGCCAGACACAGTCGATGCCGAGCCACTGCAGGTAGTCGAGCTTGCCGGTGATGCCCGCCAGATCGCCGACTCCGTCCGCATTGGAGTCGGCAAAGCTGCGGACCATCACCTCGTAGAACACCGCGTGCCGGAACCAATCGTCTGAGACGAGCCGGCCGTACGGGTCACGGCCGTGATCGTGGACGAGGTCGGTCACGATTTCTTCAGGCCAGGACCAGCGACGTGATGTGAGCCGGACGCTCCGGGGTCAGCCGGACGAACGTCGTGGCACCCCAGGTCCACATCTGGCCGGTGAGCTCGTCGGTGACCCTGAGCATCTGGTCAGGCTTCAAGCCGAGCGCAGGCAGGTCCAGGTAGACCTCGCTCTCGACCGGGGCGTTCTGGTTCAGGCTGCAGACCACCAGCACGCGGTCGTCGCCGTCCCATTTCGAGTACGCCAGGACGTCGGGGTGGCTCGTGGTGTGGAACGTGATGGTCCGCAACGACTTGAACGCAGCGTGGTGCCGGCGAATGTCGTTCAGCTTCCCGAGCAACATGTTGAGGTTGCCTGGCGCGTTGTAGTCGCGGGCGCGGTACTCGTACTTCTCGCTGTCGAGGTATTCCTCGCCGCCCAGCCGCAACGGAGCGTGCTCGCACAGTTCGTACCCGGCGTAGACGCCCCACGACGGCGACAGCGTCGCTGCCAACACCGCACGAATGACGAACGCCGCGGGCTTGCCCGACTGCAGGTAGGCCGGATTGATGTCAGGGGTGTTGACGAAGAAATTGGGCCGGTAGAAGCCGTCCATCTCGGTGCTCAACTCGGTCAGGTACTCGGCGATCTCGGCCTTGGCCGTCCGCCACGTGAAGTAGGTGTACGACTGGTGGAATCCGATCTTGCCCAGAGCGTGCATCATCTCGGGGCGGGTGAACGCCTCGGCCAGGAAGAGCACGTGCGGATGCGATTCGCGCATCTTCTTCATGATCCATCCCCAGAACTGGAGAGGCTTCGTGTGGGGATTGTCGACGCGGAAGATCGTGACGCCCTTGTCGGCCCAGAACCGCAGGGTCCGCAACGACTCGTTGTAGATGCCGACCGGATCGTTGTCGAAGTTGATGGGATAGATGTCCTGGTACTTCTTGGGCGGGTTCTCCGCGTAGGCGATGGTGCCGTCGAGCCGGGTGGTGAACCACTCGGGATGGTCGACGACCCACGGGTGGTCCGGGGAGGCCTGGAGGGCAAAGTCGAGCGCGATCTCCAGCCCGAGTTCCTGGGCTTTGGCGATCCAACGCTCGAAAGCCTCCATGCCGCCGAGATCGGGGTGTACGGCGTCGTGGCCACCCTCGACGTTGCCGATGGCCCACGGGGACCCGGGATCCTCCGGGCCGGGGGTCAGGCTGTTGTTCTTGCCCTTGCGGAATGCCGTACCGATCGGATGGATCGGGGGGACGTAGACGACGTCGAAGCCCATGGCCTTCGCGGCCTCGAGGCGGCTCTGCGAGGTGTCGAACGTGCCCGACACCCATTTTTCGCCGTCGTGGTAGGCGCCTTCGGAGCGCGGGAAGAACTCGTACCAGGCCGAGAACAGCGCGCGTTCGCGATCGACCCATAGGGGGAAGTCGAGCGTGGGCGTCACCATGTCGCGGGGGGCATAGGTGGTCATCGCCCGCTTGATCGAGGACTGCTCGACGGCCTCCAGGAGTTCCTTCGGGTCACGCTCGGGCAGGAGTACGGACGCGGTCGCGCGAAGCAAGGCGGCGTCGACGGTCTTGCCGGCGGCTTCGGCGAGCGCGGCCCCCTTCTCGAGGACCTCGCGGCCTTCGAGGCAGACGAGGGGTACGTCCTGGGCGATCGGCAACTTGGCCTCGGCATGGTGCAGCCAGGTACCCCAAGGATCGGACCAACCTTCGACCCGGAACGTCCACGCGCCCTCGCTGGTGGGCCGTACCCACGCTTGCCAGATGTCGAGACCCTTCGGCTCGATCTGCGTCATCGGGACGGAGGTCTCGACGCCGTGGGGGTCGGTGAGCACGACGGTCGCGTTCACGTTGTCGTGGCCCTCGCGGAACACGCGGGCCGTGACCGGCATCAACTCGTTGACGACGGCCTTGGCGGGGTAGGCGCCCCCCTCGACGACCGGGCTGACCTTGGTCACAGGAATGCGGCCCAGGCCCAAGGGGGCCGGACCCGTCATGAACGCGTCGGCCGGCACCTCGGACCGGACGGGGCCACTGCTGGCGGCGGCGCCCACGCTGTCGGCTTCGCCCCCGGCGGTGCCGGGATCCTCCGCCACGCCCGGATCGGCCACGGCCCTCGCCTCTGCGGGGTCACTGACGACGTCGGTGGGATCGATCGGGCTGTTGCTGGTCATGAGAGGATCTCCTCGAAAGAAGTCGTGCGGCGTCGAACGGATTCATCGCTGAGGTTATCGATCTTCTGCCATCCGAAGGCGAGTTTCCTTCTGGTGCCGCGCTAGCACACGGGCCTGTCGGGCGGGCCGGACTTTCCGTCCCTGGACACGGAAACGGGTCGCGGGCGACGGCTTCTATGCTCTCGCGAGTGCGTGCTATTCGTAGATTCAACGTTCAGCCGGTCCTTCCGGACTCCCTGAAAGCGCTCCGGGACCTCGCTCTCAACCTGAGGTGGTCCTGGCATCGGGAAACGCAGGAACTCTTCCGGGGTATCGACCCGCAAGGCTGGGAGGACACGGGTCACGATCCGATCCGGTTGCTCAGCACCGTGTCGTTGGAGCGGCTCAACGCTCTGGCCGGCGACAGGCGGTTCCTGCGGGCCCTGGAACTCACCAAGGTCGACCTGTACGAGTACATGACGTCTGACTTGTGGTACCAGAAGTTCGCCACCGACGACGCCACCGCGCCCACCGGGATTGGCTACTTCTCGGCCGAGTTCGGGATCACGCAGGTGTTGCCTCAGTACTCCGGCGGCCTGGGGATCCTGGCCGGCGACCACCTGAAGGCCGCCTCGGATCTGGGGGTCCCGATCATCGGAGTCGGGCTGCTCTATCGCCACGGCTACTTCCGTCAGTGGATCAACGCGGAAGGCTGGCAGCAGGAGCGGTACCCGCTGCTCGACCCGAACGCGATGCCGGTCAGCCTCGTGCGCGACGGCGACGAGCCATTGCGGATCTCCGTCCCGCTCGACGGTCAGACGCTCTATGCACAGGTCTGGCTGGCCCAGGTCGGCCGGGTGCCCCTGCTTCTCATGGACACCGACATCGAGGACAACCCCGAGCACCTGCGGCCCGTCACCGACCGGTTGTACGGCGGAGGCGCGGATCACCGGTTGGCCCAGGAGGTGCTGCTCGGCGTGGGTGGCGTCCGGGCGCTTCGGAAGTACTGTGCGCTCGTGGGTCGCCCCGACCCTGACGTCTACCACTGCAACGAGGGTCACGCCGGATTCCTCGGCCTGGAACGGATCCGCGAGTACATGGCGGCCGGGTCGGATTTCGACACGGCGGTGGAGCGGGTACGGGCGGGGAACGTGTTCACGACCCACACGCCCGTCCCGGCTGGCATCGACCGCTTCGCGATCGACCAGATCGCCAACCAGTTCAAGGATTTCGATCGGCAGCTTCCGCTCGATCGCATCCTCGCGCTCGGTCGTGAGGACTATGCCGGCGGCGATCCCAGCCGGTTCAACATGGCCGTGATGGGGTTCCGTCTGGGCCAGCGGGCCAACGGCGTGTCAGAGCTGCACGGGGTCGTTTCGCGTGAGATGTTCCAGCCGCTGTGGCCGGCATTCGACACGACCGAGGTGCCGATCACGTCGGTCACGAACGGCGTTCACCACCGCACGTGGATCCATCCGGAACTTCTCGAACTGCTCGAAGCTCCGACCGGTGACTCGGCGACCGTGATCGACGGGTACGACTGGAGTGCGCTGGACCGCGTCGACGACAACACTTTGTGGTCGTTGAAGCGGCAGATGCGCGGCTCGATGATCGCGATGGCCCGGGTGCGCCTGGCCAAGATGTGCCGCGACCGTGGCCTCAACGCCGACTGGGTGACCAACGCGCTCAGCCCGCACGTGCTGACTCTCGGTTTCGCGAGAAGGGGGGCGTCGTACAAACGCCTCACCCTGATGCTGAGCGATCCCGGGCGTTTGAAGGCGCTGCTGAACCATCCCGAGCGGCCCGTTCAGATTGTGATCGCCGGCAAGTCTCACCCCGCCGACGAGATCGGCAAGGGCCTGATCCAGGAGATGATCCGGTTCACCGACGATCCCGAGGTGCGCGGCAAGATCGTCTTCCTGCCCGACTACGACATGTCGCTGGCGCAGCCGCTGTATCCCGGGTGTGACGTGTGGATGAACAATCCGCTGCGTCCGTACGAGGCGTGTGGCACGTCCGGGATGAAGGCCGCGCTGAACGGAGCCGCGAACCTCTCGATTCGCGACGGGTGGTGGGACGAGTGGTACGACCCCAGCTGGGGTTGGGAGATTCCTTCAGCCGAAGGAATCTCTGACCCGGCGGCTCGCGACGTCGCCGAGGCCACGATGCTCTACGAGATCATCGAGAACGAGATCGCGCCTCGTTTCTACACGGTCGACGGCCAGGGCCTGCCGACACGGTGGATCCAAATGGTCCGCGACACGATCTCGGGCCTCGGGCCGAAGGTATTGGCATCGAGGATGGTGCGCGACTACGTGACGAAGTTGTACGCCCCTGCGGCAGCCGCGAGCGTTCGGGTGAACGAGGGCGATACCGCGGCCGAGCTGGCGTTGTGGAAGGCCAAGGTTCGGGCCGGCTGGTCCGATGTCAAGGTCGAGCATGTCGAGACCCAGGCGGAGGACACTGTCTCGATCGGCTCGGAGATCCACTTTTCGTCGCTCGTTCAGTTGGGGAGGCTGCTTCCCGCCGACGTCGCGGTGGAGATCATCGCCGGCAACGTCGACAGCTCCGACATCCTGACCGAGATCGAGACCATCCCCATGCAGTTCGGTGAGGACTTGGGTTCGGGCACCTACCGGTACGAGGGAATCCTGCCGATCAGCTC
>JBDHZQ010000035.1:0-21972 GCA_039811945.1 Propionibacteriaceae bacterium
ACGAGGCCGACGACGTGATCGGCTCGCTCGCCGCGACGGCATCCGGCCCGGTCGACGTCGTGACCGGCGATCGTGACCTCTTCCAGCTCGTGAGCGACGAGGTGAACATCCTGTACGTGGCCCGGGGCATCAGCAGGTACGAGCGGGTCGACGACGCTTGGCTGGCGACGAGGTACGGCATTACCGGCGGTCAGTACGTGGATTACGCCGTGCTCAGGGGTGATCCGTCGGACGGTCTGCCCGGCGTGGCCGGGATCGGGGAGAAGACCGCTGCCCGGCTGCTCGCCGAGTACGGGGACCTGGAAGGCATCGTGGCTGCTCCCGGCTTGACCAAGGGCGTCGCCTCCCGACTCGCGGCTGCGCTCGACTATCTCGGACCAGCCCGTCAGGTCGTGGCGGTGAGGACCGACCTCGACGTGCCCGGTGACCTCACGCTCCCCCGGACCCCGTCCGACCCGGCGCGGTTTGCAGAACTGGCCCACTTGCTCAACCTGGGTGGCGCCGCCGACCGTCTGCTGGATGCGATGGCCACCCGCTGAGGGCGAGCCGATCAGACGGTCCGGTCAGCGGTGAGCACGTACACCGCGGACCCGGCGGCCCAGTTGGCCGACTTCTCCCCCACCTTGATGCGAGCGCCACGGGTGTTCAGTGCGACACGCTGCTCGACCTTGAGGCCGGCCGATTCGATGAGCAACTCCAGGTCGAACAAAGTGGCGAACCGAAGGTTGGGTGTGTCGTACCAGTCGAACGGCAGGTCTTTCGACATCGGCATCCGGCCGTGCAGCAGCCGCAGCCGATTGCGCCAGAAGCCGAAGTTCGGCATCGACAGGATCACCCGCGGGGCGATGCGCACCATCTCACGCAACACGTCGGCCGGCCGGTGGATCGCCTGGAGTGTGCGAGACAGAACGACCACGTCGTAACTCTGGTCGGAGAACTGGTCGAGTTGGGAGTCGAGATCGAGTTCGATCACCGGAACACCGGACCGGATCGCGACCAGGACCGCCTCGGGATCGATCTCCACTCCGGTCCCTTGACAGTCCTGCCGGTCGATGAGGTGGCGCAGGAGCCGGCCCGTGCCACAACCCAGGTCGAGCACCCTCGACTTCGGCGCAATCAGGTTCGCGACCAGCGACAGGTCGGCGCGCAGGGTCATCGGATCGCCTCCAGGGCGTGGTCCAGGTACGCCCGTACGGTGTCGAGGTACCCGGGAATCGGCAGCAGGAACGAGTCGTGACCGCCGGTGGTGACGAGATTCCGATAGGTGACGGGGATCCGGGCACGCTCCAAGCGCCGCACGATCCTGCGGGAGTGGGCCTCGGAGAACCGCCAGTCCGACGTGAACGAGGCGACCAGGAAACGAACTCCTGCCGCAGCGGCAGCGTCCGTCGCCCCCGGCTCGGAGAACGGGTCGAAGTAGTCCATCACGCGGGTTAGATAGAGGTACGACAACGCGTCGAACCGCTCCAGGAACACCTCGCCCTGATGCTGGAGATAGCTCTCCACGGCGAAGTCAGGGCCGAATCCGGGGTCGAGCCTCCCCTGCTGCGCTTCGCGACCGAACTTGTCACTCATCGCCTCTTCGGACAGATAGGTGATGTGTGCCATCATCCGGGCGATGGTCAGGCCGATGTCGGGCGACGTGCCCGCGGCCGCGTACTGCCCGCCCCGGAATCCGCGATCCCGGGTGATCGCCTCGCGGGCGACGGCCGAGAACGCGATGTTCTGCGCGCTGAGCCTCGACGAGGCGGCGATGACCAGGGCGTTCGCCATGTCGTCCGGAAAAGTCAACGCCCACTCGAGCACCTGCATGCCGCCCAGCGATCCGCCCATCGCCGCCAGCAGCTTCGTGATCCCGAGGTGTTCCAGCAGGGCCCGATGCACCGTCACGAAGTCGGCCATCGCAAGCAGGGGGAACTCCAGCCCGTACGCCACTGAAGTCGCCGGGTCGACGCTGCCAGGACCCGTCGTGCCCTGACATCCCCCAAGCAGGTTCGCGCAGATCACGAACATCCGGTTCGTGTCGACCGGCTTGCCGGGCCCGATCATGGTGTCCCACCAGCCGGGTCGTTTCGCGCCGGCGTGGAGCCCAGCCGCGTGGGCGTCTCCAGTCAGGGCGTGGCAGATGAAAACGGCATTGTCGCGCTTGGGTGAGAGTGTGCCGTACGTCTCGTAGGCAACCTCGACCGGAGCCAACGTCGATCCCCGTGACAGTCGCAGCGGACGGGCCACGTCGAAGAGCGTGACGTGCTGGGTCTGGGCGACCTCGGCACAGTCGGACGGACTGCTCAGGTCAGGCACCCGCCTTCGCCAGCGCCTGGTCGAGGTCGGCCAGAATGTCGTCGAGGTGCTCGATGCCGATCGACAGGCGCACCATCTCCGGCGGCACGCCGGCCGCCGCCAGTTCTTCGTCGTTCAATTGGCTGTGCGTCGTCGACGCGTTGTGGATCGCGAGGGACCGCACGTCGCCGATGTTGGCCACATGGCTGAACATCTGCAGAGACTCGATGAAGGTCTGGCCGGCCGACCGTCCCGATTTGAGCCCGAACGACACCAGACCCGAGAAGCCCTGGCCGGTGAGCACGCGGTCGCCGATCGGCTTGTACGGCGAATCCTCCAGCCCCGGGTAGCTCACCCACGCGACACCGGGGTGCTGCTGGAGATGCTCGGCGACCGCGAGCGCATTGCTGCTGTGCCGTTCCATGCGCAGGGCGAGGGTCTCGATCCCCTGCAGGGTGAGCCACGAGTTCATGGGTGCCGGTGTCGCGCCGGTGTTGCGAATCAGCACGGTGCGAGCCCTGATGATGTAGGCCATCGCTCCGGCAGCCTCGGTCCAGACGACCCCGTGGTAGGCCGGGTCCGGATCGCAGATGACGGGGAAACGGTCGCGATGGGCCGTCCAGTCGAACTTGCCCGAGTCGACCACGATCCCACCGAGGGCCGCGCCGTGACCGCCCATGTACTTGGTCGTCGAATGCACGACCACGTCAGCTCCATGCTCGAACGGTCGGCACAGGAAGGGGGTGGCGACCGTGTTGTCGACGATGAGGGGCAGACCTGCCGCGTGCGCAGCCTCCGACCAGGCGTCGAGGTCGATGACGTTCAAGGCCGGGTTGCCGATCGACTCGCAGAACAGCAGCTTCGTGTTCTCGTCGACGACACCGGCCAGGGCCCCGGGATCGTCCGGGGCGACGAACCGGGCCTCGATGCCGAACTGGGCCAGTGTGTTGGCGAAGAGGGCGTAGGTGCCGCCGTACAAGGTCGAGAGGGCGACGATGTTGTCCCCGGTGCGAGCGAGGTTGAGCACCGCATAGGTAATCGCAGCCGCGCCGGAGCTTGTCGCGAGCGCGCCGATCCCACCCTCGAGCGCGGAGATCCGCTCCTCAAGCACAGACGTGGTCGGGTTCATGAGGCGGGTGTAGATGTTGCCTGGGGTGGCAAGAGCGAACAGGTTCGCAGCGTGCTCGGTGTCGTCGAAGCCGTACGACACGGTCTGATAGATCGGCACCGCCAGCGAGTGCGTGGTCGGGTCGACCTGCTGGCCGGCGTGGACGGCGAGGGTTTCGGGACGGGACACCGCGGACCTTTCGAATCGAGTGTTCGAGTCAGGCTATCGGGACGGTCCGACGGGCCTCGCTGGTATCAGAAGTCGAACAGCGCGTTCCAGGGGCGCTTGGAGACGACCTTCAAGGAGCCGGCCGGATACGGGTCGTGCGGCAGGATCTGGTCGAGGGAGCCCTCGTCGACGACGTCGAAGATCAGCAGCGCGCCGTCGCCGTCGGCGAAGGGGCCGGCATTGACCAACAGGCCGTCCTGTTTCAACTGGGCCAGCCAGGCGCGATGCGCGGGCCGAGCGGCGAGGCGAGCGTCGTTCTTCTCGGGGAGGTAGCGGGTCGTCACGGCGATCAACATGCGCCAAGCCTGCCATGATCTCAGATGGATCCAGTGCGTCGCCTGGGCGTTACCCTTGGCCGGGCTCAGTCGGTCGTCGGTCGGTGGCATGCCTCCATCGACGTCTCGACGGCCGCCATCATGTCGTCTGGCTCCACTTACGACCCTTCCAAGGCAAACGTCTGCCGTACCTCGTAACGCGGACGGCCCGCCGAACCCTGTCCCAGAAACGACTGCACGAGCGCGATGTCCGACACCTGCCACGCACGGCTCTCCAGCCCCATGAGGGCTCTGATCCACTTGGAGCCGTCGCCGGCGCGGTTACGGCGCGCCAAGGTCAGGTGCGGATGGAACGTGGCCCGGGCGACTTCGACCCCGCCGGTGGTGGCTGCGGTACGGCACCGCCTCCCCAGTGGGGGCAGGGCAGCGAGCGGATCGTCGACCGCGCCGTACAGAACATGCGCCTTGGCGACCGAGGCAAAGCAGCCGACGCCGGCGATCGAGACGGGAAAGCCGCTCGTCTTGCCAGCGACCCGCTCCAAGTTCTCGGTCAACGTCTCGTAGCGCCACGGCTCGACGTCGCCGTAGAACGCGAGCGTGATGTGCCAGTCGCTCGGGTCGACCCAGCGCCAGGCGTCGTCGCGGCGGGGCGACACCATCGTCTCGACCTCGTCACGGACGTCGGTCGGCAGGAGGACGGCGGCGAACAGACGTTCGCCCACGTCAGTCGCCCTGGGACTTCTTGCCCCGTTTGACGATGAGTGGATCGGGCTCGCCCACGACGTCGTGGTTCTTGCCCGCGTAGTCGAACTTGCTCAGCAGCACGCGCATCGCGTTGAGCCTAGCCCGCTTTTTGTCGTTCGACTTGATCGTCGTCCACTGCGCCTGCTTGATGTCGGTGCGGGAGAACATGGCCTCTTTGGCCTCGGTGTATTCGTCCCACCGGTCGAGCGATTCGAGGTCCATCGGCGAGAGTTTCCAGCGTCTGACCGGGTCGATCTGGCGAATCGCGAACCTCGTGCGCTGTTCCGACCGGGTGACCGAGAACCACAGTTTGGTGAGCGCAACGCCGGATTCCACCAAGGCCCGTTCGAAGTTCGGCACCTGGTTCATGAAGATCTCGTACTCCTCGGCAGTGCAGAAGCCCATGACCTTCTCGACGTTGGCGCGGTTGTACCAGGAGCGGTCGAACATCACCATTTCGCCGGTGGTCGGGAGGTGTTGCACGTACCGCTGGAAGTACCACTGCCCCTTCTCGCGCTCGGTCGGGGTCGCCAGAGCGACGACCCGCGCGGCGCGGGGGTTGAGGTGCTCGGTGAACCGCTTGATCGTTCCACCCTTGCCGGCCGCATCTCGACCCTCGAACACGATCACGTGCTTGAGGCCGACGTCCTGGGTCCAGTACTGGAGCTTCAGGAGTTCCACCTGCAGCAGGTACTTGGTCGCGTCGTATGCCTGACGCGTCATCCGCTCGTCGTACGGATAGTCCTCTCGCCAGGTGTCGACCGGTTCGCCGTCCGGGCCGACCAGGTCGGGATCAGAGCCGTGCTCGTCGCTGCGGACCGTGTAGCCCTCGTCGATCATGGCTTTGATGAACTCGGCAACACTCGCCATGGTGCGTCCTTTCCATCCACGCCAGACGCTAGCGGCAGATCAGGTTGTCTTGGGGGACCAGGAGCAAACGCCGCGTTTCGGCCGATCAGTGATGGGTCGATGCCCCGTCGTGCTGGGGTTGGAGCGGCGGGCGCCGGACCAGGACGGCCAACGCAATCGCGAACAACGAGATCACCGCCCCGACGCGGAACGACATCTGCAGACCTTCAGCCAGGGCTTCGGTCGCGGCAACCCCAGCGCTCAGCCGTAGGGCCGAGATGTACGACATCAGGGCCACGAACAGCGCGGTTCCGGTGGCGCCGGCCAACTGCTGCACCGTGCCGATGGTGGCGGAGCCGTACGCATACAAGCGCGGCGGCAGCGCGCCCAAGCTGGTCGAGAACAGCGGAGTGAACGTGAAGGCCAGGCCGATCGACATCAACAGGTGGGCGACGAGCAACAGCCACCACGGCGTCGACGCGCTGAACGTGGAGAGCAACCACAGGACTCCGCTCACAGCGGTTACGCCAGGAATCAGCAACGGGCGCGGCCCGAGGCGGTCGTACAGCCGACCCACGATCGGACCCAGCAAACCCATGACCAGACCACCGGGCAGCATCAGCAATCCGCTCGCCAAGACGCCCAGACCCAGCACCTTCTGCATGGCCAGCGGCAGCAGGATGATCACACCGAACAGCGCCATCATGCTGACGACGAACATGAGGCAGGAGACGGCGAACGTCCGGTTCGTGAAGGTGCGCAAGTCGAGCAGAGCCCGGTCGCTGCGCTGCAACACCACCTGGCGCCAGATGAACAAACCCATGGCGAGGGCGCCGACACCCAGCGGCACCAGCGCTGCGACCCGGAAGCCGCCACCGCTCTCGCCGGCGACGCTCAAGCCGTAGACGAGAGGACCGAATCCCACCACCGACAGCAGGACGCTCACGACGTCGATCGGGATTTCCCGAGGCTCGCTCACGTTGACGATCTTGGAGATCCCCAGCATGAGGGCCCCGACGGCGATCGGCAGCACGAGCACGAACATGAAACGCCACGACAGGCGGCTCAGGATGAGGCCGGAGATCGTCGGACCGATCGCGGGTGCGACCGAGATCACGATCGCAATGTTGCCCATGGTGGCGCCGCGACGGTCTGCGGGTACGAGGTTCATCACCGTCGTCATCAGCAGCGGCATCATGATCGCGGTGCCGGAGGCCTGGATCACTCGCGCGACCAGCAGCACCGAGAAGCCGGGCGCGATCGCAGCGACCAGCGTGCCGAGACTGAACAGGCTCATCGCGGCGACGAAGACCTGCCGGGTGGTCAGCCGCTGGATCAGGAAGCCGGTGACCGGGATGACGACAGCCATCGTCAGCAAGAACGCGGTGGTCAGCCACTGGGCGGCGACGGCGGTGATCGACAAAGCGGTCATGAGGTACGGCAGGGCCACCCCCATGATGGTCTCGTTCAGGATGACCACGAAGGCAGAGACCAGGAGCAGACCGATGACGAGGCGGTTGCGGCGTTCCTCGTTCTGGTCTGTTGGTGCATCGGTGATGGATTCGATGACGGCCACGTGGCCTCCTGGGTCGTGCGAACCGCGTTGCGGCGGTCTGTCAGTCTCGATCAGCAACGCGCAGCCGAGCAAGTGAATTCCTTCGGGGGTACGGTCCGGGCGCGTCGATCCGTAGGCTGCGGGGCGTGCAGTTGCCGCCGACTCCGTACCTCGCCATCGACCGTTCCCGCCTGATAGCCAACATCGAGACCGTCGCCGCCTGGGGCCGGGGTCGTGGCGTCGCCATCCGCCCGCACGTCAAGACCCACAAGATCCCGGCCGTGGGGCATTTGCAGGTGGCGGCAGGGGCTCAGGGCATTTCGGTGGCCACGATCGGCGAAGCCGAAGTCTTCGTCGACGCAGGGTTCGACGACGTGTTCATCGCGTATCCGGTGTGGGTCGATCGTGAGGCGCGGGTACGGCTGGACCGCCTCCGCAGGCGGGCGCGGATTGCTGTCGGCTGCGACTCCCTCGAGGCGGGGAGGCTTCTGCCGAGTGGGTGGGAGGTCGTGGTCGAGGTCGACAGCGGACACCATCGCAGCGGGGTCGCGCCGGCGGCGGCTGGCGCACTGTGCGCGCGCCTGCGTGACCAAGGCTTGGACGTGACCGGGGTGTTCACGTTCCCGGGCCATTCCTATTCACCCTCCGGGCGGCGGGCCGCTGCCGATCAGGAGACCGAAGCGCTGACGGTGGCGGCCGACTCGTTGCGGAACGTCGGCGTGGAACCTCGTGTGATGAGTGGCGGTTCCACCCCGAGCTTGGCCTGGTCCGGAGATGCGGCGACCGAGTATCGGCCGGGCGTATACGTGGTCAACGACGCTCAGCAGTGGGAATTGGGGTCGTGTACGGCAGAGCAGGTCGCGCTCACCTGTCACGCCCGCGTCGTGAGCCATGCCGGCGGCAGAGCCGTACTCGACAGTGGGAGCAAGATCCTCGGTGCGGATCGCCCTGCCTACGCGTCTGGATTCGGGCGGCTGCTCGACGTTGCGGAGGCGAGGATCGTGATCCTGTCGGAGCACCATGCAGTCGTGGAGACCTCCGACCTGCCTCCCCTCGGTTCTATCGTGCGGGTCGTACCCAACCACGCCTGCAATGCGATCAACCTCGTCGACGCGGTGGTCGTGTACGACGAGGCCGCCGCTACCGAGATCTGGCCCGTTTCCGCTCGGGGAAAGAACGGCTGATCGACTCTTGAGCTCCAGTGACGGTGACCAGCCGTACGGAAGACCGCTGCTCAGTCCACCAACTGATTCCGCAGGACGTCCATGGGAACGGATCCGAGGTTCAGGGCGCGAGTGTGGAAGTCCTTGAGCGAGAAAGTTTCACCGCGGGACGTGGCTGCGGCTTGCGCCGCTGCGCGGGTCTGTTCCCACAACCGTTGACCGATCTTGTAGCTGGGAGCCTGTCCGGGCCAGCCGAGATAGCGATTGAGCTCGAATCGGGCGAACTCGGTGTCCATGGTGGTGTTGTCGCGCAGCAGCGCCCACGCCTTCTCGGCGTCCCAGGTGCCTCCGCCGTACCTCTCGAACGCGGGCTTCCCCAGGTGGACGCCGAGGTCGATGACGACCCGAACCGCTCGGAGCCGCTGCCCGTCGAGCAAACCGAGCCGATCGCCGAGGTCGTCCATGAAGCCGAACTCCTCCATCAGGCGTTCGGCGTAGAGCGCCCAGCCTTCGCCATGCCCCGACATCCAGCACGCAAGTCGGCGCCAGAGGTTGAGCTCGGCGGCGTTGTAGACGGCCTGACCGACCTGCAGGTGATGACCGGGTACGCCTTCGTGGTAGACCGTCGTCTTCTGGCTCCAGGTCGTGAACGAGTCGACCCCGTCGGGAACGCTCCACCACATCCGGCCCGGGCGGGTCCAATCGTCGGAGGGGCCCGTGTAATAGATGACACCCGTGTGGGTCGGCGCGATCCGGCACTCGATCGTGCGGACCGGGTCGGGAATGTCGAAGTAGCGGCCGTTCAGTGCGCTGATTGCCTCGTCGGCGGTGGCCTGCATCCAGCCGCGAAGGGCCGCCGTCCCCGCAATCTGTCGCGCCGGGTCGGCATCCAGCACAGCCCCCGCCTCGGCGACCGTGGCGCCCGGGCCGGCGATCTGCCGGGCGATCGACTCCTGCTCCTCGGTGACGCGGGCCAGTTCCTCGACACCCCACTCGTACGTCTCGTCCAGATCGACCTCCGCCCCGACGAACAGTCGAGAGAATCGGCCGTACCGCTCCCTACCGCACGCGTCGGCCTCCTTCCCCTTCGGCAACAGATCCTCGGTCAGGAAGGTGGCGACGTCGGAGTACGACTGACGCGCGGCTTGGGCGGCGCGATCGAGGTCCGCCGCGAGGCCGGGGCTTGGGTCGGCACCGTCCGGCCGTACCCCGGCGAAGAAGGACGAGAAGAACGAGGTGCCGGGATCGGCCAGCTCTTCGGCCTGCTTGATGCACTCGCGCACTTGACGGATTGGCGGAGTGAACCCGTCGGCGATTCCTTGCCGCAAGCAGGCGACGTATCCCGCCATGGCTTGGGGGAACGCAGCCGCACGGGCGGCGATATTGGCCCAGTCCTGTTCGGTCTGGGTCGGCATCAGGTCGAACACGTCGCGTGCCTGCAACGGCGAGGCGATGACGTTCAGGTCGGCGCGCCACTCTCCCGCGTCGACGATCTCGTCGGCGATGCCGAGCCGTTCGCGCATCGCCGCGACGGTGACTTCGTCGGTCGCATCGACGGCGGTGGCCCGGTCGAGCTCGGCCAGAGTCGAGCGATTCAGGTCAAGGTACGCCTGGTGCGCTTCGGGCCCGAGGTCGTCCATCCGGTCGTCGTACCCCGGCAGCCCGATGCTGGTCGCGAACGTCGGAAACAGGTCGCACATCGCGACGGTGTAATTGTCGGCGATCTTGTCGATTGCTGTCGTCTCTCTCACACCTGGGAAGCTATCCGTTCAAGAGGCGACAACGCGAGGACGTTTCGGTGGAGATTCTGATCGTCGGTGGCACCGGCCTGCTGGGTCAGCATTCGGCAGTGGCGGCATTGGCCCGCGACCACCACGTACGGCTGCTCGCCCGCCACGCGACCCAGGACGTGCTGCCGGAACTGGCCGACGTCCCGTGCACCGTGGCCGATGCCGGGGCCTTGAGTCAGGAGGAGTGGGTACGGCTGCTCCACGGCATCGACGTGGTCGTCTATGCGCTCGGCCCCGACGACCGCACGATGCATCCCGCCCCGGTGTCGGAGTTCTACGCTCGCGAACTCGTCGACCGCACGGAAGCGGTGGTGGCTGCCGCCAGAATCGCCGGGGTCACGCGCGTCGTTGTGCTCGGCTCGTACTTCACCACCTGGGCTCGTTCGCATCCGGACTTCGCCGCACGCCATCCGTACGTCACTGCCCGACTCGACCAGGCCCGGCGGGCGATCGCCGCCGGGGGCGGAGGCGGCGACGGCACGCAGGTGTGTGTCGTCGAGATCCCGTACGTCTTCGGCGTCGTGCCCGGCCGGGTGCCGATGTGGAAGGAGTGGGTGTTTGACCGGGTGCGGGCGATGCCGATCGTCTTCTACCCTCGTGGCGGCTCGTCGGCGGTCACTGCGCGCCAGGTGGGCGACGTGGTCGCGGCGGCCTGCGAGCGCGGCCGGCACGGTCAGCCGTACCCCGTCAGCGATATCGACCTGTCCTGGCCACAGATGCTGAGGACCATTCTCGACGCGATGGGACGACGACGCCCGGTCGTCACCATCCCCCGGTGGCTGGCCGAGCCGACTGCCTGGTCGATGGGCAGAGCCCTCGCCCGACGTGGCTTGGAATCCGGCATCGACCCCCGGTGGTTGATGAGAGACCTGATGTACACCGAGATGTACGTCGACGCCTCTCTGACCGAGAGCGAACTCGGGTTCCAGCGAGGGGGCGTGACCGATGCCATCGTCGAAACCGTGGCAGCGTCGTACCCAGATCTCCCCATGCGAGCACAGAGATTGGGTCGTCGTGCGTTCCTCTTGAGTAGCGCCGTGATCGTCAGCTTGGGCCTACTCGTGGGGTGTGCCGAGCCGAAGGCGCCGGCACGTCTGCGCATGCGGGTCGTCGCCACCCCCTGGAACGGCTGGGATCCGAAGAGTTCACCGCGGCCTCAGGAGCGTTCGATGGACGTATCTGTCGGTGCGTCCATGACGATCACCTCCGTGGGCGGCGATGTCGTCTTCCGGGTCACCGACGTGTCGGGTCTGGAGGTCGCCTTCACGACCAGCACGGGGATGGCCGAACAGGGTACGGGCGGAGGTCTCGACCTGACCAAGACGCGCGATCGCTTTACGGTCACCCCGGGTTCGCCGATCCAGTTCGGGACGCCCACGATGGATGCGGGTACGACCTTCACGGTTTCGGTCGTCGTGGGATAAACCGCCGGTATCAGGCGATTCCGCCCCCGTCGACCACCAAGGCTGAACCGGTGACGAACGAGGAGTCGTCGGAGGCGAGGAAGACCACCGCAGCGGCGATCTCTTCGGGACGTCCCATCCGTCGCAAGGGGCGGTCGGCAGCGTCGGCCAGGAACGCCTCGTCGGCCCACCCCACCTGGGCGGCCTCGGAGCGGAGCATGGCCGTGTCGGTGTCGCCAGGATTAACCGAGTTGACCCGGATGTTCGCGGCCCCGTGGTCGATGGCCAGCGCTCGGGTCATGTTGACGACTGCACCCTTGGTCGCGCAGTACGGCAAGGCCCGACCTCCGCCTTTCAGACCCCAGCCAGAGCCCGTGTTGACGATCGAACCCCCGCCTGCGGCCTCGAGGTGAGGAATGGCGTACTTGCACATGAGGAAGATCGACCGCACGTTGACGGCGAACGACTGCTCCCACTGTTCGAGCGTGGTCTCCACCGCCGTCGTCCGTCGGGCTATTCCGGCGTTGTTGAAGACGATGTCGAGGCCGCCGAACTCTGCGACGACGCGATCGACAGCCGTACCGACCTGTTCCTCAGAGGTGACGTCGCAGGCGATGGCGATCACCGTACCCCCACGCGCGACGATCTCGTCGACCACTGACTGGGCTCCGTCGCTGTTCACGTCGACGACCGCGACCAGAGCACCTTCGTCAGCGAACGCGAGCGCAGTGGCGCGCCCGATTCCGCCAGCTCCTCCGGTGACGATGGCTCGCTTGCCTGGCAGTTTCATGATGATCCTTCCGTGACGTCTGGTGTGGCGCTGCGGATCGGCACGAGCGCGACGTCCTGCACGCCCGTGACGACCCGCTGAAAACCGTGAAAGGTCCGATCGAGGGCTGGTTCGCCAGTGTCGACAAGGAGCGCGCCGGGCAGGCCGAGCAACTTGGCACGTGTGGCCCCCACGACGAGTCGAGGCTCTGACAACGCCCGGACCACATCCGCGGACAGCTGCTGATTTCCCCGCCCCAGCAGAAAACCCTGACCACCGATCACGGTCACGACGGCGTGGGCAGGACCGTCTGCCGCCCAGTCCGCGAGCTCACGAGCTGAGGCGTCAGCCACCAGCAAGAGTCCGTCGCGGACCACGTCGACACCGAGCGGGGTCTTCTTCACGCCGAGCCGTCGAGCCAGCGCTGCGATCGTGCTGCCGGGGCCCAGGAAGTAGGTATGGCCGGGCTGGAGGCGCGCGGCCAGCCCTGTGGCGACCCCTTCCACGGCGGACGCTTCGGTGGCCGGTGTGGCCGTCTTCCGCGCCTGGCTGTGTCCGTTGACGACGGGGACGACTGCGAAGCCGTACAGGGTCGCGTCGACGTGCCCCGCCCGTACCTGGTCCTCCGAGATGTCGAGGACTTCCCGATCCTCCAGGGCCACCGGGCTGCCCCCGAGGTACGACCTGGCGATCCGGCCGGCGGCGACTGGTGAGACGGCGAAGACACCCGAATACATCTTGACCCCGCAGGGCACCCCCACCAGGGGGCGGTTGGCGGCGGAGAGTCCCGCCAGGACGTCCCGGGCCGTCCCGTCACCGCCGCCGAAGAGAATCAGGTCGGCCCCGGCTTCGACGAGCGCGGCGACGGCGAACGACGTGTCGGCCCCGGAGGTTTCGCCTGGCGGCGTCCAGACGACCGACGGGGTGATTCCCGCCGCTTGGGCGGCCCACTCTCCCATCGGGCCGGCGACGGTCAGGACGGGCACCTCCCGCGGCAGCCCCGTCAAGGCTTCGGTCACCCGTACGTGCGCCCGTTCGGTCGCCCCGAGCATCCGTGCCCTTTCCTGGATCGCGACCCCGTCAGAGCCCTTCAGCCCGGCCGCGCCGCCCAGACCGGCGACCGGGTTGACGACCAAGCCCAATCGGCGCCTTTCAGCCATTGGCGCGTTCGCCGTACTTGCGTTGATAGGCGCGCCACGTGACGGCCCAGCGCTGCGGGTCGTCGAGATCGTCATGGTCCACCTGGTGAATCGGCGCTCGGTGGGGCGCGGTCCGCACGAGATCTGGGTCGGTTCGGGCCTCGTCGGCCACCGCAGCGAGCGTGTCGCAATATTCGTCCAACTCGGCCTGGGAGTACGACTCGGTGGGCTCCAGTGTGAACGGCTGGGGCACGACGAACGGATGGTGTGACGACCAGTAATGCAGGCCGAAGTCGGCCATCCGGACGCCGATCTCGTGGGTGTCGACCCCGGTGTCGGAGTGGAGTCCTTCCCAGGAGTACCGGACTTGTTCGATCCGACGCTTGCCCGTCGCGTATGGCGCAGAGGCACCAGGGATCGCGAGCACCCGGCTCAGCACGTAGTTGTTGTTGAGCACGGCGACTTCCGAAACCTGACGCAGCCCTTCGGCGCCCAAGGCACGGATCCAGGCGTACGCCCTGACCAGCACGGGGATCGTGCCGTAGAACGGACCGATCTTGCCGATCGACTGAGGTCGGTCGTGGTCGAGCTGGTAGCCGTCGGGGGTCGGCTCGATCAGCGGGTACGGCAAGAAGGGCACCAAGTGCTCGGCGACGGCACAGGCGCCACCGCCCGGCCCGCCGCACCCGTGGGGGGTCGAGAACGTCTTGTGGAGGTTGAAGTGACACAGGTCGAAGCCGGCGTCGCGGGCCCGGGTGATCCCCAGGATGCCGTTGGCGTTCGCCTGGTCGTAGCACGCGAGGCCACCGACGGAGTGGACGAGATCCACGAATTCCCGGATCCGGGGGTTGTAGATCCCCGTGTCCTCGGGGTTCGTGATCAACAGCGCCGCCGTCTGCGGACCGACGGCGGCCTTCATCGCCTCCAGATCGGGGTAACCGTCCGCGTCGGGATACAGCGTGATCACGTCGTAGCCGGCGGTCTTCGCCGCCGCCGCGTTCGACGGGTGGGAGAAGATGGTCGTGATCACCTCGCGCCGTTGCTCGTCCTCTCCCCGCGACCGGTGGTAGGCCCGGATCATGGCGACGTTGGCCCAGATGGCGCCGGATCCGCCCGAGGTCTGCATGGACACTCGGCTCATGCCGGAAATCTCCGCGAGCATCTGTTCGAGGCGAGAGATGATCTCCAGCACGCCCTGGACAGTGGCCGGATCCTGAAGGGGATGGAGATCGCGCAGCAGCGGGGTGTTGACCAGTTGGTCGTTGATCTTGGGTGAGTACTTCATCGTGCACGTGCCCTGCCCGATGTCGACGTTGAGGTCGGCTCCCAGGTTCTCCTGCGACAGGCGGACGTAGTGGCGCAAGACTCGGGCCTGGGCCAGCTCTGGCAGTTCTAGTGGGGCGGTGCGCAGCACGGTGGCGGGTACGACGGATGCCACCGGACCGGTGACCTCCACCAAATCCGCTTCGGGCCGGGACACCAGCACTCCGCGCTCCCCCGGCGCCGACACCTGGAAGACGAGCGGCTCGTCCCATCGGGCTTGGTGGAACCGGCGCAAGCGCGGTTTGGGGGCGACGGGCAGGCTCATCGCAGGACCTCCTGGACAACATCTGCCAGGCGGTCGATATCGGCCTGACTATGGGTTTCGGTGACACAGACCACCAGCCGACCCTGGGCATCGACCAACCCGGGTTCGACACCGAAGGCCCGGCACCTCTCGACCAGGTCCGTCGCCGGGATCGGGGTCGTGACCGCGAATTCGCGGATGTGGAAGGCGTCGTCCGCCAGCCCGACACCGTTGACCCGACCGAGCCGATGCTGGGCGTACGCCGTACGCAAAGCAAGGGTCTCCCCCAGTTCTCGCAGCCCCTGTGGGCCCAGCAACGACAGGTACACACCGGCGGCGATCCCCCAGAGGGCTGCAGCCGTACCCACCCATTCCTTGCCGTCCTCGCGGACGGCGAACGAGGTCCGTTCGTAGGCCACGTCACCGAAGCCCAGTTCGCCGGGTACGGCAGTCGTCGTCAACCCGAACAAGCGTGAGGGAAGTTCCATCACCAGGGAGGCGTCGTCGGCGCAGGCGATGAAACCGCCGTGGGCGCCGCCGAACCACTGCCCGAGCCCCAACGACTGGATGTCGCCGCAGGTGAGATCGGCCCCCTGGGTCGCGGGTGGCTCCAGCAACCCGTACACGATCGGGTCGGTGCCGACCACGAGCAACGCCCCCGCTGCGTGGGCCAGGTCGGCCAGCTGTCGCAGGGCCGGCTCGACAGCGCCGGTCGCCGACGGCGACTCGACCCAGACGGCGGCCACGTTGGCACCCAGCATGCGTTCGACAGCCGCCAGATCCGCCACCGCTCCGACCGGTGGCAACTGGACCACCTCCCCGGGTGAGCCGCCCACCCCGGTACTCCCGGCCGCGAGCAGGAAGTCGGTGACCCTCGACAGCTTGTCGGAATCGACGTCGGAGACCGACAGGACCCGAGGGCGTCGCGACACGCGGCCAGCCATCGCGAGCGCAGTCGCTGTGGCCTGGAACCCATCGTACGTGGGTACGGTCACGACATCGGTCTGCAGCACCTCACCCATGAGCGAGGCGTACTCGAACAGCGCCTGGAAGCGCCCGTGGTCTTCGTACGGCTCCCCCGCATAGGCGGTCAGGAACTCGCCGCGGTTGACCACTTCGGTGACGACAGCCGGAACGGCGTGCGGGTACGTTCCGCCGCCCAGGAATTGCAGCCGAGAATCAGGGTTTGCGTTCTTGGCCAGCAGCCCGTTCACGTGTCGGCGTAGATCCTCCTCGGCCACCAAGGCTGGTGGCAGGTCCAGTAATCGGTGCAGCCGCAGGTCGTCGGGCACGTCTGCGTAGAAGTCGTCGACCGAAGCAGCCGCTGTCGCCTTCAACATGGCCTGCATCGCAGCCGGTGCTGAGTTGGGGATGTAGGGATGTGCCGTCATGGCAATACCTCCACTCGATGGACGTGTCGGGGGGCTGGCTCGGTCGCGGTCATGCGGAGGACGACAACGCCGAATCCGGGAACGGTGAGAACGTCCTGGCCGACTTCGACCTGAGGGTCGTCGGGCAGGAGCAGGTCGAAGGCCGCGAGCGGCCGTACCCGCGCCGGGTGAGGACCGTGGTTGATCACGAAGGTGTAGTCGTCGTGACCGTCAGTGCGGATCGTGACTTCGACGCTCGGGCAACTCTCGGCGCGAAAGTCGAGACCTGCCTCGGCGCACACGGCGCTGACGAGTTCATGGAGCGCGTCGATGGCCAGATCGCAGCCGACGTAGTAGGCCGCTCCCCGGCCGACGCGATGACGGGTGACGGCCGGCCTGCCGTCGAGAGCCCCGCCCGCGAAGGTGGCAAGGGTGTCGGTGGCCGGGTCGGGTTGCAGCCATTCGGCCCAGATCCGTGGTCGGCCGGCGGCACCAGACGGCATGACGACCTCGAGTCGATCAGACCTGGTCAAAGGCCACGGCTCGTCTACTTCGACGCCGAGCAGGTCGCTGAGCGGACCAGGGGCACCGCCGAGGTGGACCCGCTGGTCGGGATCCATCACACCGGAGAACGGTCCGACGATCACGCGTCCCCCGTTCCGCACGAAGCTGGACAGTCGCGCTGCGGAGGCAGACGTGACGACGGGTTGGCAGGGCAACACCAGCACCGAGTAGCGGCCGAGGGGATCGTGGTCGTCGGGTGCATCGTGGTTGGCCTCGGTCTCGAGCGTGAACGCGTCGACGGCGAATCCGAGGGCGTGCAGAGCCTGGTGATAGGCGTACGTCTGCCCGTACCAGTCGAGTCGCGCGCTAGGCAGGGATGCTTGAGGGTTCATGGCCCGAATGGAGTTCCAGTCCACCGCCATCGCGACCGACGACCGCACCCGGGTGCCGACGACCGCCCGGAGCGCGTGCACGTCGGCGGCGTAGCGCTGCGCCTCTGTGAAGGTACGGCTTCGCTCGCCCCGGTGCCCCACGATCGCCGAGTGGAAGCGCTCGGTGCCCGCCCGGGCTGCCCGCCACTGGAAGCACGAGACGCCGTCGGCACCATGCGCGACGGCCTGAAGAAGGTGGACTCGGTGTTGACCCGGGGCCTTGGGCACGTTCACCTCTCTCCAGCTGGCGGCGCTGGGTGCCGATTCGAGCAGCAACCACGGACGGGCCTTCAGCGATCGCATCAAGCCGTAGGTGAGAGCAATGTCGTGATGACTGTGCGGGTTAGCGGGGTCGGGGTACGCGTCGTCGCTGACGATGTCCTCGAGCGGTGCGAACGACCAGTAGTCGAGGCCGCGCAAGATGCTCATGAAGTTGGTGGTCAGCGGGACGTCGGGGGTGAGGGTACGGAGCTGCTTGACCTCCAGTTCGAACAACGATCGGACGTTGTCGGAACTGAACCGGTCGAAATCGACCACCTGGGCGGGGTTGGACTCGGCGGTTGTGAGGCGCGGCGGCTCGATGTGGTCGATCGAGGTGTAGTACTGACCCCAGACTCGCGTGCCCCACGCCTCGTTGATGCCGTCGAGGTTGCCGTACCTGGCCATGAGCCAGAGTCGGAACCTCGCCGCGCAGGCCGAGCAGTAGCAGGCGACGACGTGGTCGCCGTACTCGTTGTTGACGTGCCACATCGCCAGCGCAGGGTGACGGCCGAAACGCCTCGCCAGGGTGGACACGAGCGTTTCGACGGCCGACGAAAGACTGACCGACGACGGACAGTAGCTCTGGCGGGAGCCGTACTCGAACCTGTGCCCGTACCGGTCGACCGGAAGCACGGAGGGATCCTCACGAACGAGCCACGCGGGGGGTGTGGCCGTCGCCGTCGCGAGGCAGACCCGAATGCCGGCAGCCGCCACCGTGTCCAGCACGTCCCCCAGCCAGTCCAGCGTGAACTCACCACGCCGTGGCTCGAGTTGGGCCCAGCCGAAGACCGGGAGGCTGACGAGATTGACTCCCAAGAACTGCATCAACTCCAGGTCGCGAGCGACCACATGGTCGGGCCACTGATCGGGGTTCCAGTCACCACCGAAGGCGAGGCCTTCGAACGGCCACCAGGTCGGCTTCATCCCTTGATCGCCCCGCCCAGCAACCCGGCGACGAACTGCTTCTGGAAGACGACGAAGATGACGAGCATCGGGAGCGTCGCCAACAGCGAGCCCAGCATCAGCCCGGAGTAGTCGACCCGCGTGAGTCCCACCATCGTGTTGAGGGCCACGGGGATCGTGTAATGGTCCTCGGTGTTGAGCATCAGCAGAGGCCAGATGAACGCATTCCACTGGGACATGAACGTGTAGATGACCAACGCAGCCAGTTGCGGACGGGCCGCAGGCAGGACGGTGCCGAAGAAGATCCGCAGATCACCGGCACCGTCGATGCGCGCCGCTTCGATCAGCGTGTCGGGAAAATTCAGGAAACTCTGCCGCATCAGGAAGATCCCGAACGCGTTCGCGACGAACGGAAGGATGACCGCCTGGAAGGTGTCGATCCAGCCCAGCGACGCCATGATCTGGAACAGGGGCACGAGCAGGACCTGCATCGGGATCATCATCGTGGCCATGATGAAGGCGAAGGCGATGCCGCGACCTCGGAAGCGGTACTTCGCCAACGCGTAGCCGCACATGGCCGACACCAACGACGAGAACGCCGTGTAGACCACGGCGATGATCGCCGAATTGAGGCAGACTCGCGCGAAGTTCGTCGAGGCTTGGAGCCGTACCACGTTGGTCCAGAGCTCGGCACCGGGCACGGCCGGCGGCGGGGTCGCGAAGATGTCCGAGGTGGTGTGCGTCGCGGCAATGATCATCCAGGCGAACGGCAGGATCGACGCGAACGTGCCTACGGCAAGAAAGACATAGCCGAGCGTCTTGACCCAGGCCGGGGTGTGCCGGTTCATCGGTCGTCCTTCTCTCGCATCAACCAGTACTGACCGGCCGAGAACAACATGATCACCAGCACCAGGAGCCAGGCGATGGCTGAGGCGTACCCAAAGTCGAACTGCCTGAAGCCGACGCGGTACAGGTAGAGCACCGGGGTGAGGGTCGCGTTCGACGGGCCGCCGCCGGTGAGGATGAAGTTCTCGTCGAAGAGTTGCAGGGCGCCGATCGTCGACGTGACCGACGTGAAGATCAGCATCGGCCGGAGCTGCGGTACGACGACGTGGCGGAACGTGCTCCAGCCCGACGCCCCGTCGAGGTCGGCAGACTCGTACAACTCTTGGGGAATGCCCTGCAACCCGGCCAGCAGCAACACCATGTTGTAGCCGGTCCAGCGCCAGGTGATCGACGCGATGAGCGCCACCCTGGCCCACCACGGGTTGTTGAGCCAGTCGAGCGGACCGATCCCGACCAGCCCGAGGAGCTGATTGACCAGGCCACCGTCGGACTGGAGCATCACGCGAAAGACCAACGAGTACGCCACGAGTGTCGTCACGGCGGGCAGGAAGTGGATCATCCGCCAGGTGGTCCGGAACTTCAGCCAGGCCTGGTTGAGCACGACAGCCAGGCCGAGAGCCAGGCCGATCATGACGGGAACCTGGACGACCAGGACGAGTCCCGCGTTGAACAGCGACAGCCAGACCAGGTTGTCGCCCGCTAACCGCTCGTAGTTCGTGGCCCCACCGAAGCGGCTGACTCCGCCATCGGTGACGAACAGGCTCTGAGCCAGCGACGCTCCCAGCGGATAGGCGAAGAAGAACCCGAACAAGAGCACGGCCGGGGCTGAGAAGACCCAGCCCCACCGCGACATGCGTCGATCGAGGCGGCCCCGTTTGACCGGGAGTGGTCGACTCCCCCGGCTTCGCGGGCCCGCAGCCACGGTCGCCGACATGGGCTACCCGACCTGCCGGTTCGTCTGTTTGGCGATCGTCTGGGCCAGTTCGTCGAGGGTCGCCTTCGGGTCCTTGCCGTTCAGGATCGCGTCGACCGACGCATTGGCGACCATCTCTGAGGCCTTGGCGTAGTCGGCGGTGTAGTAGATCGTCGGGATCTTCGAGGTCAGGTCGGCGAAGACCTTCATGGCCGCCTGGCCGCCGTAGTACGGATCCGCGACTGAATAGGCGGGATCGGCCAGGGCGGGCAGCCAACTCGGGAAGAGTCCTTCGTTGGCCATCATGTCGTTCTGGTTCTTGGCGTCCATGAGCACGTAGGCGGCGAAGTCGGCCGCCAGATCAGGGTTCTTCGCCTGGGTCGGTACGGCGAGATTCGATCCGCCGTTGTTCGACGTCTGAGCCCCGCCCGCTCCGAAGCTCGGCAGGGGTTGTACGGCCCACTTGCCGCTCAGCTCTGCGGCCTCGGACTTCAAGGTGCCGCTCCACCACACGGCGTTGGGGCTGAACGCAGACTTGCTGGCCTTCGCAGCCGACACCCGCGCATCCCAACCCTTGACGTTGTTGATCAAGCCTTTCGCGTTCAGGTTCTTGAGCAGGGTCAGGGCGCGAACAGCCTGGTCGTTGTTGACGACCACCTTTCCGGCCGAGTCGAAGATCCCGGTGGCTTGCTGCTGCATGAGCTGGATGAACAATGCGCCGGTCGACAGGTCGCTGTCGAACGCCGTCTTGCCCGTCGCGGCCTTGACCTTCTCGGCGGCCGCCACAAAGGCATCCCAGGTGTCGAGCGACGTCGCTGCGACACCGGACTGCTGAAGGTCGTCCGTCCGTACGTACAAAGCCATCGTTCCCGAATCCCAGGGCAGCGCGAACACCTTGCCGCTGGCATCGGAGGCGGCGGCGAGCTTCGACGGGTCGAACTTGTCCTTCGCCGGCGCCACGCGGGCAGTCAGATCCACGAACTTGCCGGGGAACTTCTCGATGTACCCCGGGAGCCGTTCGGTCTCGAGCGTCAGGAGGTCAGGCAACCCGGTGCCGGCCTGGAGCCCGACCGAGATCTTGTCGTAGGCATTGTCGTACCCGACGTCGACGACGTCGATCGTGGTGCCCGCGTGCGCGGCTTGGTACGACGTGGCCAAGCGCTTGAGCGCGGTGGCGGCGACGTCCCAGGACCAGACGGTGATGGAGCCCTTCAGTTCCTTGGGTGTGGCAGCGACGGAGGGAGTATTGGCCGGGGCGGACATCGTACCACCCATCGCGCACCCGGCGAGGAGCGAGGCGGAAGCGCCTGCTGTGATCAGCAGAGAGCGACGTGTAAGAGACATGAATGAACTTTCTGCATTTTGTATACCGTACAACGCATAGGTCATGGTGTACAGAGAAACAGGGTGTACGGAGATACGATGCAGTCGGCCCAGGCAGAGCCGGGCCGCTCCACGATCTACGAAAGACCCACCATGGTGATCAAGCGTCAGACTCTCCGGTCGCAGATCAGGGAGGAACTGCTCCAGCGCCTTCGGGACGGCGCGATCGAGGCTGGCTCGGGAATCAACGAACAGGAGCTGGCCGAGGAACTCGGTGTGTCTCGCACCCCCCTGCGCGAGGCGTTGATCAGTCTGGAGACCGAAGGGCACATCGAATCCCAGTTGGGCAAGGGGTTTCGATTCGCGCTAGTCGGAACTCGGGAGTTCCAGGAGCTGGCGCCGGTGATCGCTGCTCTCGAATGCCTCGCCGTCGAACTGACGCCGCGCGACTTCTGGTTGGAGACAGCGCCGCAACTCTTGCGCCTGGCCGAGGAGTTCCCGGCCGAGGTTGCCTCACACAAGGAGGTCATCGAGCGCGACGAGAAGTGGCA
>JBDHZQ010000036.1:0-21796 GCA_039811945.1 Propionibacteriaceae bacterium
ATGCCCGGCCCCCGGCGCCGGACGGGGTTCGGGCGCGATAGCGTCGGCGCCATGCGCGTCCTCATCGCTGATTCATTCGAGTCCTCGGGCATCGATGCCCTCAACGCCGCCGGAATCGACGTCGTGTCGCAGCCCGAACTCAAAGACCAGGCCCTCGTCGACGCCGTCGTCGAGTTGCAGCCTGAGGTCCTGGTCGTTCGCAGCACCAAGGTGCCCGAAGCCGTACTCGCCGCGGGCCCGCTCAAGCTCGTCGTACGGGCCGGTGCCGGTTACAACACCATCGACGTCAAGGCCGCCAGTCGCCGCGGTATCTACGTCGCCAACTGCCCCGGGAAGAATTCCGTCGCCGTCGCCGAGTTGGCGTTCGGCCTGATCGCCGCTCTGGATCGGCGGATCGCCGACAGTGTCGCCGACCTGCGCGCGGGCCGGTGGAACAAGAAGGAGTACTCCAAGGCGAAGGGTCTGTACGGCCGAACCCTCGGCCTGATCGGTGTCGGCGGCATCGGCACCGCGATGATCGCTCGGGCCCAGGGCTTCGGCATGAACGTCGTCGCCTGGAGCCGCAGCCTGACCGAGCAGAAGGCCGCCGATCTCGGGATCACAGCTCTGGCTTCGCCGATCGCCGTCGCCGAGGCCGCCGACATCGTGAGCGTGCACCTCGCCCTCAACGACTCCACCCGGGGCCTGTGCGGAGCGGACTTCTTCGCCGCGATGAAGCCCGGTGCCTTCTTCGTCAACACGTCCCGTGGGGAAGTGGTCGACGAGGCCGCGTTGGCGAACGCCATCACGACCAAGGGCATCCGGGCTGGGCTCGACGTCTTCGCCAACGAACCGTCCGTCGGGGTGGGTGAGTTCGCGACGCCGCTCGCTCAGCTACCGGGCGTGTACGGCACCCACCACGTCGGCGCCTCGACTGACCAGGCCCAGGAGGCCATCGCGGCAGAAGCGGTCAGGATCGTGCTCGAATTCGCCAACGCCGGCACGGTTCCGAACGTCGTGAACATCGCACGCTCGACTCCGGCGGTGTGCGCGCTCGTCGTGCGCCACGTCGATGCGCCCGGCACTCTCGCCGGCGTGCTCGATGCGATCCGCAACGCCGGGCTCAACGTCCAGGGGATGACGAATACCGTCTTCGACGGCTCGGAGGCTGCCGTGGCGCGCGTCGAACTCGAGCAGCAGCCGACCGCCGACCTGATCGCCGAAATCAAGTCCGGCGCCAACGTGCTGGACACCCAGGTGGTCGCGCTGTAGGAGATCTCGGCTTCGCGCGTCGATCACCCGGTGTCTGAGCGGGTGATCGACGCGCGAAGCGGCGGGATCGGCCCGAACAGGGCGGCGACCACGTCGGCGAGGTGTGGATCGCTGGCCAGCGCGCGGGCCCGGATGGTGGGTGAGTGCAGCAGCGCCCCGGCGAAGTGGCGCAAAGCGTGCTCGACAGCCGCCTGTTCGGCCTCGGTGCCGCGCAGCCGTACCCTCGCCAGTTCGGCCTCCAGCGCGTCCGCCACGTACGTCCTCATCGTCCCGATCGCAGGACCCGCGAGGTCGGCGGTCAGGGACCGCTCGTACCCCTCTGCCCAGGTGCGTACGGCTTCCCGCGCCTGCGCCGTCGAGGTGAGATTGCCATGGGGGGCGTGCTTGCCGATGTCGTCCAGGTCGACCACGCTCGTGCCGGGCACGTCGCGTACCGTCGGATCGACGTTGCGCGGCATGCCCAGGTCGAGCACGATCCGGTCGCGGGTCGCAGGGAGATCCGTCGGCGCAACCACGTACGTACGGGCGGCCGAGCACGTCACGATCACGTCGGCGTTTGCCAACTCCTGAGCCACGGACTCGTCGCCGACCACCGGAACTCCTTGGCTGTAAGCGAATCCTGACCCTCGGCCGGACGGACTCCAGACGGCGATCCGATGCGCCCCGCGCCGTCGCAGTTGCTCCAGCGTGGCGACCGCGAACCGCCCGGTCCCGACGAGCAACACCCGACTCGCCGACCAGTCGATGTCGCCGCAGGCCAGGTCGAGACCGAGTTTGACGATCGACGAGCCCGTCGAATCGAGCCCCGATTCGCGCCTGATCTCGCGTTGTGCCTCGATCGCTGTCGCGAACACCCGCTCCAACGTGGCCGTCGCCGTACCCGCATGCCGGGCCGACTGCAGCGCCCGCCGTACCTGCCCGGCGATCTCGTTCTCACCGACCGCGACCGACTCCAGGCCCGACGCGACCCCGAACAAGTGCTCGGCGGCCGAGGCCCCCGACAGGGCGTGCAGCAGGCCTGCACCGGGCAACGCCAGGTCCGCAGACGACCGAGCACTCGCAACGTCGTCGGCGTCGGCGTAGATCTCGAACCGGTTGCACGTGGCCAGCACCACCACCCCGGTCATGCCGTCGACGTCGGCCAGCCGAATCGGCAGGTCGGGTGAATCGCTCGCCACGAGTGCCTCGAGGGCCGGAAAGTCCGTGTTCTTGTGGCTCGCTGTGAGGCAGATGAGCACTACGGGAGTCTACCGGCGGGCCATGGACGACTCCCGTGTCAGCGTTTGCACGAGAACAGAACGATCATTCCGTTTTCGGCGGATCCGGCCTATGCTCGTGTCGTGGCGCGAACCCCGATCACCACTGCGGCTCTCATGGAGCATGTCCGAAGGATGGAAGACGAGCACCCGCCCATCCGCCTCGACTCGGTCGACCGGACGATCAAGAACCCTGCTCTGGTGCGCGAACGGTTCGCACCGGTCATCGACTACCTGGCCCGCGTCGAACTCGAAGTCGATCGCAACGTCTTGGAGTTGTTGACGATCTTGCCCGGTGTGAGCGAGGTCGACCGGTACTTCTACGCCGACGTCTGGCAGCCGCAGGAGATCGCCCACGGCGTGATCCTGGATCGACTGCAGGTCGATTTGGGCCTGCCGCCGTCGGAGGTCTTCCTCGGGATTCCGGTACGGCTCAAGCTCTTGGGCGCGTTGTCGCACCTCCCGGCCATCCAGGAGATCAGCCGGTTCCTCTACTACCTGACCGGCGCCTCGACCGAGCGGCAGGCCGTGCTCGCCTACAACCGCTTCACCTCCCAGCTCGACGAGCTGGGGGAGCACGCGATCAGCAAGACGATCATCGGCCCGATCAAGCGTCAGGAGCCCGGCCACTACGCGTTCTATCAGATGTCGGCCACGCAGATGGTGACCGACCGGGTGCTAGCACCTTGGCAGATGTACGTGGTGCAAGTACTCCGCGAGAAGTCGTTCGCGCTCGTCGGCACCAACGATCTGCCCGAGTACACCCGCGACCTGGGCGCCGTCTTGACTCATCTGGAGCTAGACACCGAACTCGAGAAGTACGCCAAAGACATCGGCCGGCTCGAAGCCAAGTTGCTCTGGGCGAACAAGAACGGGATGGAGTTCCCGCCGTACTTCCTCGAAGCCTTGCGCCAGTCCGTGGAGATGTATCGGGAGTACGGGTTCGGCGCCATGCCGAAGAACCGCTGACTGTCAGAAGATTGAGTACGACTCCCGCGAGACGAAGAAGCCGTGGCCGGTGGAGGTGTTTGTGCACGTCACCCCGGTCGTCGCGCTCGCGCACTCGAACGGCGTGAGCCTGAGCGACGAGCCGTACGGCAATGCCGCCTGTTGGTTTCCATAGGTGGACGCGACCGGGTCACCCTGCCTCCACCACGTCGTCAGGTCCGTACCGAGCATGGCCGATCCGCCGACGGTGTCGCCGTGGCAGACCGAGCCGGCGGTCGTGGAGACTCCCAGCGAGTCTCCCCAGTCGAGGTCGCACCCAGCGGGACGCGGAGCGGTCCACAGCTTGTCGTCGAGCAGGTAGTCGCATCTCACGCCGTCGGAGGCCAGATAGCAGCCGATCCGTCCCGACGGCGACGAAAAGGCCGCGGCACCGGTCACGCTCCGCACGTCCCCGGCTGGCGTGGGTACGGCGGCGGGGGTCGGCGCTGTGGGCTGGCTTGGTTGGGTGGTGGTCGACGGGACCGGTTCCAGCGACACCGACGGTAGGCCAAGCGTGGGCCCCGGGGCCACGATGGTCGTCGCACCGGCGTTCGGGGACGCCGGGGCCGTCCCCGAGCTCGAGCAGCCGCCGGCCAGCAGGATCGCGACGATCCCGAGTACGACACGTCGTGACTTCACGCGTCCAGGATGTCCGGTCCAGCCACGTGAGTCGAGGGGACGAGGCATCGAGCGGCGATCGACCTGGCCCGCTTCACTAGACTCGGGCCATGTCCAAACGAGTCGTCGTCGCAGCACCACGCGGCTATTGCGCAGGGGTCGACCGGGCGGTGGTGACGGTCGAGAAGGCGCTCAGTACGTACGGACCGCCCGTTTACGTGCGCAAGCAGATCGTCCACAACCGTCACGTCGTGGAGGATCTCGAAGCCCGTGGCGCGATCTTCGTCGAGGAACTGGACGAGGTTCCAACCGGTGCCACGGTCGTGTTCTCGGCTCACGGGGTCTCGCCCGCGGTCCACGCCGATGCTGCCGCCCGCGGTCTCAAGACCGTCGACGCCACCTGCCCGCTGGTGACGAAGGTCCACAACGAGGCCCGCCGGTTCGCTGCCGCCGACGTCGAGATCCTGCTGATCGGCCACGCCGGCCACGAGGAAGTCGAGGGTACGACCGGCGAGGCGCCGGAGCACATCACGCTGGTCCAGACGCCCGACGACGTCGACGGGGTGGTGGTCAGGGACCCAGGCAAGGTCGCGTGGCTCAGCCAGACGACGCTGAGCGTCGACGAGACGTACGAGACAGTCACCCGCCTGCGGCAGAAGTTCCCGTTGCTGCTCGACCCGCCCAGCGACGACATCTGCTACGCCACCCAGAACCGGCAGTCGGCCGTCAAGCAGATCGCCCCCGACTGTGACCTGGTGATCGTGGTCGGTTCTCGCAACTCGTCCAATTCGGTACGGCTCGTCGAGGTCGCCCTCGAAGCCGGCGCCCGAGCAGCACACCGGGTCGACAACGCCGGCGAGATCGATCCAGCCTGGTTGGAGGGTGTCGAGCATGTCGGCGTCACTTCGGGAGCATCGGTGCCTGACGACCTGGTGCAGGGAGTGTTGGAGTTTCTGGAGAGCCGAGGCTTCCCGCAGGCGGTCGAAGAGCGCCTGACCGAGGAGAACCTCGTGTTCGCTCTGCCTCCGGAACTCCGCAAGGACATCGCCCGCGGATTTGGGCCCGGCAAGGCCGCGGGCGTAGAGTAGCAAGTCGGTCACCCATGTCATGGGTGACGGGCGTGTCCTCGGCTGACCAGCTGAGCCGCCCGACCGACACAGCGATTGAGAGTTATGGCGAAGAAAGACGGTGCCCTCGAACTCGAGGGGACGGTGGTGGAGGCCCTACCCAACGCGATGTTCCGCGTCGAGTTAGCCAACGGTCACCGTGTCCTCGCGACGATCTCGGGAAAGATGCGGCAGCACTACATCCGCATCCTGCCTTCGGATCGGGTCGTCGTGGAGCTGTCCCCCTACGACCTCACGCGGGGACGGATCGTCTACCGCCACAAGTAGGAGACACTCCAACCCACACCGCCAGCGCCCGCCCACGAGTAAGGAAGTGCTCGACCATGAAGGTTCAGCCGAGCGTCAAGAAGATCTGCGACAAGTGCAAAGTCATCAGACGGCACGGTCGCGTGATGGTCATCTGCGACAACCCGCGCCACAAGCAGCGTCAGGGCTGATCGCACCGCCGGGGGTCTCGGATCGTCGACCCTCGGCACACCGGCAACGGTGAACAACCCAACAGCGTGAACGCACAGCGCCGCGGTGCTGCACCCTCGGGCGAAGGCCGAGGCCCCCGGCAGGGGGAACGCGTCACGTCCAGTCACCTTCGCGGTCCACGACCCGGACCCTCTCTTGAGGGCCAGGACCGAACCAGAAAGGCACCGCCACCATGGCACGTCTGATCGGTGTCGATCTCCCGCGCGAGAAGCGCTTGGAGATCGCTCTCACCTACATCTTCGGCATCGGGAAGACCCGCGCTGCCGAGACTCTGGAGGCCACCGGCATCTCCGGCGACATTCGTGTGCACCAGCTCACCGACGAGCAGCTCGTCGCGTTGCGTGACCACATCGAGGCCAACTACGAGACCGAGGGCGACCTTCGCCGTACGGTCGCCGCCGACATCCGCCGCAAGGTCGAGATCGGCAACTACCAGGGCCGCCGCCACCGCAGCGGTCTGCCGGTTCGTGGTCAGCGCACCCGAACCAACGCGCGCACGCGTAAGGGCAAGAGGAAAGCCGTCGCCGGCAAGAAGAAGGCCCGCTGACCGCGGGTGGCATGAGACTCCAGGAGAAATAGAGACTGATGGCTACAGCAGGCCGCAAGCAGACCGCCGCGAAGACGAAGGTCCGCCGCAAAGAGAAGAAGAATGTCGTCGCCGGTCAGGCGCACATCAAGAGCACGTTCAACAACACGATCATCTCGATCACCGACCCGACGGGGGCTGTGATCTCGTGGGCGTCTGCCGGCACCGTCGGCTTCAAGGGCTCCCGCAAGTCGACGCCGTACGCAGCGCAAATGGCCGCCGAGGCCGCCGGCCGGCGCGCGATGGAGCACGGGATGAAGCGTGTCGACGTGTTCGTCAAGGGTCCGGGCTCGGGCCGCGAAACCGCCATCCGGTCGCTCGGTGCGATCGGCCTCGAGGTGGGCGCGATCTCCGACGTCACTCCCGTTCCCCACAACGGTTGCCGTCCCCCGAAGCGCCGCCGCGTCTGACGTTCACACTTCTTCTACGTAAAGGAATTTGAGACACCATGGCCCGATACACCGGACCCATGACGCGGAAGTCCCGTCGCCTCGGGACTGACCTCGTCGGCAACGACAAGGCGTACGATCGCCGTCCCTACCCGCCCGGCATGCACGGCCGGGGCCGGACCAAGGACTCCGAGTACAGCCAGCAGATGAAGGAGAAGCAGAAGGCTCGCTTCGCCTACGGCGTGCTCGAGAAGCAGTTCCGCCGCTACTACGAAGAGGCCACGCGCTCGCCGGGCAAGACCGGTGACATCCTGCTTCAGATCCTCGAGAGCCGCCTCGACAACGTGGTCTACCGGGCGGGCTTCGCTTCGACCCGTCGTCAGGCCCGGCAGTTGGTCGTGCACGGTCACTTCCTCGTGAACGGGCAGAAGGTGAACGTTCCGTCGTACCGGGTCAAGCCGTACGACGTCATCGACGTGAAGCCGAAGTCGCTCAACCTGCACCCGCTGATCGTGGCTCGCGAGACCCACGGCGAGCGCGACGTGCCGGCGTGGCTGGATGCGCGTCCCAACCAGATGCGGATCCTCGTCCACCAGCTGCCGACCCGCGAGCAGATCGTCATCGACGTCGCCGAACAGCTCATCGTCGAGCTCTACTCCAAGTAACGACTCACCCGCCGGGGCTCCATGCCCCGGCGGTGCGGTGAGCCCGTACGGCTCGCCATCCACCAACGCCGTCAAATAGCGGGCGGCCGAAAGGAACACCATGCTGATCGCACAGCGCCCCACCCTGGCCGAGGAGCAGCTGTCGGAGTACCGCTCCCGGTTCGTCATCGAGCCGCTCGAGCCGGGCTTCGGCTACACGCTCGGCAACTCGTTGCGTCGCACTCTGCTCTCGTCCATCCCCGGCGCAGCCGTGACGAGCATCAAGGTCGAGGGAACCAGCCACGAGTTCTCCACGATCGACGGGGTCGTCGAAGACGTGACCGAAATCATCCTCAACCTCAAGGGACTCGTCCTGTCGAGTGAGGAAGACGAACCGGTCACGATGTACCTGCGCAAGGCCGGTGCCGGCGCCATCACCGCCGCCGACATCGCCCCGCCGGCCGGTGTCGAGATCCACAACCCCGAACTGCACATCGCGACGCTCAACGACAAGGGCAAGCTCGAGATGGAGCTCGTGGTCGAGCGTGGGCGCGGGTACGTCTCTGCCGCGCAGAACCAGAACTACGACGCAGAAATCGGCCGGATCCCGGTCGATTCGATCTATTCGCCAGTGCTCAAGGTGACCTACAAGGTCGAGGCGACCCGCGTCGAGCAGCGCACCGACTTCGACCGCCTGGTCGTCGACGTCGAAACCAAGCCGGCCATCACGCCTCGCGACGCCGTCGCGTCGGCCGGCCGCACGCTGGTCGAACTGTTCGGCCTTGCCCGGGAACTCAACTACGAGGCTGAAGGCATCGAGATCGGCCCGTCGCCGGTCGACGAGCAGCTCGCCGCCGACCTGGCCCTGCCGGTCGAAGAGCTGAACCTGACCGTTCGGTCGTACAACTGCCTCAAGCGTGAGGGGATCCACACCGTGTCGGAGCTCGTCTCCCGCAGCGAGCAGGACCTCCTCGACATCCGCAACTTCGGCTCCAAGTCCATCGACGAGGTGAAGCTGAAGCTGCACGAAATGGGCTTGTCCCTCAAGGACAGCTCGCCCGGTTTCGACCCGCTCTCCGCACTCGACCGGTTCCCGGTCGACGAGGACGACGAAGGCGACTATGCCGAGACCGAGCAGTACTGATCACGCCGCACTAGACCGGAGATAATTCGATGCCGAATCCCACCAAGGGCCCCCGTCTCGGCGGCAGCCCCGCTCACGAGCGCATCATCCTCGCCAATCTGGCCAGCCAGCTGTTCGAGCACGGCCGGATCACGACGACCGAGACGAAGGCCAAGCGCGTTCGTCCGCTCGCCGAGAAGCTGATCAGCAAGGCCAAGCGCGGCGACCTGCACGCGCGTCGCCTGGTGCTGCAGACGATCCAGAACCGCGACGTGGTGCACGTGCTGTTCACCGAGATCGCCCCGACGCTCGCTGATCGAGAGGGTGGCTACACCCGGATCACCAAGGTCGGCAACCGCAAGGGCGACAACGCCCCGATGGCCGTCATCGAGATCGTCACCGAGACCGTCGAGGAGTCACGCGCCAACCGCGCCAAGGCGCAGGGTAAGGCGTCGGCGAGCACGAAGAAGGCAGCCAAGCCCGCCAAGGCGGCGAAGCCGGCCAAGGCCGCGGAGCCGACCAACGAGCAGTTGGAAGCCGCCGAGGTCGACGCGCAGGCGGCCGTGGCAGCCGAGGACACGTCGGAGCCCACGACCTCCGACGTCGACAAGTACGCCGACCTCGAGGGTGCCTACGTGGGCGAGGAGCCGCCTGCTGGCTACGACATCAAGGGCAACGCGGACTCGATGAAGTACCACACGACCGCGTCGCCGTGGTATGGCCGCACGATCGCCGAGGTGTGGTTCAACTCACCCGAGGCGGCCGAGAAGGCCGGATTCGTGGCGGCCGTGGCCGAGAAGGACGACGAGGCGTAGACGCCTGTTCCACGTGTACGGCGCTCCCGAATGCGGGGGCGCCGTTCGCGTTGGTACGGTCGAGCGTCCCTCGGGAGGAGATCATGCGGATCGCGCAATTGGCCAACTTCGTCGGCCCCACGTCCGGTGGGATGCGCCGGGCGGTCGACCAACTCGGCCATGGGTACGTCCAGGCCGGCCACGAGCGGCTCCTCGTCATTCCAGGGGCCCGTGACGCCGAGACCGAGACGGCCGACGGGATCGTCGTGCAAGTCGGTGGAGTGCAGGTGACGGGCGGGTATCGGATCATCCTCGATCGTCGCCGAGTGATCTCCGCCCTGAACCGTTTTCGACCCACCTCGCTGGAGGTCTCCGACAAGTGGACGCTCCCGATCGCCGCGCGCTGGGCCAAGCGACACGGTGCCGGATCGATCCTCTTCAGCCACGAGCGGCTCGACGACATGGCCTCGGATTTCTCCCGGCTGCCGGTCGGTGGTCTCGTCTCCCTGCTCAACCGCCGACTCGCCACCCGGTTCGACCGCGTGGTCGTGACGACGTCGTATTCGGCGGGCGAGTGGGCCCAGACCCGAGCCCGGCTGGAGATCGTGCCGCTGGGCGTGGACCTGGAAACCTTCGTGCCGCCAGGTCAACTGCCCCCGGTCAGCGACGTGGCACGGCTGGTCCACGTGGGCCGGATGTCACGCGAAAAGTATCCGCAACTGGCGATCGCCACCGCGGCCGAGTTGCACCGTCGCGGCGAGAACGTCCAACTCACCCTGGTCGGCACCGGGCCGCACCTCGGCATGCTCCGGGACCTCGCCGGCAATGCGCCGGTTCGCTTCCTCGGGTACGTCGACGGCCGCGCCGAAGTGGCTTCCCTGTACGGCACTGCCGACGCTTCGATCTCGGTCGCCCCGACCGAGACGTTCGGATTGGCCGTACTCGAAGCTCTGGCGTGCGGAACCCCGGTCGTGACGGCCGATCGGGGTGGTGCCCGCGAACTCGTCGACGAGACGTGCGCCGAGTGGGCTGCACCCGAACCGGAAGCCCTGGCCGACGCGGTGACGAGACTCGTGCGTCGGCTCAGGAGCGATCCGGCCTCCCTGCGTCGGGCCGCGCGGGCGCGCGCCGAACGCTACCCGTGGTCGGCGGCTGTCGAGCGCATGCTCGAGATCCACGCCGAGGTCACCCAATAGGCGTCAGATCAGACCCGCGGTCTGCGCTGTCGCGCGAGCGTAACGATCGCTCACGTCGGCCCAATTGACGACGTTCCACCACGCCTTGACGTAGTCGCCCTTGACGTTCTTGTACTGCAGGTAGAACGCGTGTTCCCACATGTCGAGCTGGAGGATAGGAACCTGGCCCGCGGGCAAATTGGACTGCTGGTCGTACAGCTGGTTGATGTTCAACCGCCCACCCAGGGTGTCCCAGACGAGCATCGACCAGCCGGAGCCCTGGAGCCCGTTGGCGACTTCGTTGAATTGCTTCTGGAACGCGGCGAAGCTGCCGAACGTCTCGTCGAGATGAGCCGCCAGATCGCCCGTGGGCTCGCCGCCACCGTCGGGGGACATGTTCTTCCAGAACACGGAATGGTTGATATGCCCGCCGAGATGGAACGCGAGATCCTTCGACAGCTTGCCGACGTTGGCGAAATCGCCCTTGTCGCGCGCCTCGGCCAACTTCTCCAGCGCCGTGTTGGCTCCGGCGACGTAGGCGGCGTGGTGCTTGTCGTGGTGCAACTGCATGATCTCGGCAGAGATGTACGGCTCCAGTGCTCCGTAGTCGTAGTCGAGGTCGGGCAACGTGTAGACGGCCATGAAGACTCCTCGGTCCCAGATAGTGTGCGGTTGGGCCCGGGCGAAGGACTCGCCCGGGCCCGTTGTTGGGTCAACTCTGCCCCTTGACGGGCTATTCCCGTCAGTCGACGGTCAGAACGTACGGTCGATCTTGTCCTTGGCCTGGTCGAGCTTCTCGTCGATCGTGTGGCGCACCTCGTCGGCCTTGTTCTCGACGCGGTCCTTGACTTCGTCTGCCTTGGCGTGCACGTCGTGAGCGACCTGGTCGGCTTGCGCCTTCTTCTTCTGGTCCTCACCCTCCTGCTGCAGGCGGGGGTTGTCGAGCGCGTCGCCGACCGCTTCCTTCACCTTGCCGACGGTCTCGTTGGCCTTGTTCGTGATCTTGTCGCCGAGTCCCATGGGTGCTCCTTTGCCGTGATTGGTTCCACGTCTAACCGTGTGGGCGGGCCTCACATTCCCGCTGGGGACACTCGAACCCACCCACAGGGAGGCGTTGAAGGCTCTCGAACAGAGCGAGCGGCGCCGACCCGCGGCGCCGCTCGTGGTCGTAGTTCGATCGTTCAACTCGTGGCGTCGTCCACCTTCTCCTGGACCGCGTCGACCGCGTTTCCGGCGGCGTCGGCAGCGTTCGAGGCAGCGTCACCCACGGCGTCTGCCGCGTCGTCGACCTTGTCCGCGACCGCGTCCGTTGCGTCGCCCAGGGCATCCTTGGCGTCGTCGACCTTGTCGGCCACAGCGTCCTTGGCGTCGTCGGCGACATCGCCCGCCTTGTCAGCGGCCTCTTCGGCAGCGTCGTGGCCACCGTCGATCAGGTCTTCGACCTTCTCCTTGACGTCGTCGAAGACGTCCTTGGCATCTTCCAGCAGCTCGCTGGCCTTGGCCTTGATGTCGTCAGCAAAACCCATGTGCATCTCCTTGAACGATGAAGCCCGTCGAGACCGCCACGACGGTTCACTCATGATGGTGGCACGGGGCGCAAGTCCTCGGGCAGGATCGTTCAAATCGAGCGATTCACCTTGAGAACCCGGAATCCTTTGGCACTCCCGAGTCGGTCGACGCTCCACCCCTGCCCGACCAGCCACGACGCCAACGAGTCCGCGCCGAGGTTTCTCGCGACGACGAGGAAGGCAACTCCGTGGGGTCGCAGGCGCGGAAGCCAGAGCCGCAGAAGATCATGCAGAGCCGCCTTTCCGACCCGGATCGGGGGGTTCGACCAGATTTCGTCGAACTCCTCGCCGTCGTCGATGTCTTCGGGGGCGACCACCCGCACCCGGCCGGTCAAGCCGTACCTCCCGGCGTTGACCCTGGTGAGATCACGGGCCCTGGCGTTGACGTCCACGGCGGTGATCGTCGCCTGGGGACAGGTGAGGCCCAACGCGACGGTGATCGGACCGATGCCGCACCCGAGGTCGACCACGTCGGTCTTGCCGTCCGGCGGTGTCACGGTGCGCAGCAGGACCGCAGTCCCCAGATCGAGCCCGGCGCCGGAGAAGACCCCGCGGGAGCTGGCGAGGGTGACGTCGTGTTCGAGCAGGCGCATCGGCACGTCGAACCGGTCGTCGGCCGAGGTCGGCGTCTCGAAGTAGTGGGTCATGTGGACGGCTCTCGCGTCGAGGGGGGCGGCAGGGTGCGTACGGCACGTGCCTCCGCAGCTCGGGCAGCGAGCTCGTCGTCGGCGGGGTAGCCCACCTCCTCCAGCACGAGCCCGTGTGCAGGCATGACGGGTACGGTGCCGACTCGCCCTTCTGCCGCCAGCAACGAACGCAGCCAGTCGCGGTCCCTCCGGCCGCTCGCGACTCGGGTCAGAGCGCCGACCAGGGATCTCACCATCGAGTGGCAGAACGCGTCCGCCTGGACGGTGACCTCGATCGTGCCGTCGGCCAGGCGGGCGGCCTCCGCCCGGTGCAGGGTACGGATCGTCGTCGCGCCCTCCCGCCTCTTGCAGAAGGCGGCGAAGTCGTGGAACCCGACCAGGTCTCCGGCCGCATCGGCCAGCGCGGTCACGTCCAGTCGTTCCGGTGACAGCACCACCACGTGCCGACGAAGGGGGTCGACATCGCGTGGATCGTCCCAGAGGCGGTAGACGTACCGCCGCCAGACCGCCGAGAACCGAGCGTCGAAGCCGTCGGCGGCCGGGCTGACGCGCGTCACGGCGAGATCGGGAGGCAGGGCCTGGGGGAGTCGTCGCGCGAGGTAGAGGTCGGTGCGCTCGGGCGCTTGGCGGCCCTTCACGGCCCATGGAAGGTCCGCGTGCACGACTTGACCGCGGGCGTGCACGCCGGCGTCGGTACGGCCGGCGCAGACGAGAGCTGGCGGTTCGGCGAGGTGCAAGACTCGGCTGATCCACCGGCCGATCTCGCCTTCGACGGTGCGTCGACCGGGCTGGGCCGCCCAGCCGGAGAAGCCCGAGCCGTCGTAGGACACGTCGAATCGGTACCGCCGAGCCACTCCCTCGACGCTCAGGTCAGCGCCGGTCATCGTGCTTCCGGTACGTCAGGTCGTGGATCGTGCGACCCGCCTCGAGCCCACGGTGTTCGTACTTGGTCACCGGCCGTTCGTCGAACCGCGGCGACCAACCGTCGTCGGGGTTCTCACCGACCAAGGTCGAGTCGTCGAGCACCTCCCGCATCGCTTCGGCGTAGTCCTGCCAGTCCGTCGCCAGCCTGAGTACGGCTCCCTCCGCTAGCCGGTCGGCCGCCAGCGCCGCGAATTCGGGGGTGACGAGACGACGTTTGTGATGGCGGGCCTTGTGCCACGGGTCGGGGAAGAAGACACGGATCTCGGCCAGCGAACCGGGCGCGAAGAGCGTGGCCAGGCCCTGAACTCCGTCGGCCAGCACGAGCCGAGCGTTGGTCGACCCGTGGGCGGTCAAGCGCCCGATGGTCGAGGCCAGGGCCGGTTCGAAAACTTCGAACCCGACGAAGTCACACCCCGGATTCGCTTGCGCTGCGGCGGCCAGGGCGTCGCCCCGGCCCGAGCCGATCTCCACGACCAGCGGTGCCGTACGCCCGAAGATGTGCGTCCAATCGGGGATCGGTTGGCTTGCGACCGACGTGGAAGCGTCGTTGCGGAGGATCTCGACGAGGTACCGGTCACGGTAGGCATCCCAGGACCGCTGTTGGGACGGGTTCATCCTCGCGCTGCGCCGTACGAAGCTGACCACGTCCCGCCGGATCCGTCGGTCTGGAGTGGTCGTCCTCACGTCGCAAACCCTACCGGGGACGATCCCGGGAAAGCCCTGTCCGCCGGGCACTAGTGGTGCTGTTTACTCGTATCGGAAAGGCGTGTCGTGTGGACACGAAAGACAATGCGTCTGATCTTGAACCTCATCTGGCTGATCTTCGGTGGCATCTGGCTGGCCCTCGGGTACTTCCTGTTCGGCATCCTCGCCTGCATCTTCATCGTCACGATCCCGTTCGGCGTGGCGTCGATGCGGATGGCGAAGTACGCGCTGTGGCCGTTCGGCAGCGCCGTCGTCGAGAAGCCCAACGCCGGCGCGGGGTCTGCCGTCGGAAACGTGATCTGGTTCCTCATCGCGGGTCTCTGGCTCGCCGTCGGTCACGTGATGACGGCAGCCGCCCAGGCGATCACGATTGTCGGCATCCCCGTCGCGCTCGCCAACCTCAAGATGATCCCGGTCAGCCTCGCTCCGTTCGGCAAGGAGATCGTCCCGACGACGAGCTTGGCCCCTGGCCAGCGTCCGTTGCACTCATTCTGAGTCGAGGGTGTAAGCAAGTGCGATGGCGTCGTACGCATATCTGTTCAGTTCCACCCTGCTCACGTTGTGGGTGATTCTCGACCCACCCGGCCTGTTGCCCGTCTTCGTGGGCCTCACGCGCCGACTTAGCCCCGCTGAACGCAACGCCGCCGCACTCAAGGCGTCGCTGGTGGCGCTGGGCGTCATCGGCAGCTTCGGGCTGTTCGGGCGGGTCATCCTCGACTACCTCCATATCTCGTTGGAGGCATTGCAGATCTCCGGCGGGTTGCTGTTGTTGCTCGTCGCGCTGGAATTGCTGACCGGCAAGTTCGACAACGCAGCCGAGGATCAGACGCCGGCCAGCGACGTCAATGTCGCGATCGTGCCGCTCGGCACCCCCCTGCTGGCAGGGCCGGGGGCGATCGTGGCCACCATGCTCGCCGTGCAGTCCGCTTCGACGCCCGCCGGGTACGTCGCGGTCGCGGCCGCGCTCGTGACCGCCATGCTGACGGTCTTCCTCGTGCTCCGGTTCGCCGGAGCCGTACGACGACTCCTCCGTGAGGGCGGGATCACGCTCTTGACCCGCATCGCGGGTCTGCTGCTCAGCGCGATTGCCGTGCAGATGATGGCCGACGGGGTGCTCGGCCTGGTCCGGGGCTGACGACTACTGGTTGGCCTTGACGGCAGCGTCGACGAGGTTCTGCGGCATCTGCTCGTACCCACGGAATGCTCGGGTGAACGAACCCGACCCGTGGGCGAGCCCTCGCAGGTCGATGGCGTACTTGCTCAACTCGCTCGCCGGGATCAATGCCCGCACGATCGCGTGGTGATTGCCGTCGGCGTCGGTGCCGAGCACCTGACCGCGGCGACCGGAGATGTCCGTCATCACCGCGCCGAGATACTCCTCACCGACGGTGACCGTGACCTCGTCGATCGGCTCCAGCAACGTGACCGTCTTCGCGCTGGCCGCCTCCCGGAGAGCGATCGAGCCGGCCGTCTGGAACGCCATGTCGGAGGAATCGACCGAGTGGGCCTTGCCGTCGTACAGGGTCACCTGGATGTCGACGACCGGGTAGCCGGCGAGTACGCCCTTGTCGAGTTGGGAACGCACGCCCTTCTCGACCGACGGGATGAACTGACGTGGTACGGCACCGCCCACCACTTTGTCGACGAACACGAAGCCCGACCCGCGGGGGAGAGGCTCGATCTCGATCTGGCAGACGGCGTACTGGCCGTGTCCGCCGGACTGCTTGACGTGGCGGCCCTGGGCCTGGGCCTTCGACACGAAGGTCTCCCTGAGGGCGACCCGCAGGTCCTCGGTGTCGACCTTGACGCCGTACCGGGAGGTGAGCCGGTTGAGCAGCAGGTCCACGTGCCCTTGGCCCATGGTCCACAGCACCATCTGGTCGGTCTCGACGGTCCGTTCGAGCCTGACGGTCGTGTCCTCGACGGCCAACCGCCCCAACGCTGCGGGCAGTTTGTCCTCGTCGTTGCGCGTGGCCGCCTTGATCGCGACGGGCAGCAGCGGCTCGGGTAGGTTCCACGGCGCGACCAGGGCCGGGCGGTCCTTGGCCGACAACGTGTCGGACGTCTCGGCATGGGACAGCTTCGCCACGAAGACCAGCTGTCCGGCGATCGCCGAGTCGACCGAGGCTGTGTCGAGGCCCGCGGGAACCGTCAGCGGGCCGACCCGCTCCTCGTCGTCGTGGTCCGGGTGGGCGGGATCGGCCGTACCCGTGAACAGGCTGCGGTGCCCCGAGACGTGCACCACATCGTCGGGACGCAATGTGCCGTTGTAGACGCGCACCAGCGACAAGCGGCCGGCGAACTGGTCCGACGTCGTGCGGATCACCTCGGCGACGAGTGGACCGTCGGGATCGCCCGAGAGGGCGTCGAGAGCGTCGCCACCCGGGGTCGTGACCTCGAGTTGGTGCGTGCCGGGCTGGGGGAAGGCCTTCTCGATCACGGTGAGCAACTGGTCGGTGCCCAGGCCGTTGAGGGAGTTCACGCAGATGACCGGATGGAAGCGCCCGTTCAGGATGGCGGCCAGAAGGTCGGCCAGCAGCTCGCCCTCCTTCAGTTCGTCGCCTTCCAGGTAGCGATCCATGAGGTCGGCGTCCTCGGATTCCTCGATGATCCCTTCGATCAGGTCGCCGCGGTACTGCTCGATGATGTCGGCCTCGTCGGGCGACGCCGGCCGGGTGACCAGTTTGCCGCTGCTGTAGTCGTGGACCTGCTGGCTGACCAGCGAGAGGTTGGCCAAGATGTCGGCGCCTTCGCCCAACGGCACGTAGGCGGGCTGCACGTTCTTGCCCAACGTGTTTTGGAGACCCTCGAGGGCGTCGTCGAAGGAGATCCGGCCCTCGTCAAGTTTGGTGATGACGATCGCGCGCGGCATGCCGACGGCCGAGCACTCGTGCCACAACGCCGACGTGGCCGAATCCATCCCGTCGCCCGCGGCGACGACGAACACCGCGGCGTCGCCTGCGCGCAGTCCGGCCCGCAACTCGCCCACGAAGTCGGGGTGACCTGGTGCATCGAGCAGGTTGACCACGACGTCGCCGGTGGCGAACGCGGCCAGCTGCAACGCTGAGTTGCGCTCCAGGTCGTCCTTCTCGCCGCGATAGCCCTGGACGTGCTTGCGCAGCAGGTGTTCGAACAACGTCGTCTTGCCGGATCCGCTCGATCCGACCAGCACGACGTTGCGAATATCGGCGGGCGTGGAGACCTTCGGGGCGGTGTTCGACTTTGAACTCATGCGCGGGACCCTACACCGGGCTCTAATCGCCCTGGCCCGCGGCCCGTCACTCGTACGATGGCCGCATGTCGACCCCAGCTCTCGCACTCGTCGCCAATGCCGGCGACGGAACCGTCTCCTCCTTCCAGATCGCCGACGATCGCGCGGAACGGCTGGCCGTGAGCCCCGTCGGGCCAGGTTGTTCGACGTTCGCCGTCGACTCTGAACGCGGCCTCGTCTACGCGGCCAGCAAGGATCCGCTGTCGATCGTGACACTGGTGCTCGATACCGCGACGGGTACGTTGTCGCCGATCGCGACCACCCCGGTCGAGGCCTCCATGACGTACCTCGAGCTCACCGCCCACGGTGACCGGCTCGTGGGTGCGAGCTACGGCGGTGGGTACGCCCAGTGCTGGCCGGTCGTGGCAGGTAAGCTGCAAGAACCCGGCGACCCAGTGCGACATCCCAACCTTCATTCGGTGGCGATCACGAAGGACACCCGCCACGTCTACGCCGTGTCTTTGGGCGCCGATCTCGTGGTGAGGTACGAATTGGGACGCGACGGCTCGTTGACCGACCCCCGGCCTGCGGCGGCGCCGGCCGGATCCGGGCCCCGTCACATCGCGCTCAACACCGCCGAGACGGCGGCCTACGTCGTGACCGAGTTCTCCGCCGAGGTGCTGATGTTCGCTCGTGACTTGGAGACCGGCGAGCTGACCCTGGGCGGTGCCGTACGCATCGACGACCCTCAGTACGAGCTCGGCCACAGCGAGTACGGCGCAAACCCGCGCGAACACCACTATCGCTGGGGGGCCGACATCGACCTGGCGCGCAACGAAACCCACCTGTGGGCGTCGGAGCGCACCGAGTCGACGATCGCGACGGTCCCGCTGGGTTTGAGCGGCCAGCCCGAAGTGCCGACGGCATACGCGGTGACCGAGACCCAGCCGCGTGGCTTCCACGTCAGCCCGGACGGGCGCTACCTGCTGTGCACAGGTGAGCGCTCCGATTCGGTGAGCCTCTACACGATCGGTGCCGACGGGTCGTTGACCCCCGTGGACCGGGAGGTCACCGGCCGCGGGGCCAACTGGGTCAGGTTCGTCTGAGGTGCGTCAGCCCCGGTCTTCGATCGGCACGTAGGTACGGCTGGGGTAGCCGGTGTAGATCTGCTTCGGGCGGATGATCTTCTGCTCGGGGTCGTTGACCTGCTCCAGCCACTGGGCCATCCAGCCGGCCGTACGAGGTACGGCGAACAGCACCGTGAACATCTCCGGTGGGAAGCGAAGCGCCTCGTAGATCAGGCCCGAGTAGAAGTCGACGTTGGGGTAGAGCTTGCGCTTGACGAAGTATTCGTCGGACAGCGCGATCTTCTCCAGTTCGACGGCCACTTGCAGCAGCGGGTTGATGCCGGTCACCGCGAAGACGTCGTCCACGGCCGCCTTGATGACTTTCGCGCGGGGGTCGTAGTTCTTGTAGACGCGATGCCCGAAGCCCATCAGCCGACCCTTGCCGTTCTTGACGCCCTCGATGAACTCGGGAACCCGGTCGACCGACTTGATCTCGCGGAGCATCTTCAACACGGCTTCGTTGGCGCCGCCGTGGAGCGGGCCGAACAGCGCCCCGATTCCTGCGACTGCCGAGGTGTACTGGTCGTTCCCGGCCGACGCCACGGCCCGCACTGCGTTCGTCGAACAGTTCTGTTCGTGGTCGGCGTGCAAGACGAACAGCACCTCGAGGGCGTGCACCAAGCGGGGATCGGCCTGGTACCGACGCTCCTGACGCTGGAACAGCATGGCCAGGAAGTTCTCGGCGTACGACAGGTCGTCGGCTGGGTAGACGTACGTGTAGCCGACCGAGTGCCGGTAGGCGAACGCGGCGATCGTCGGCATCTTGCCGATCAGCCGCACGATGTTGGCCATCTGCTCTGCCGGGTCGTCGATCTTGCGGGACCCGGGGTAGAAGGTGAGCATCGAAGCGACCGAGCTCATCATCTTCGCCATCGGGTGGGCGTCGTATCGGAACGCGCTGATCACGTCTTTGACGTTCTCGTGGAGCATCCGGTGGTGGTTGACGTCGTTCTTCCAGGCCTCGAGCTGGGCTGCTGTCGGGAGTTCGCCGTGCAGGAGCAGGTACGCGCACTCCAGGTAGTCGGGTTTCTCGGCCAGTTGTTCGATCGGGTAGCCGCGGTATTCGAGGATTCCGGCGTCGCCGTCGATGTACGTCACCGCACTCCGCACGCTCGCGGTATTGGTGAGGCCAGGGTCGTACGTGGCCAAGGGTCCGTCGGCGGTCGGGATCTGCTTCAGGTCGGAAGCACGGATCGTGCCGTCGGTGATGGGGGAGGAGATGGTGGTGCTGCCTGAGCTCAGGGAGAGGGTGTCAGCCATGGCGGAACACTAGTCGTCGTGACCGTTCGTGGTGCACACGGGGCGGGCGGGAGCGAGACGCGGGCCCCGTTCTCGAAGGGCCCGCGGTACGCTGCGCACCAGACCGACCACCGCCGTTTTGCTCAGCCGGTGGCTCGGGAGGTAGTGTTGGCAGCTGTTGTGCCCGGTGGTTGTGCCCCGTGGCCGCCCGCAGCTCGATTGCTCAACGAAGGATTGGTTCGACCCGTGTCTACGTACAGCCCGAAGCCTGGCGAGATCACCAGGAACTGGCACGTCATCGATGCCACCGACGTCGTTCTCGGCCGGCTGGCCGTCACTTGCGCCACGCTGCTCCGCGGCAAGCACAAGGCCACGTTCGCCCCGCACGTGGATGCGGGCGACTTCGTGGTCGTCGTGAACGCGAGCAAGATCGCGCTCACCGGCTCGAAGAGCACCGACAAGATGGCCTACCGCCACTCCGGTCGCCCCGGCGGGCTGAAGGCAGTGCCGTACGGCGATCTGCTCGCCACCGACCCCCGCAAGGCCGTCGAGCGCGCCGTGTGGGGCATGCTTCCCAAGAACCGGCTCAGCCGGCAGATGCTGGGCAAGCTCAAGGTGTACGCGGGCCCTGAGCACCCGCACGCGGCCCAGAAGCCGCAGTCGTACGAGATCACCCAGATCGCCCAGTGAGATTGAGGTTCTAAGTGTCTGAGACCGTCACCGCCGAGACCGAAGCCGACGAGATCGCCGGTTTCACCGACGAGTACGACCGGCAGATCGCCTACCGTTCCGAGGCGACGCCGTCCGCCGCGACGCCGTCCAGCCGCCCTGCGGTGGTGACGAAGACCAGCGGCACCGGTCGCCGCAAGGAGGCCATCGCGCGGGTCCGGCTCGTGCCCGGAACCGGCACCTGGACCATCAACGGCCGCACGCTCGACGACTACTTCCCGAACAAGGTGCATCAGCAGATCGTCTCCGAGCCGCTGCAGACCGCGGCTGTCACCGGACTGTACGACGTGATCGCCCGGATCGTCGGTGGCGGGGTGACCGGCCAGGCCGGCGCGCTGCGCCTCGGTGTGGCCCGAGCCCTCAACGCGGCCGATGCCGAAGCTTCGCGTCCCGCCCTGAAGAAGGCCGGCATGCTGACGCGGGACGCCCGGATCAAGGAGCGCAAGAAGGCAGGCCTCAAGAAGGCCCGCAAGGCGCCCCAGTACAGCAAGCGCTGATCCGTTGGGTCGGCTCTTCGGCACCGACGGGGTGCGAGGGGTCGCCAACAGCGACCTCACGGCCGAGCTGGCGCTCGACTTGTCTGTTGCGGCCGCCCATGTGCTCGGCGAGGCCGGTGCGTTCTCCGGTGGGCGGCGGCCGACGGCACTCGTAGGCCGCGATCCGCGCGCCTCGGGAGAATTCCTGGAAGCTGCGGTGGTGGCCGGCTTGGCCAGTGCCGGGGTCGACGTCGTCAGGTTGGGAGTCGTACCCACCCCTGGTGTGGCGTACCTCGTGGCTAGCACCGGTGCCGACCTCGGCGTGATGCTGAGCGCCTCGCACAACCCGATGCCCGACAACGGGATCAAGTTCTTCGCCCGTGGCGGCGCGAAACTCGACGACGATCTGGAAGACGCCATCGAAGAGCGGCTTGCCGAGTCGTGGAAGCGTCCGATCGGTGCCGGTGTCGGCCGGGTCACCGACGATCCCGGTGCCGTCGATGCCTACGTCGCTCACCTCGTCGCCTCGCTCGGTGAGGATTCGAGCCTCGACGGCCTCACCGTCGTGATCGACTGCGCCAACGGTGCTGCCTCGATGACCGGGCCGAGCGCGTTCGCTGCACAGGGCGCGACCGTCATCCCGATCCACCACCAGCCCACCGGCCTGAACATCAACCTGGATTGCGGTTCCACGCACTTGGACGACCTTCAGAGGGCGGTCGTCGAACACGACGCCGACCTGG
>JBDHZQ010000037.1:0-20832 GCA_039811945.1 Propionibacteriaceae bacterium
GGTAGAGCTTCGCGGCGATGGCGAGGCCGTACAAGACCCCTGACCAGCCAGGTCTGCCGCGGGCCCAGACGTACATCGCGGCTGCCGTCAGCATGACGGCGAACATGTCCCAGTTGATGAGGGCCTCTGCCATGACGACCGGAGCGACGGCGATCATCAGGCCTTGTTGCCAGCCGTGGTCGGGTGCCATGCGGCGCTGCAACTCCACGAGCACCAGGTAACAGACGAACAACATGACAGCACAGACGGCGAAGAACACATTGGCGGCGTTCAGAGCGTCTTGGTCGACCACGTCAGGCCGCGCGGGGAATCCGAACAGTCCGGTGAAGAACCGAGCCACCTCGACGAACCCGCCGCTGAGCACCGGGTACTCCCAATCCGTGTCGCGGTAGAGAATCTGCCCCTGAGCCAGGCCCCGCACCTGGTAGAGGACACCGATGTCGGAGTAGCACAGGCGGTAGAACGTGTTGACGGGTTGGTCGGCCAAGGTCTGGCGGCACGGCACCTGCCGCACCATGAGCACCAGCCAACTGACGGTGGCCAGCATCATCAGCAGGCCCGGACCACGGAACATGGTGTCGGCCGCATGCAGCCCCAGCCGACCACCCACCCGGCGGGTCAGAACGTCACGCCAACTGGGCTGTCGTCCGGTCGGGGTCGGTGCGCTCACCACGAGGAGAGACTAACGGCTGCGCCCTATCCCGACCCGCTCGGCGCGGGCGTGCTGCCACCGCCGTTGCCGTTGCCGCTGCCCCGGCTCGTCGATTGGCTGGGCTGGGTGCTCGGTTGCGGCTGCTGCGAAGTCTGCGCGGGTTGGGAGGGCTGCTGGGTCTGATTCGGTCGGCTGCTCTGCGGAGCCGCAGAAGACGACTGCTCGGTGGCCGGGGCGCTGGAAGCGCTGGCCCGGGGGGTCGGAGACTTGCTGCCGTTGACGTACACGGGGCCGTCGAACTTCTGATCCGGCATGCCCTTGGTGGCGACCTGCATGTAGTCGAGCCAGGTCAGAGCCGGGTACGTGCCACCGAAGAAGGTGGCGTCGCCCTTGCGGGCGTAGGGGTCCAGGTCCGCCGTACCCGCATCTCCGGCCACGTACATCACCGCTGTCGAGACTTGCTTGGTGTAGGCGACGAACCAGCTCGAGAGCACGTCGTTGCCGACGCCGGCCGTACCCGTCTTGCCTGCGATGTCGCGACCCAGACTGGCCACGCGCGCGCCCGTGCCCTCGTTCACGACGTTCTGCAAGGCGAACGTGGCGTCGCGCGCCACGGCCTCGTCGAACGCTTGCCGCTGCTCCGGATTCGCCGTGTAAAGCACCTGGCCCTTCATGTCCTTGACTTGCTTCACCACGTGGCTGGCCACGAAGACGCCGTTGTTGGCCAGCGTGGCATACCCGGTCGCCTGGTCGAGCGGACTCGCTTCCGCGCTACCCAACGCGATCCGGTTGTTGAGGTCCCAGCCGGCCCCGGTCGGAACGCCGGCGTCGTTGGCAGCCTTGACGACCTCCTGAGGGCCGTTCTTGATCTGTTGGGTGAGATCGACGAACGCGGTGTTGATGGAGTCCGCGGTCGCCTTGACCAGCGACACGTCGCCGTACTGCATGCTGAACTCGTTCCGCACCGGCGACGAGTCCCCCTTGGGCGTGAACGTGTTCCCGTTGAACGTCGAGCGAAGGCTGAAGCCGTTGCGCAGGCCGGCGAGCAGCGCGTACGCCTTGAACGTCGAGGCCGCCATCCGGTCCGTCGTCGCCCAGTTGCGCGAGTTCGCGACGTAGTCGGGGCCTCCGTACATGGCCAAGATCTCGCCGGTCCCGACCTCGACGGACGCGATCGCAGCGTGCAACTGAGCCGGGTCCTGCTTCTGCGAGGCCTGGGACGCCGCGGTGTCGGTCCACTTCTGCGCCGATGCGACGGCGGCTTCCTGAGCGGCGGCGTCGAACGTGGTCGTGATCTGCAGGCCGCCGCCGGAGATTTCCTCGGGCCGGAATCCGTTGGCCAGAAGCTCGGCCTCGACCGCCTTCAGCAAGAATCCCTTCGGCCCGCCGAGGCGGCTGCTCTTGGGTACGTCGGGGAACTGCGGCAATCGTGTGGCGCTGTCGTACTGCTGCTGCGTGATGGTTCCCATCTCGAGCATGCCGTCGAGCACGTACGCGTACCGCTGCGTCAGCCGGTCGAGGCTCTTCTGGCCGTCGGAGGGGTCGTACAGGCTGGGGTTGTTGAGAATCGAGGCGAGCACGGCCGATTGCTGCAGGTTGAGGTCCTTGGCATCGACGTTGAAGTACGCCTTCGCCGCGGCTTGGAGGCCGTACGCCCCACGCCCGAAGTAGATCGTGTTCAGGTATCCCTCCAGCACCTGCTCCTTGGGCATCGAACGGCCCATCTTGACCGCCAGGAGGAGTTCGGTGATCTTTCGGGTTGGGGTCCGTTCCTGATTCAGGTAAAGGATTTTGATGTACTGCTGGGTGATCGTCGACCCGCCTTGGAGATCACCGCCGCGCAGGATGGTCCACACGGAACGGGCGATGCCCGACGGCGAGATTCCCTTGTCGGTCCAGAAGGTACGGTTCTCCGCCGAGATGACCGCGTCCTGGGCGGTCTTCGGCATGTCGCTCAGCGGGATCGTGGTGCGGTTCTGGTCGAGGAACGACCCGATCTGGGTGGCGCCGTCGCGGTAGAAGACCGTCGACTTGTTCGTCGTGAACGCCGTGTTCGGATCGGGAAAGTCCGTGCGCTGATAGGCGATGGCGATCCCGCCGATCCCGACCAGAGCTGCGACCAGGAAGAAGATCGTGAAGGCCTTGAGACCGGCGAACAGTCGCCTCTTCCATGCCGGTTGGGCCACTCGCTTCGGGCGCGCGCTGGACTTGCCGGAGCCCGCGGAGGCGCCGGTGGTTGATTCAGCCATAGATATCCTCGACGGTCTTCTGACGACGGGGGGGCCGGCGCTTGACGCCGTCTCCCAGCAGGTACGAACGGATCATGTGGTTCCACCCGCATTCGGTGCACACCTCGACGACGCACACCCGGAACTCGCCGAACTCGTTCTGCATCTCCTCGAGTTCGGAACTCGACTTGATGCGGCCCGAGTACTGACCGAGTTGATCGCCGAACGTGTAATTCAGGTTCACCAGCCGACCGCAGTTGCCGACCGGGCATCGGGTCTCGCTGAGTTCGCCGTGGTGCAGTGCCGCCCGGACGAGGAGCGGATCGGCGTCACACGCCTCCTGCCGCGTGAGCGAGCGGACGCGACCACGCAGCGCCTGCAGCTTGTGCCGGCGCTGCAAGGCGTAGTCGATGCTCTCTCGCTTGGACCACATGGCGACCAGGGTAGGCGTCCAAGCTGGGCGAGACGAGCCCGGAGGCTCAATCGACGTGGGATCGGCGGGCGCGAGCGTCTGCCGTACGCGTATCATCTGGTGGCGGTCGACGTCGGAGTACGGCTCGACCACCGATGTGCGGCAGGGCACGTACGGGGACGTGGCGCAATTGGCAGCGCAAGACCTTTGCAAGGTCGAGGTTGAGGGTTCGAGTCCCTTCGTCTCCACTCGGAGACACAGACATAGGACAAAGCCCGAAGTGGAGACAACGAACTTTCTGTCGTTGTAGCAGTCATCCCCCAACGCTTCGGGACGCGGACGCGCGCTACGTGCGAGGCGGCGAGGTGTCACCGTGGTTGAACACGGGATCCAGGCAGGAGGCCACCAGCGCCATCTGCTCAGCGAGGTCTGCGTCGCAGACTGCCTCCAGTCGCTCCTTGCGACGCCAGGCAGCCCACTTGGCTTGACCGATCTGCCCGTAGCCGATCACGTGCGGTGCGATGGGTCCGAGGGTGACGCCGCGGTAGCGGGCCACGGCTTGTGCGGAGCGAAGCAGCTCGTCGGCGTCGATGCCTTGCCGCGCGAGTTGGACGATGTCGACGTAGTCGCGCCACCTCGTGCTGGTGATGCCCCGCTCCAAGATGGTGACGCCCTTCTCGGCGATCGTGGTCTCGGGCGCGTAGCCGAGCAGCATGATCGGGTCGCCCAAGACGCGGTCGATGCGCACCTGCCGCGGCGCGGGCACGATCGGATCTCCGGTGGAAACATCCCACGCATCGGTGCCCTTCCACGGCCCGATCGACACACCGACCCGCACCCGGAACCCGGGGTAGTCCGCATTCTCACGAATCTCCTGCACGCTGATCGAGTCGAGATCGAACACCACCCCGTCATCGGTCTCGACGGCAGCGATGTCGTGAACGACGGCAATCAGGTGGTCAGCGGTGACGTCCGCTCCGATGGCATTCGCGTCGGCGTCCCTCGTTGGGCGCCGCACGCCGTAGGCGGCCAGCAGGATCCCACCCTTGAGGACGAAGTCCTCAGCATGAGCGGTGCGAGTGAGGCGATCCAGGAACGATTCCAGCGTGTGCCGGATCAGATACTCCTGCGTCGGCGCACCCGTCCCGATCTTCGCCGCTGCCGAGCGCGCCGCGGACTGAATGCGGCGGAACACCTCATCCCCCGCATTCACGCCAGCGCCTCCAACGCCTGGAGGACGGGAGACTTCGCTCGCGGAAGTCGAGAGGCGATCTCCATCAGTCGAGCAGGTCTGCCACCGCCGCGCAGCCACTCCTTCAACGCCTCCCGCGCCAACTCATACCCGACCTCGCCCCGGAGCCGGAATGCGTCCGCGATCGACCGCTCAGGCGAGTAGATCCCGATCGTCTGATCCGTGCCCGGAATCGAGATCTCCCCCCGGCCGATCCCGAACGTGGCCCGATCGAACTGATGCCACGCGATCGCTCCCGTGCTCGCCGGTGTGCGCGACCCGCGCGGGATCGCGACATCCAACGCGGCGGGAATCGCATCAGTCAACTCATGGTGCGCGAGCGCGGACGCCAAGGAGATCGTCGCATCCGGGCGACGAGTCGCCGCCTCGATCCAGTCCCAGTCCGCCGCCGGAGCATCGGACGGCAGGTAGATGCCGCGAGCGATCCGCTCCAGCCGACCCTCGCGCGCCGCACGGTAGAGTCCGCTGCGCGACATGCCGGCCCGCTCAGCCGTGCCTGGCCGGAGAGTGGGCGTCACCAGCACCTCCCTGGTGAAGTGAAACGTATACACATAACTATAGCTGATGACAAATCGTGCCGTCTCTCGCGATCTCTTCCATCGCCGCCTTCGGTGGTCGCTCTACGATCGACGCTCGCTCGATGGCGATGCCCGAAAACCTGGACTGGGAAAGTGTCGAACACTTCCTTATCGTCCCGACCATGTGAGCTCGGCGGCTTTCGGAGAACAAGTGGACTTCGACGATCTTGCCGCCGAAGACGGTGAGCAGGTCGACGCCGCTCATGTCCATCGACGCTCCGGGGCGGCTGCCCGAGAAGCGCACGGGCACGCCACCACCATCGCCGGACCGGCGACCGTCAGTTGGAACGTGCCTTAGCGCTTCGAAGTTTCCGGCAACCACGACGGCCGGTGTTTGCTCACGACCGCAGGGACGTGCGGCCTCGGCCTCACCACGACTGAAGGCATTCGCCCGAACGCACGGCACCGGCTCACTCGTGCCTCAGTACAGGGTCATCAATCCGTTGAGCAGTGCCTGGGATTCCGCCTTCGAAGCCTCGGACAGGTCGAGATCTTTGTGCATGTCGCCGTACGTGCCACCCTCGGTCCGTTCGTACCCGGCCGCCTCGAAGAAGCTCGAGTGCTTCGGGTCCAGCCGGATCAGCCGTGAAACCTGGTGGTCGTTGACGATCAGGTCGGCGTGGGCGAAGTCGAGCAGTGCTCGGCCGGCGCCCTGCGCGCGGGCACTCTTGTTCGTCGCGATGTAGGCGACGTATCCGCCGTCGACGCGCTCCTCGGGAGGTTTGCCGTAGTTGTCGGCCATTTGGTACAGGATCCCGCCGCAGATCAGGTGCTTCCGGGCAGCGACGATCAACAGCCGACGCAGTCCTGGCACCGGCTTGAGCCACTCGTCGAACGACTCTGCCGGAAGATCGAAGATCTCGGCGAACAGGTCGCGCATCGCGCCTACGTGCGGGCTGTCCGGATCGTTGGGGAGCCGCCAGAAGTCGAACGAGTGATCCGGATCCGGGTCTGGTTGGGCGAGCGGGAAGAACCGGCCCACCACCGTGTCGAGAAACTTCATAGGACCACCACTCTAGTAACGAGTGCAACTAAAGACCAGGGCACACGCCGCGTCGTGGCCCCGTTCACGCCGTGACATGTGCCGTACGCCTCTTGCGACCACGCAGGGAAGGTGGGTCGGCCGCGAACACGCCGAGGACGTCTTCGAGCGGTTCGCGAATCACCAACGTCGCCAGGTGGTCGAGGTCGGTCGCGTCACGATTTATCATGACGAAGTTCTTGCCACGGAAGCACTGCACGAGGCCCGCTGCGGGATAGACCACGAGTGAGGTACCGCCGACGATCAGGGTGTCGGCTCGATTGACTGCCTCGGCAGCGGCCGCGAGCACCCGCTGGTCGAGTGCCTCCTCGTACAACACGATGTCGGGCTTGATCATCCCACCGCAGGCGCACCGAGGGATTCCGGCGGCACCGGTGACCGCAGCCAGCCCGAACGTCGCGTGGCACGTCCGGCAGGTGTTCCGATGCACACTGCCGTGCAGCTCCAGCACGTGCGCGCTGCCCGCCACCGCGTGCAGACCGTCGATGTTCTGGGTGATCACGGCCGCCAGCCGACCTGCCGCCTCGATCGCCGCCAGACCGTAATGAGCCGCGTTGGGCCGAGCGTCGGGGTACAGCATCGCGTTGCGATAGAAGCCGTAGAACAGTTCCGGATGAGAGTCGAAGAACGTGCGGCTCAGGATCACCTCGGGGGGATACGCCGTACCCGCTGTCGTCGTGTAAAGGCCCGACGCCGAACGGAAATCCGGAACCCCACTCGCCGTCGACACGCCTGCACCGCCGAAGAACACGATCCGACGGCTGGATTCCACGATCCTGCGCAGTTCGTCCGGCACGAGTCGACCATAGCTTGCCCGTACCTGCTGGGATGGCCGCATGATCTCGATCACCGTCAAGTGGTACGTCAAGCCCGAGTACGCCGACACCTTTCCCGAGCTGACCAGGGAGTTCACGCAGGCCTGCCGGGCCGAGCCGGGATGCCTATGGTTCGAGTGGGGTCGCTCGACCGAAGACCCGACGGTCTACTACCTCACCGAGGCGTACGCCGATGGTGACGCCGGGAAGGCCCACGTCACCAGCGCCCACTTCGAGAAGGCCATGGCCACGCAGGGCCAGTACGCGGCCCGCCGTCCCCAGGTCGTCAGTTTCGAGACACCCCAGCAGGGGTGGGCCGATCTCGGCGAGATTCAGATGGACGATTGAGACTTTCCGGTCGTACGGCTCTCCCGCCTGGGTAGCTCGTACCCGCCGGCGCCCCGACGACACCTCGGCCCGCTGGGCTGATGGTGGCCTGAGGGAAGCGCTTCCTCAGCCCTCCCGTACCTCGAAACTCACCGTCAACTCGACCGTCGAATCGCCGCCGATGCCTACGTCGAAGAGCGACGGATCGATGACCCAGTCATGAGCCGCCGCGTTCCAGTAGCGAAGCTGCTCAGGCCCGACGGGGAACTCGACGGTGACGGTCTGACCGGCGGGAACGAACAGGCGCTGGAAACCCTTGAGTTCGCGCACGGGCCGTGATGCCGTACCCCACCGCTGATGCAGGTACAACTGCACCACCTCGTCGGCGTCTCGATCCCCGGTGTTCGTCACGTCGACCGACGCGGTCACCGACTCGCCCACGGAGATCGAAGTGGCGCTGAGGTTGACGTCGCCGTACGCGAACGACGAGTACGACAACCCGTGCCCGAACGCGAACAGCGGAGTCGACTCGACGTCCCAGTACCTCCGCCACTGGTTCTCAGGCTCGTGGCTGATCGTGTGGGAGTAGACCATCGGGATCTGACCGACGGATCGGGGCCAGGTGAACGGCAACCGGCCGGCCGGTGACTCGTCACCGAAGACCAGCGCCGCTATGGCATGGCCACCCTGTGACCCCGGGTACCAGACCTCCAAGATCGCCGGCGCCTTCTCCATCACCGGTCGAACATCCAACGGCCGCCCGTTCATGAGCAGCACAACCACGGGCGTACCGGTCGCAGCCACCGCGTCCAGCAGGTCGAGCTGCCGTCCAGGCAACTCCAACGAGGATCGCGACGCTGCCTCGCCGATCATGTTCTGCCACTCGCCCAGCACCAGCACGGCGACGTCGGCACCCGCAGCCAACTCCACCGCCCGAGCGAACTCAGCTTCCTCGTCGAATCCCTCGGGATCGACGGGCGCGTTGCCCTCCCACAGGTCGAACATCGAGGCGAACGTTCGCTGTCCGTGACGGATGCCGGGCGCGTACTCCACCTCCACCCCGAAGTCCCCGCCCCGCTCGCGCAGGCCCTGCGCGATGGTCACCGTCTCGGTCAGGTCGAAGTCGAAGACCCACGGCCCGAGCGTGTCGCGGGGCGCATCGGCCAACGGCCCCAGCACCGCAACCTTCTTCACCTCCGGTGACAGCGGCAGCAACGGCTGCCCGTCGACCGGTTCGTTCGTCAGCAGCACCGCGGTACGTACGGCAGCGGCTCGCGCCGCCTCGCGGTGAGTGGGGTCGGAGAGCACCTCGACGGCCCGCTGCTCGTCGACGTACGGCTCCTCGAACAAACCGAGCTGGAACTTGGCGCGCAGAATTCGCCGTACGCACGTGTCGATCTGTTCCTCGGACACGACGCCGGACCGAACCGCGTCGACGAGGTGGGCGTACGCGGGATCGTCCACCGCCATTTCCAGGTCGACGCCTGCGCTCACCGCCCGTACGCCCGCATCGGTCAGATCCTTGGCCAACCCGTGGGTCGCGAGGTTCCGTACGGCATTCGCGTCGGAGACCAGGAACCCTTCGAAACCCCAGGTGTCTCTCAGCACACTCTGCATGAGCCAGACGTTTCCCGTAGCCGGAACGCCATTGAGATCCATGTAGGCGGTCATGACGTTGCCCGCTCCGGCCTCCACCGCCGCCTTGAACGGAGGGAACACGACGTTCCAGAGCTGCTCATCGGAGATGTGGGACTGGTCGTAGTCCCGCCCACCGACGGCGAAGCCGTACCCGGCGAAATGCTTGGGCCCGGCGATCAGCGTGTCCGGGGAACCGATTCCGTCTCCCTGGAAGCCCCGAACCTGTGCGGCCGCCATCGCCGCCCCCAAGCAGGGGTCCTCACCGGCGCCTTCGATGATCCGCCCCCAGCGGGGGTCGCAGGTGACGTCGACCATCGGCGCGAACGCCCAGTGGATGCCGACCGCTCGGGCCTCCTTCGCGGCGATGGCCTGACCGCGCGCGGCGACGTCCGGATCCCACGAAGCGGCGGTGGCGATGGGTACGGGGAAGATCGTCCTGAACCCGTGGATCACGTCGAATCCGAACAGCGCAGGAATACCGTGACGATTTCCCTCGATCGTCAAGCGCTGCAGCCGGTTGATCTCCGACGGCTGGGTGCAGAAGAGCAACGATCCAACGCGGCCAGCCGCCAGTTCCCTCTCCACCATGGCCGGTTGACTGCTCAGGTCTCCCATGACGTCCACATCGGACTCGGGATCGACCTCGGCAAAGTAGAAGAACTGGGTCATCTGACCCGCCTTCTCCTCGAGAGTCATCGCCGAGAGGAGTTCGTCGATCCGGGCCTCGATCTGGTCGCTGGTCATGGTTTCTCCGTCGTCGTTGGCAGCCAGCCTCAGGGTACGCCGGTGACGCGTCGGCTCGGGTCAGAGCCGACCCAACACTGTAGATGCGCACTCGATGACGTTTCGGCCGACTTGGCACGTTCAAACTTCATCGAGTGTGCATCCACAGTGTTCGGCCTCGCGAGAAGGGCGACCAACCGGCCGCGATGGAGAATCCGAACCCAGACAAGCAGCGAGCCCGGCCAGCGTTGGGGAACCGGCCGGGCTCCAATGGCGCGGTGCTCGTCGTCTTGGGGAAACGACGGCAGAGGTTTGGGGGACCCGATGTCACGCGCTCACTGCTGCGCCCCGAAGGACGCGTGGTCCAGTGTAATCATCCGATGAGTTCGTGCAACCCAGCGGCGAGCATCACGAAAAGTGCCCGCGAAACACCCTCGGTGCATCAACTGGGAATGCCCGCGAAACGGTGAGCCTCGGGAGGCATGAAGAGTGGGCTGTCGATGGGGTCGCGTGCGGAGATCACGACGAAGTTCGCCAAGGCGTATGCCGAGGCAGCGAAGAAGGAGAAGGGGCGGCTTCTGGACGAGGTCGTGGCGGTGACGGGCTGGTCTCGTGACAACGCACGAAGACGGCTGAGTGCGGCGGCGAGGCTACCGCCGGGCTCGGGACGACAGGTCGCGAAGAAGCCTCGCAAGCCGCGGGCGCCGAAGTACTCCTACGACGCCTTGAAGGTGTTGCAGCGAGGGTGGGCTGCCTCGGGCGGCCAGTGCGGGCTGTACCTGGCTGCGTCGATGCAGACTCAGCTCGACGGGCTGGAGCGCCACGGCGAGCTGATCGACGGGCAGGCTCGGTACAGCCCGTCGGTTCGTGAGGAGTTGCTGTCGATGAGCAGCGCATCGATCGACCGCTACTTGCGCGGCGCCAAGGCCACCGACCAGATCAAGGGCAAGTCGACCACCAAGCCCTCGCCGCTGCTGCGCTCGTCGATCAAGATCCGCACGGCCGGTGACGAGGTCGAGGCCGAGCCGGGCTTCTTCGAGGGCGACACCGTGGCCCACTGCGGGCCCACCTTGAAGGGCGAGTTCGCCCGCAGCGTGAACCTCACCGATGTCCACACCGGCTGGGTGTTCACCAGATCGGTGCGTAACAACGCCCACACCCACATCCTCGGCGCCCTCCAGGCGGCCGTGGAGGAAGTGCCGTTCGAGGTGACCGGGCTGGACTTCGACAACGGATCTGAGTTTCTCAACAAGGCGGTGATCAAGTGGGCGGCCGAGCGGGAGATCTTCTTCACCAGGTCTCGGCCGTACAAGAAGAACGACCAGGCCACCATCGAGTCGAAGAACAACCACCTGGTCCGCAAGTACGGCTTCTACTACCGCTACGACACCGCCGAGGAACGTGCGGTGCTGAACCGGCTCTGGCGGCTGGTCGACGACCGGCTCAACTACCTGACCCCGACCAAGAAGCCGGTCGGCTACGGCAGCAGCCGTGATGGCCGCCGCACCCGGCTCTACGACAAGCCCGCCACCCCGCTGGACCGGCTCCTCGCCGCGGGCGTCCTCTCACCTGCCCAGCAGGCTGAGTTGGTCGCCTACCGCGACTCGCTGAACCCCGCTCAGATCGGCCGCAACATCGCCGACCTGCAAGCCGTGCTGCTCAAGCTCGCCAAGGACAAGACCGAGCAGCTCTACCCCGCCAGCATCCCCACCGCGCTACCCGACGTCCGAGCAGGCATCCGGATCAACAACAACAAGACAGCCAACTGACCCTACTTTGGCGGGCACTTCTATCTGATGCACGGGCGACCTTTCGCGGGCATCTTGACTTGATGCACTACGCCCAGGCTCCATGACACATTCAACGTTTCAGTTGCGGCGCCCGCGGTCGGTCGCCGCGGCCCACAACTCGGACTCCTGGAGCCTTCGTTCTTCACGCCTCCTCAAGCACCAGACCAGCGCTGCCGCACCGATGATTCCGACGACCAGCGACCTGACCATCTCGTTCCTCCTCGTCACATCGTGAGTACCCGTCCGAGCTTCCTACGCTATCCGTGCTTCACTGAGTGGCATGGGGGCAGACGACGACCTGACGATCTTCGGCGACCGTGAGCAGAGTCTCGACCACGATTCCGCTGACTCGGTCGACGGCGATGAAACGTCGTCGACGGCCTCGCCGGCTGACGGCCAACCTCGGCGCGCGATCGCCGCTGCCAAGCCGAAGCGACGCCGCCGGGCCATCTTGTTCGGCTTCTTGGCGCTCGTTCTCGTCGGCGGCCTCGGCATCGTCGGTTTCGTCAGTGCGCAAGTGCAAGGGTCACTGAACCGCATGCAGCGAGATCCCGGCGCCATGCCGACCGCGGACCGTCCCGCCGAGGCGACTCCGGGACCGACCGCGCCACCCTTGAACATCGTGCTCGTCGGCACCGACTCTCGCGGGCCCGGCGATCGCGGACGATCCGATTCCCTCATGGTGGTGCACATCCCCGGCGACCGGAAGGCCGTCTATTTCATCTCCTTCCCCCGCGACAGCTGGGTCGACATTCCCGGCAAGGGTCGGGCCAAGATCAACGCGGCGTATTCCTGGGGCGGCACCGCGCTCAGCGTCCAGACGCTCGAATCGATCCTGCAGACGCGTATGGACCACGTCGCCATGACGAACTTCGACAACTTCATCGGGCTGGTCGACGTGGTCGGAGGTGTGACGGTCTTCAACCCGGCTCAGTCTCAGATCGACAACATCACGTTCGCGCAGGGCGACATCACCCTCGACGGCAAACGAGCGCTCATCTACTGCCGGGAAAGGTACGACCTGGCCAACGGTGATCTCGATCGGGCTCGGCGTCAGCGCGACGTGCTGAAGTCGATCGTGCAGAAGGCTGCTTCCCCTGAAGTGCTGGCGAATCCGGCCAAAGTCTCCGAGCTGATCGCGGCGTTCGGCAAGTACGTCACGGTTGACTCGGACTTCACCACTGCGAAGACGATGGAACTAGCCCTGTCGATGCGGCTCGACGGCGGATCCAGCATTCGTGCTCTTCAGGCACCCCTGCTGGGGTTCTCGACCTCAACCGACGGTCAAGCTATCGACGTGATCGACTACCCGGGCTGGCAGGCCCTCGGTGAGGCGATGCGCAACGATCAGGTGGCGGCCTATTTTTCCTTGCACCAATACGATCATGCCAAGCCGATGGGGAGCGTCCCCTCCCCCAAGTAGGGGCTTCAGACCCCATCCAAGACGGTCGAAGAACTCATAGCTTCGCGGGTTAACATGAGAATCCGTTCTCAGATTTCATCAGGATTGAACGATCTGATGCACACTGGCGCGGAACGTCCGACGTCCTTTGGGGGATTCAGGTATGGCCCAGCTCCGCGATCAGCGTAGCGCCGTGGTGGGCGCTCAGCCGGTTGGCGGGTCTGCGCGGCGTGTCCTGACGAGCCTCGTGCCCATCCTGGCCGACACGCTCGTGATCGCCTTGGCTACGCTCCTGGCCCTCGTCGGTCGCAATTCCATCCCGTGGTTCAACAACGCCGCTTCCGACCTCTCGGGCTTCGTCTCCGTGGCCGTCGGCTGGATCGTCGCCGGTTGGGTCCTTGCTTTGTACTCGGTCGGCTCGTACAGCCCCAGCCTGCAGTTGGTCGGCACCGACGAGTATCGCCGGGTCGTCAACGCCTCCGTGATCACTGCTGCTGCGGTGGGCATCGCGTGCTTCCTGCTGAGCTTCCCCCTGTCACGAGGCTTCTTCTTCCTCCTGTTCGTCATCGGCACGCCGCTCCTGCTCGCGCGTCGGCTCCTCGCCCGCCGGTGGCTCCATCGGCAGCATCGCCACGGTCGGGTGCACCGACGCGTCGTGCTCGCTGGCGTCCCCTCCCGAATCGCCGACGTGCTCAAGGTCCTGCGGCGCGAGCGTTGGCTGGGGTACGACGTGGTCGGGCTCCTGACACCGCTGGGCTACGAGAACGACGTGCCAGGGGGGCTCCCCGTGCTCGGTACCCCGAACGAAGCCGCGTGCCTCAACGGGGACATCTGCGACGCCGTCTTGTTCACAGAAGGTGCGTTCGACGCCTCGGGCGACTTCAGGCAGATGGCGTGGGACCTCGAGCAATCCGGCATCGAGATGATCGTCGCCCCAGGTCTGACCGACGTCTCCACCGAACGCCTCGCGATGCGGCCCGTGGCCGGCCTCCCACTCGTGCATGTCGAGCCACCCCGCTCCCAGGCTGCCCTGCGCTTTGCGAAACGCGCATTCGACATCGCGGGTGCGGGGACTCTGCTGCTTCTGGCCGGCCCCCTGATCGTCATGTCCGCCCTCGTCGTCAGGCTGTACGACGGCGGTCCGGCCTTCTTCTCTCAGATGCGGGTTGGCCTCGACGGACGTCCGTTCCGTTGCTGGAAGATCCGCAGCATGGTGACCGACGCCGAAGAGCGTCTCAAGCAGTTGCAGCAGCAGAACGAAGGCGCCGGCGTGCTGTTCAAGATGCAGCACGACCCCCGGATCACGCCGTTCGGACGATTCATCCGCCGTACCTCGATCGACGAACTCCCCCAGCTGTGGAACGCCCTCAAGGGCGACATGAGCCTCGTCGGTCCCCGGCCGGCTTTGCCCCACGAGGTCGCCCGGTACGAGCCACACGAGCGTCGCCGCCTCCACGTTCGTCCTGGTCTGACCGGCCTGTGGCAGGTCTCCGGGCGGTCCAGCCTCGATTGGGAAGACACCGTTCGGCTCGACTTGTACTACGTCGACAACTGGTCCATGTCTCAGGATCTGTTGATCCTCGGCCGCACCGCCCGCGCCGTCTTGCGGGCCGAAGGTGCCTACTGAGGTTCACCCACGTCGGTGACCGTCCGACCTCCTGCCCGCGTCAACGCGAGCCGGCCCGTACGTCCGACCACCGAGATCGAAACCGGGTCCCGCGTCGCCTTCACCCACGGGCTCGCGTCGTACCGGTGGTAGCGAGAAGGCAGCACAACCCCGTCTCGGCTCAGTCCCTGCGCGGTCAAGCGGTACCTCCCTCGCGGCGTCGACGCAGTCAGGGCGCGGCCCTCTACCTTCACTCGGTACGGCTTCCAGACCTCGGCGAACGCGGCCAGTGAGCCGTACTCGGACAACTCACCCCCGACCACCAACCAGCCCGTGACCAACCCGTCGACCCTGACTTCGTCGCCATCCCGGCGCAGATTGCCCGAGCCGATCAGCCCGGCCAGCGCCGAACCCTTCCCGAGGAACAAGGCTCGCCCGTCCAGCGAGACGTCGTCGAGGGAGTCGAACGGCACCCGGACGTGGCTGTACCGCCTCCGCTTGGACTCGCCGTACCCCCGCCTCGGCGTCGTGTCGTACAAGGCCATCAGCAGCCCGCCGTCCTGCCCGACCGACGGGTTGACCCCGTTCCCGACCCACTCCGAGGGGGTCTTCTGACGGGTGGCGTTGTCGACCAGCGGACCCCCCGGGTGCGTGCCGAACACCGACACCCCGCCGGGCAGAGCCAGCTGCCACAGGTGCTGCTGGTCGCCGAAGGCGCGCGGACGGTAGAGCTGCGCGCTGGACAGGAGGAACGAATCCGACCGGTACGTCTGCACATCGGCTCTCTCGAGTGCAGTTCCTTGGTGCACGGGGTTCAGAAGCCTCACCACGTACAGCAGGACCCACCCCGGAACTCTTTCCAGGGCACGAAGATCGCTGAGGAACGGGTTGTCTCGCACCTGCCAGTTGTCGAACGCCCTCATGGTGGTTTCGACCGCCTCCGGATTCACGAACGCCTCCATGGCCCACAGCAACGCGCCGGTCGTCTCTGGATCGCGGGGGTTGGGGAACGTGGTCAAGGCTTCGGTCAGGTCGAGACCGTGCGAGGTACGGACGAGGCGTCGGCCCGGTTCGTGGGCGATCTCGGTCAGCACGCGGGGGACGACGTACGACGTCCTCAGCACGAACACCATCCCGAGTTGGTCCCAATCCGCGCTCAGAGGACGGTCGGTGAAGGCTGCCTCGAGGATCAACTGCATCTGAGCCCCAGCGGGATCGAGTTTCTGTTCCACGTAGAGCCGCCCGGCCGAGGCGACGAACTGCCCCTCGAACCGATGCAGGGCGCAGTCGAGCAACAGCAGATCGAGGACGCCGCTGGCTCGCTCGGCGATCGTCGGGTCGTCGACATGGTCGATCAGCACCGACAACGCTGCCGCGTCTTCCTCGTAGTAGACGCTCGACAGCCATTCGGAGAACCCGAATCGAAAGCGCAGTTCGAGCCAGCGAAGCAGGCGTTCTCGCGCATCGTCTCGATGGGCGCGGCCGCTTCGACGGTCGTTGGTGAAGACATCGTCGGGGTAGTAGCTGCCGGCCAGGTATTCGCAGACGGCGAAGAGAATCTGGTGATTCTCCGACCAGTGACACATGGCGTCGGTGCCGGGCTCGGTCATCCAGTAACGAAAACCTGTGACCGTACGGCGGACGGCCTCGCTCTCGGCTGCCCCGACGCGTTCGGCGTACAGCAACTTGAGGACGACGAGGAGGCGGAAATCCGAGCAGTCACGCCGAGAATCGACGAACGAGAGCAGCGATCCCAGGTGTCGGGGGTCTACGTCGCCGCCGCCGAGCAGGCAAGCCAGCGCCGCGTACGTACCGGTCGCTGCACCTTCGGCTGACACCCGTGCGGGATCGATCAACGTCACGCCCGATATCGTCGCACCTCGCTGGTACGGTCGAGCCTGCCCCTTGTCACGCCGCAACTAGGCTGTGCAGCGATGGACCTGATCAGCCACCTGCGTGTCCCCGGCGCCACACCTGACGATCGCGTCGCCGACGCGACGTTCGCCGGTCTCTGTATCGCGCTGGGGCTCGTGCCGTACCTGGCTTTGGCCTGGGTCTTCGACGGCCGACAGACGCCGACCACCTTGCTCTGGACTGCCGTGACGAGCCTCGGCGCCTTTCTCTCCGTACGGTTCCGGCGGACTCATCCGCTCGTCTTCATGGCCGTGACGACCGTGTGCCTGTTCGTTCAGGTCCTGGCCGTTCCCACGCCGACGGTCGCGATCGTGGTCGTGCCGTACGTCGCCTACACCGTGGCCCGATGGGTGGAGGGACTGCGGGCTCGATCGGTCATCCTGATCGGTGCCGTCGGCTCGATCCTGGCGCCGTGGCGTTGGATCATCCAGCCATTCCAGCCCGAGCCGATCGTGGTCGCGGCCGCGTTCCTTGCGTCGGCTGTCTGCTTCGGGCTCGTCATCACTCCGTACGCCATTGGTCGCCGCACGCGCGAGGTCGACGAGGCCAGGCAGGCGATGCGGCATGCCGAACAGATCCGCTACGAGATCTTGCTGTCCGAGCGGGAGCACGAGACGCGCGCGATCGAGGCGAAGACCCGCAACCAGATCGCACGCGAACTCCACGACGTCGTCGCTCACTCGTTGTCCGTGATCGTCGTGCAGGCCGAAGGCGCGCGCGCCCTGGCCACCAAGCGGCCGGAAGCGGCCTCCGAAGCCCTCGGGACGATCGCCGGCACGGGGCGCGAAGCGCTGACCGAGATGCGACGGATCGTCGCGGTGCTGCGCGACGAGGACTCCGAGGCGGCGTCGTACGCCCCTCTGCCTGGCCTGGCCGACCTGCCGGACCTGGTCGCTCGCACCGGAGCACACCTCGACGTCACGGGCGACGTGCCCGACGCCAGCGCGACGCTCGGTCTGGCCGCGTATCGCATCGTTCAGGAAGCGCTCACCAACGTGCTCAAGCACGCCGGGGACGAGGCGGACCCGCAGGTCACGATCCGCTACGAACCGACCGGGATCAGCGTCGACGTCGTCGACTCCGGAATCGGGCAGGCAGCCGTCGACGACGGCAGGGGCCACGGCCTGCGGGGGATGGCCGAACGTGTGGCCTCCCAGGGTGGTCGCCTCCACACGGTCGCTCGGCCGGAGGGCGGATACCGTGTGAGCGCGTGGCTGCCGGTGGGTGGGAAGGAGAAAGCACGCTCATGATTCGGGTGATGCTCGTCGACGACCAGTCGTTGGTTCGCAGTGGATTCAGGATGTTGATCGAATCCAGCGACGACCTGTCCGTGGTCTGCGAAGCCAGCGACGGTGCGGAGGCGCTGCGGGTGCTGACCACGGTCGAATGCGACGTCGTGCTGATGGACATCCGCATGCCGGTCATGGACGGCGTCGAGGCCACTCGCCGAATCGTCGCGTCGGGTTCGAAGGTCAAGGTGCTCGTGCTGACGACGTTCGATATCGACGAGTACGTCTATGCCGCGCTTCGGGCGGGTGCGAACGGTTTCCTGTTGAAGGATGCGCGGCCGGCGGAGTTGTTGAACGCCATCAGGAGCGTCGCGGCCGGTGACGCGGTGGTGGCCCCCAGCGCGACCCGGCGGCTGCTCGATCACGTGGTCCCGATCCTGCCTCGCGAGCGCCATGAGGCTGATACTCGGTTGTCGGTGCTGACCGACCGGGAACGTGAGGTGCTTGTCGAGATCGCCAGGGGCGCGACCAATTCCGAAATCGCTCGAAACCTGTTCATGGCCGAGGGCACCGTGAAGACTCACATCGGGCGTCTGTTGGCCAAGCTCCACGCGCGCGACCGCGTGCAGTTGGTGCTCATCGCCTACGAAACCGGTCTGGGGAAACGCTGAACCTGGCGGCGGGGCGTCACACCGACCCGGCCTCGCCGGGAACGCTTCCCCGCCCGAGGGCTCAGGCGAAGTTGAGCGGGAACGGCTGGGCGTCACGCGGGCGGGCAGCCGACGGCAACAGCACCTGCCGCGGCACGCGTGCCTTGGACCCGTCCAACTCGGCCATCAACTGGTTGACCAGCGCCGCGGCGACTTCCTCGATGGGCTGGGCGACGCTGGACAGCCCGAGTGCCGCCGCAACCGGACTGTCGTCGAACCCGAATACGGCTCCGTTCGGGTCGAACCCGTCCGGCGGAGTGCCCCTGAGGCGGCTGGTCGCGCCGATCGCGAGGGAGTCCGAGGCACAGACGGCGGCCGTCGCGCCGCTCTCGATCAGTTCTCCCATCGCCTGGCTACCTTCACGAATGCCGTCGGGCACGGCCACCGCGAGTCGGTTCAGGTCGACGTCTGCACCCTGCATGCCCCGGACCCACCCCGCCTTGCGTTCCTGCCCGACGTTGGACTGTTCGCCCCACCCGATGAAGCCGATCTTCGTGTGACCGCGGCTTCGCAAGATCGTGGTGGCCTCTTCGACACCCATCGCATTGTCGACGTCGACCCAGGCATGTTTGGCTTTCGGCTGCAACCACGGGCGGCCGAACGCGACGAACGGCACCCCGAGCCGCTGCAACTGGTCGGGCCGGGTATCGCCGGCGTCGACGTACGCCAAAATCGCACCGTCGATCATGCTCGACTCGAACAGCGAACTCAGGGCAGCCATCTCGTCGTGCTCGCCAGCGGCCGGGAACAGCAGGATGTGGTACTGCCGTTCCATCAGCGTCTCGCACAGCGCATGGACGAAACGATCCATGATCGCCCCGTTGATCCCGTCGGTCACCGGAGCGAAGCGCATCCCGACGACATGGGAGCGACTCGTCCGCAGGGTCCGGGCAGCGGCTGACGGCCGGTACCCCGACTCGTGGATGTGCTTCTGGACCCGCTCCCGCGTCTCCTTCTTCACCAGGTGCGGTGCGTTGATCACGTTCGACACTGTCTGCCGAGAGACGCCCAGCTCCCGAGCCAGGGTCATCAGGGTTGGTCTAGCCATCGCACTTCCTCGTGTCAGGTCGGAAGCTGAACGATCAAATTCCGTGCGGCGAATCTACTGCCCAGGGTGGCTTCCGTTTGCACGAGGCCGTCCGTTGTCATGCCAGGCCAAGGCACGCGGGTTTGCGGCTGGGACCCAAGACCATCGTGAGCCGAGATGCTCGTGAGTACTAGGGGCTCACGACGAGGCGGCGATGGTTCGGGGTGAATCCGTTCTTCACACCCCAGAGCACTGCCTGACTGCGTCGGGTCACACCCATCTTGCGATAGGCCGACCGGATGTAGGACTTGACGGAGTTGATACTCAGATGTCCCTGCGCCGCGATCTCGTTGTTCGACAGGCCTTGGGTGATCAGGGCAATCACCTCCGACTCGCGCGGAGTGAGGTTGTGCGACCGGCCCGGCCAGTCGCCGACCCGGACCGTGTAATCGTGCGGGGCTGCTTCGTCGTGACTCGCCAACTTCGACATGACCTTGTCGCCGCGCTGGATGCGAACCAGCGCGTCGATCAGCTCCGGCGCCGTCATGGACTTTGCCAAGTAGCCGTGCGCCCCGGCTCGTGCGGCAGACGAGGCGAGGCCGCGCGAGAGGTTCCACGTGTAGACGGCCACGTGGCCGATTCCGGGGTTGCGGACGAGTTCTGCCACCTGATCCGACGGCTCTCCGCTCTCGGTCTGAGCCGCGAAACTGTCGAACAGTGCAATGTCCACCTGACGACGGGGCTCGGTGTTGGAATCGAGTTCTACGATCTCAACCCAATCTGGAAACTCGTTCAACATGCTGGCGAGACCCCGCAGCACGATCTCGTAGTCGTTGACCAACGCCACGCGAATGGGTCGGGCGGGGCGTGATCCAGTCATGGCCACAATCTACCGCTGAGCACCATTTCCGGTAGTCGCAGAGAGATTGGCTCGTTCCCACTTCTGCCCCCGGCCGTACGGGTGGAGAAATCACCACCCGGTTGCGTCAGCCGGTCACGCTTCTCGCGGTTCGTGGGACTCACCACCCTCAGGCTTCCGGACCGCCTCGTCGGGCTCCATCATGAATTCCCACGTCAGCCCGTGCGCGAGCACGATCAACAGCACCAATCCGATGGCCGCGACCTGGATCGGTGGCATCCCGAGCGGTCGAGCAACTTCGGGCACGACACCCAGAACGGCGACCGAGCCGTACAGCACGACCACTACCCACCTGAACCGGCGGAACGGCCCTTTGACAGCGGTGGTATCCAGCCGTACCAACCCCACTGCCGAAATCACTCCGACGCTTAGTCGTCCCTCGGACCTCAGATCGGGGCGGCCGCGCCCACCGAGGCGGCGAAGCCCTCCCACTCGGGGTTCGTCTGAGCACTCAGAGCGACCGCACGCATCGTGGCGCGAACACCGGGAAACAGGAGCCGGCTGGCGTTGAGGCTCCAGACGGCGAACCCGGACTTCGACTCGGTCACGAGTCCACCGCCAGCGGGTA
>JBDHZQ010000038.1:0-20410 GCA_039811945.1 Propionibacteriaceae bacterium
ATCGAGTCACTCGCGCAGACGAAGCTCCCGTGGTCGGTCAGGACTGCGCGGGCCGGCCAGTCGAAGTGGCAGTCGGCGGGCCTCGGCGGAGGGCTGTACGTGGGGTTGATCACCACACACGTCACGCCCGTTTGCCGGTCGACGTAGCAGACGATGTTTCCCGAGGGACTGGCGAAGGCGGCGGTCGAGGTGGCCACGGTCTGAGTCCCGTCGGCCTTGCGCATCGTCAGATGTTCCTTCGACAGCCGGAACCCTGCCCCGTTGGGCTTGCTACACGTGAGTCCGGCCGAGTCCATGACGCACACCGTGTCCCCCACTCGGGCGGCCATGCCGTACCCCAGCACAGGCGCGGTCCCTCCCGGCACACTGACGGTCTGGTCGGCGGAGGTCTGCCAGCTCGTGTACGGCGAACCCTGCCCGAACTCGGTGAACCCTTGACTGTTGCACCAGGTGTCGGGGCCCTTGGAGGTCAGCAAGACGCTGCCCGCGGCCGCGCTCCACGCGGTGACCTCGCCCGGCGCTCCGACGGTCGGGCAGTTCGTGAACGACGAGGCCCAGACCGGTTCGCTGACGAGGTGGCACTCCACACCGTCGGGGCTGCGGTCCCCGCCCATGACGCACACGATGTTGCCGCTCGGGGAGGCAAATCCGATCTTGGCGCCAGACACAGTCCGAGTGACCGGGGTCGGCGTTACCTGGGGGGCGGTCGTCCGAGCTGGGGCGGACGCCTCCGATCCGGTACGGCTTGCGCTCGCCGACGGAGCTGGGTTGCCCACTGACGGACCCCGATCCGTGCCCAGGACCCGCACCCCGACGCCGATCAACAGCACCAGGACGGCCGCAGCGGCACCAGCGACCAGCCAACGGCGGCCAACCCGGAGACCCCCCCCGCGCGGAGGTTCGAAGTTCTCTGAGGCGATTCGGAATCGGCACCGCGTCGGCCTCGTCTTTCAGACCCTGCCGCAGAAGGCGCGTCACCTCGTCGTCCGGTTCCATCGGGTTCTGGTAGTCATCGCTCATCGGAGGCTCTCCTCGCTCAACGTCGCGCGGAGGGCGGCCACGGCGCGGTGACCGTGAGATTTCACGGCTCCCGCGCTGATGCCAAGTGCCTGCGCGATCTCGGATTCGGACAAGTCGCTGTAGTACCGAAGGATCAGGACTTCCTGCTGCCGTTGAGAAAGCGTCCGCATGGCCCGCACGACGCGTTCGGCGGTGAGCGCCGTCATGGCCTGTTCCTCCGGGCCCGGGGCGGGCACGAGCCTCAGTCGCTCGGTGCGAACGACCACGGCCCGGTGCCGCAGGACCGACCGACAGCCATTGACCACCGACTGCCTGAGATAGGCGATCGGCGACCCCTCCAGGCGCCCGCGACGCCGGTAGGTGGCGAGGATTGCATCCTGCACCACCTCGTCGGCCCGGTCACTCGAGCCCAGCAGAAGAGCTGCCAGGCGCACCAACGCTGCCCACTGTGTCTGGTACACGTCACGTAGCCACTCGTCGGCTTCGGTCGTCTCTTCAGCCGCCCGAGACCGCTCCATCATCAGTGCTGTCACACCCTCTTCACGCGCCGAGGGCACGATTGGTTGTCACTCGGCCCGGAATGTTCTTGCAGGTGGCCGCCATCGGCCGCGATAGATCCGATTCGAGCGCCCACCCGCCCACGCTAGTGGTCCCCTGCCGGACAGAAACACGCCATCAACGCTGCGTACCGACTCGAACTTGGTGTGTCGCGGGTGTGGGGGAGCGATGGTCTCGCCCCCGCAGACGCGTTCGGCGCGCAGACCGGCGCGTTCGTCGCGAGGGGCAGCCATGCGCTAGAGTTGTCCCTCGGCACGCACCACTAGCTCAACTGGCAGAGCAGCTGACTCTTAATCAGCGGGTTCAGGGTTCAAGTCCCTGGTGGTGTACTTTCAAGGGCTTCCGCAGCGTCGGGGGCCCTTGTTTTTTCCCTGTGGGGCCTTACAACGCTCGAGGGGCCCCGCCTTCCGGCGAAGCCCCTCGGGATCTGACACGGACTACTTGACGCCACCTGCTGTCAGACCGGCCACGATGCGGCGCTGGAAGAGCAGCACCATGATCAGCAGCGGAATCGTCGTGATGACGCCGGCGGCCATGATCGAGCCGTACGGAATATTGAATCCGAGGTTGCCGGTGAACTGGCTCAAGGCCACGGTCGCCGTCTTCATGTCCTTCGACTGACCGAAGGTCAAGGCGATCATGTACTCGTTCCACACCGCGATGAAGGTGAGGATCGCGGTGGTGAACACACCCGGGGCGGCGAGCGGCAGGATCACCTTGCGGAATGCCTCACCAGGGGTGCAGCCGTCCACCATGGCAGCCTGCTCCAATTCGACCGGCAACTGGCGGAAGAACGCAGTCAGGTTCCACACGCAGAGCGGGAGACCGAACGACAGTGACGGGATGATCAGTGCCTGATAGGTGTTCATCCAGTTCGGGAACCAGTCGTACGTACCGGTGAACATCTTGAACAACGGCACCAGCAGCGTCACGCCCGGGAACATCGAGCAACCGATGATGATGCTGAGCACCAGACCCTTCGCGGTAAACCGGAGACGGGCCAGCGCGTACGCCGCGATGATTCCGAAGACCAGCGTGAGGACCGTCGTGGTCACGGACACGATCACAGAATTGAGGATCGCCCTGCCGAAGTTGTTCTGATCGCTGAAGACGCCCACGTAGTTCTCGACCGAGGCCGGGTTGGGCCAATAGTCGGTGCTCTGGCCGTCGGTGGGCTGCCGGAACGACGAGATGATCATCCAGTAGAACGGGATGATGCAGTAGAGCACGATGAACGCCATTCCTGCGATCGAGCCGATCGTGCCCAGCCAATAGCGGCTGTCACGCCGTGGCTTGTTGAGCTTGGCCAGTTCGTCGGCCGACGTGCGATTGTCAGCCACGACGGTCGCGAGCGAATCCCGCTTCATGGTCGCGTTCTCGTGCACGTCCTTGAGGGCCTCGGGAGGCAAGGACACATTGCTGGAGGTGTTGCTCATGCTGCGGCACTCCCACTCGTGACCGTGCTGCGCTTCGAGGCGGCAGCTTGCTTCTTCTGCAGGTCGCGCATCCGCTTGCGCTGCGCCGCGACCGCCTTCAGTTCCTCGTCACCCACGACGTCGGCACCAAGCAGCTTGACGAACAGGAAGGCAACCAACGTGATGTACAGGAACAGCAGAATCGAATAGGCCGCGGCTTGGCCGTACCTCGTCTGAGCGGCCTCGAAATAGGCGAACATCGACAGGGTCTCGACCGAGTACTTGCCGGCGCCGATCATGCCGTACGGCAGATCGAACATTCTCAGCGTGTCAAGGGTCCGGAACAGAACAGCCACGACCAGGGCCGGTTTGACCATGGGCAAGGTGATCCGTGTGAACTGCTGCCACGCATTCGCGCCGTCGACCTTAGCGGCCTCGTAGACCTCGGCCGGGATGGTCTGCAACCCCGCCAAGGTCAGCAGCCCGATGAACGGTGCCGTCTTCCAGATGTCGGCGACCATGATCGCCCACTGCGAGTACTTGTTGTCGCCCAGCCACAAGATCGGGTCAGATGCGAGACCGAGGACCTTGTTGGCCACGCCGGAGGTGTTGAAGATCAGCTTCCACATCATCGCCGACACGATGGTGGGAATAGCCCACGGGATCAGGATCGCAGCGCGCACGATGCCCCGACCCCGGAAGGCCTTGGCCATGATGAGGGCCATCGCCACGCCGAGCACGGTCTCGAACACCACGCAGACGATCGTGAACACCGTCGTGTTGATGAATGCGTTGATCAGTCGATCCATCGAGCCGAAGACGCCGACCACGGCCTGCGGCTTGTTGAAGATGTCGGTGTAGTTCTGCATGCCGACGAACTCGGTCCCCGACTTCACCATGCCTGTGGTCGGATCGACCCCGCCACCACTACGGAAGAAGGACTCCGTGATGCTCATCACGATCGGAATCCCGGCCACGATGAACAAGACGATCAGCGTGGGAGCAAGCAAGATGGCCGCCAACGTTCCCTGCCCGTCGGAGAAGGCATTCTTCTTCCGGTTGACTGGGGGCGGCGACGCTGTGGCTGTTGCCATGGGCACCTCCTGGGCCTCTGACGCGACTGGCGTGGCCCCCACGACGGTGGTTCGAGGGGCCACGCCAGTGCGGTTTACATGCGGATGGTTACTTGACGAGACCTTCGAGCTTGGTCTGCAACTCGTCCATGGCGGCCTTGGGCTGCTTCTGGCCGTTCAGTGCGCCGTACGCCGCATCCTGGATCGCCAGGGTGACGTCGCCGTACTTGACAGCCTTGGGGCGAGCCTTGGCATTGGCGATCGACTTCTGCAGCACCGGCAGGTAGGCGAACTTGCCGGTCAGTTCGGTGTCGGTGTACAGGGCCTCCCACGTCGGGGCCTGCGAGGTCGCGATCGTGTTGGACTTCTGGTTCTCAGCGCTGTTGTACCACTTGATGAAATCGACCGCGGTGCCCTTGTTCTTGGCGAAGGCGGAGATGCCCATGTTGTGGCCGCCCAGCGTCGACACGCCCTGACCCGTCGCGCCCGGGATCGGGGCTACGCCGAACTTGCCGGAGACCGTGGACGAACCGTCGGTCTTGTTGCCCAGCGAGAACGCGTACGGCCACTGGCGGTAGAAGACCAGCTTGCCGTCCTGGAACGCCTTGCGGGATTCCTCTTCCTTCCAGGTCAGAGCGGCCTTCGGGATGGTGCCGTCGGTGAAGGCGCCCACGAGGGCGGTCACGCCTGCCACGGCCTTGTCCGTGTTCACCGAAGGCTTTCCGTCAGCGGTCAGGAAGTCACCGCCGGCGCTGTTGACCCACTCGGCGAAGTTGCAGGTGAGGCCTTCGTACTTCTGGAACTGACCGCCGTAGCAGTCGATGCCGGGCACCGAACCCTTGATCTTGGCGCAGGCCGACTTCATCTCGTCCCACGTCGTGGGGGCCTTCAGGCCAGCGGCGTCGAGCAGATCCTTGCGGTAATACAGCATCGCGCCGTCGGACGTGCTCGGGAAGGCGTAAAGCTTGTTGAAGTAGGTGCCGGAGTCGACGGCCGGCTTGAGGTAGCCGGTGGTGTCGAGCTTGTCCTTCGGCAACTCGGCGAGGTAGCCGTTGGCCGCGAACTCGGCCGTCCAGACGACGTCGACGCTCAAGACGGTGTAGTTCGACGCACCCTTGGAGGTTGCGTTGTTGATCATCATCTGGCGCTGCTCGTCGGCACTCTCCGACAGCTCGACCAGCGTGACTTTCTCGTTGGGATGAGTGGAGTTCCACTTGTCGAGGATCGACGCCACGTGTCCGGACGTGTCCTTGCCCTGGACATAGGTGATCGGGCCCTTTTCGTTCCAGTCGCCGCCGGAAGCCGCAGACCCGGACGCGGTCGAGCCCGCGGTCGTGGACGAGCTGCCGCCACAGGCAGCCGTCGCCAGGACCGCGGCCAGGGACACGCCGGTCAGCACCAAGCGGCTGAGCTTTCGTGTGGTTGCCATGCAGTTGACCTCACTTCGTCGTAAGTACATGCTCCGGGCGGGGGCCGGAGCCGTTCACACAGTACGTCTCCCCGACTCCGTTCAACCCCACCGCCACCAGGACTGCAGCCGATTCGTTATGCAACGACGTCGAAAATTGAACGAGCCAATTGTCTGTGCCGGTGGGACAGTAGCCGAAAGGTGAGGTGCCGCGCTACCCCCGTGCCAGGACAGCGTTTGCCGGTGTTGTCGAAAGTTGCCCCGGGGTCAGGGGCGACCCGCGTCCACGCCTCCTGCCGCGAGAGTCGTGCCGGGCCAGCCGTCGTCAGGGTCTCCGGTCGACCCTTTCGAGTTGGTTGATCCCGTAACCATGTCTGATGTCAGGAACGCCTGACATCCGGGAGCGAGGTGTGGGTGACACGACACGCGCGGCCGGGACCTCAGATCACGCACGGGCACGTCGTCGCTAGATCCCCAGATCACGTAAGAGCTTGGCCACGTGACCTTTCGCTCGCACGTTGTACTGGGCCACGTCGATCGTGCCCGTCCCCTCGTCATCGAGATCCACGACGAACGTCGACCTCAGAACGCCGGTGACGGGTTTGCCGTACAACTGCTTGGTGCCGTACGCGCCGTAGGCCTCCAGAACGCTGCGATCGGAATCGCTCAGAAGCGGGAAGCCGATGTTCTCCTGGTCACGGAAGCGCGCCAACTTGCTCGGCGCATCGGGCGAAATGCCGATGACGTGCAGTCCCGCTGCGGTGAGGTCCTTGAGGTGCGTGGTGAAGTCGATCGCCTGGGTGGTGCAGCCAGGCGTCAACGCCGCCGGGTAGAAGTAGACGATCACCCGTCCGGGAGCGAAATCCGCCAGCGACACGGGGAGCCCTTCGGAGTTCGGCAACGTGAACGCGGGCGCAGTTTCTCCCACGGCGAGGGTCTTCGACATGCGGCGACACTATCGGCCCCACACCTGCGCGTCAGCCCTGGCATAGTGGGGGCCACGAGCCCGGATGAGTCGGCTCCGCAGCGTGGGAGGTTCCCGTGGCGACCCAACAGTCAGAACACGACCGCAAGATTGCCGAGTTGAAGGCCAACATCGAGTTTCTGCAGGGGCGGGTCGAGCAGACGATCGCCGACGCGATCACAGAAGTCCATCCCAAGACAGTCGTGAACCGAACGGTGCACGACGCCAAGGCGTTTGCGGAGAACCAGTTCGAGCAAGCCAAGGTTCAGGTCAAGGACGAGTACGGCTGGCGCATCGATCGGATCGCATTGGCCGCCGGCGCCGTCGTCGGGATGGTGACATTCCTGCTGGTCGTCCGGTCGCTCACGAAGAAATCCAAGGGCGCCTGAGCGACCCCGGCTCCTTCCTCGAACTGTGGGCAAGACCTCAGGTGGGGGTCAACACCCATGTCGGCGCGAAGGCACATGCAGGTTGGCACGATTCGCTTGGCACGCCGACGTGGCGTTCGTAGCGTTCTGGTCAAGGCCCGACCGATAAGTCAGGGCCAGCTCGACAGAACAATTCGGTGTCACAACCTCACTTCGAAAGGAAACGGTCATGTGGTCGTTCATCGTGTGGATTATCCTCGGCGCTCTCGCTGGTTGGGTCGCGTCACTCATCATGAAGTCCCGTGAGGGATTGCTCCTCAATATCGTGCTCGGCATCGTGGGCGGCCTGGTCGGTGGCTGGATTCTCGGTCTGCTCGGCTTCCCGCCCGAGAACATGGGCCTCTTCGCCTCGTTCGTCACCGCGGTCCTCGGAGCCTGCCTCCTGATCGGTCTGGGCAGGATGCTGTTCCGTCGTACGGCTGCACGCGCCTAAGGAGGATGTCAGATGCGTAATACAGGAATCGGAGCTGGAATTTTCCTCCTGGTCGTCGGGGCCATCCTCAACTGGGCCGTGGCTGACGCGATCAAGGGGGTCGACCTGCACATGATTGGACTGATTTGCATGGGCGGCGGGATTCTGGCCATCGTGCTGGGTCTCCTGCTCGGGACGGGATCGACACGCAGCGTGGAGAGCTGACACAGCGAGACCGCCGACATCAGAGGGGCCGCGGCATCACGCCGCGGCCCCTCTCGCTTGCTCAAGGTTCGATGAGGCCGGTGCGGATGGCGAATCGGGTGAGCTCGAGCCGGTCACGCATGCCGAGCTTCTCCAACAGGTTGGCCCTGTGGCGCTCGACGGTCTTAGGGCTGAGCACGAGCAGGTCTGCGATCTCCTTGCCGGAGTAGCCCTCGGCGATCAACTTGAGCACTTCTTCCTCCCGAGGCGTCAGGAGGGAGGTGGCAGAGTTTTCGGGTCGGTTGGCGACGAAGTCACGGATGAGCCGAGACACCGCCGCCGGGTAAAGGAACGGTTCTCCGCGCAGCGCTGCTCTGCAGGCGGTGAGCAGGTCCCGATCCGCCTCCGACTTGTGCACGTAACCCGATGCCCCGTTCTTCAGCGCCTCGAACAGGTACTGCTCGTTGTCGTGCATGGACAGGATGAGGACGGGCACGTTGAGCCCACGCCGAGATAGTTCCCGGGCTGCTTGAAGGCCGGTCATCCGGTGGCCAGATCGATGCCGCCGTCGGCGATCCGATCCACAGCAGCAGCCCATCTGCCACCTCGGCCACGACGGTCAAGTCGGGTTGAGCGTTGAGGATGAGACGGAGGCCTTGCCGTACCAAAGCATGGTCGTCAGCGAGCAAGACCCGCGCAGGTCGGAGTTGGTCGGCGTCACAGCAGCATCGCCGCCAGGCAGATCACCACGACCAGGGCGACGAGTGAGGCGGCAAGCAACACCCGGGGCGCCTGAGGTGGTGGCGGTGCCGTCACAGCCGCGACGGGTTTCGGAATCGGAAGAAATCCCGAGAGGGCACGACCACCGGTGCCGCCCGGGCGGAGGGCCTCGATGATCTCCCGTGCCGAAGACGGGCGGTCGGCTGGATTCTTGGCCAAGCACGCCAGTACGACCGAACTCAGGGATTTGCCCGCACTCGCCGGCAGAGGTGGCGGCGGATCCTGGAGATGGGCCAAGGCGGTGGCGATGGGCGTGGGACGGTCGAACGGTCTGACACCGCTGAGCATTTCGTGGGCCACGACGCCCAGGCAGTAGAGGTCGCTCGCGGGGGTCGCTGATTCACCTCGCGCCTGCTCAGGACTGATGTATTGAGGAGTTCCGAAGATCTCACCCGTACGGGTGTGTCCGGCTCACGTGAGCGCCCGAGCGATCCCGAAATCAGCGAGCAGGGCGCCGCGTCCGTCGTCCGACAACAAAATGTTGCTCGGTTTCACGTCCCGATGGATGACATCGGCTTCGTGAGCTGTGGCGAGAGCATCTGCGATATCGAGGAGGATCTCGGTGGTGCGCGCCGGAGAGATCACACCGTCGGCCTCCAACTGGTTCGCCACGGTGGTTCCACGGACGAGCTCCATCACGAGGAAGGCCAGCGAGCTGTCTTCGCCATAGTCGTACACCTCGACGATGTGCGGCGAACGGAGTCTGGCCGCGAGTTTCGCCTCGTCACGGAAGCGTTCGACGAACGCCTTCTCGGCGGCCGTGTGCGGATGGAGGACCTTCACGGCGACGCTTCGGTCGAGCACGGTGTCGAAGGCTTCCCACACTTCGCCCATACCCCCTCTGGCGATCTTGTGAGACATGCGGTAGCGGTGATTCAGGAGAAAGTCGGCCTGCAGTCGCTCCATTAGGCGTCAGTCGCTGCGGTCACGGGTGTCACTGTATCGGCGTCATCCGTACGGCGTTGGGTCACTCTGCTCGGGCTCAGGACGAAGACCGCGACGACGAGGGCAGCAGCCGAGAGAGCCGACCAGGCAATCAGGGGCGAGAGAGGCACTTCCTTGTCACACCCCTACAGTCTGGGCATGCCCCTCTTCTGGCGCCTCTTCCTGGCGAACGCCGCCACCTTGGGCGCTGCCTTCTCGCTCCTCGCCGCGGGAGCGCCCCAACTCGTGGGCGCCCACGGCCTGGGCACACTCCTCCTGGGCGCGGCGGCCCTGCTGCTCATCAACGCGGCGGTGATCGGGCAGAGCCTGGCGGGCTTGGCCGAGTTGCAGCACGTCATCGACTCGCCCTCCGAGCGGATACTGAGTCTGCCGGCGGGCAGCGCCATCGAAGTGAAACAGCTCGCGACCGCCTTCGCGGCGATGCGGCAACGGTTGGCGAACGAACGCGTGCTGCGGGCGAGGGCCGCGCTCCGAGCCCAAGAGCAGGAACGCCGTACCTTGGCCCGCGACCTTCACGACGAGGTGGGCCAGAACCTGACCTTCCTCCTCCTGCGTCTCAACCGGATCAGCGAGCAGGCACCACCCGAGACCGCTGCCGATCTCGAGACAGTCGCTGAGACAGCCAGGGCCACGCTGGACCAAGTGCGGTCGCTGTCGAGGCAGTTGCGGCCGGGCGTGCTCGACGATCTGGGTCTTCGCCCGGCGCTGTCCGCGTTGGTCGACGAGATCCGCCCGATCGTGCCCCATGCCACCCTCCGGTGCCCGTCCGGACTGGAGCGGGTGCCCGAGCGAGATCTCGTCGTCTATCGAGTGGTGCAAGAGGCTCTGACCAACGTCGCTCGCCATGCGCAGGCGTTGTCGGTCAGCGTCACGGTCGCCGTCGAGGGGACACAGCTCGTGGTGACCGTCGACGATGACGGGAACGGGTCATCTGGCACCGAGGGCACCGGAACCGGGAGCATGCGAGAGCGGGCCGCCCTCGTCGGTGGGACGTTCAGCCGTACGTCCGTGCCCGGCCGCGGAACCCACATCAGGCTCCAAGTCCCGATGACCCTGCCCAACGACTCCGGCACCGAGCTGAGCCACCCGATCCCCACCATCGGTCTCGTTCCGGTCACGCCGGCCTCGCACCCCCAAGGCTGAACGCGAACGCAAGCCAGCGCGCGGACGCGTCGGGCGAGCGGCGTCCGTCGCCGCTCGACACTTGAAGCATCACGACTGGGTGATTGAGTGCCGGAGAAGGGAGTCGAACCCTCACACCTTGCGGCACAGGAACCTAAATCCTGCGTGTCTACCCATTCCACCACTCCGGCGCAGCTACGCAGTGTACGGCTCTGAAGCGGCAGAGCCGTACCCCTCACTCGCCCTCGGGAACTCGGAGCCGTCCGCCCAACCGGGCCCGTCGGAACCCTCCTCGGCCGCCACGGGATGGGGGCGCAGCCGCGGATCGTCCTCCCTGAACGCCCGCACTCGCCCCGGCCGTACGGACTCCGAGGTCTCGAACCGCACGGTCACCCAGCCGTGTCCGCTCCCCCAGACCCAGCCCTCCCCGTACCCGTCATGCCTCACGTCGTCTCCCGGCCGATACACCGACTCCGTACGTCGCACCGTCACCGCGTGCCGTTCCGTGATCGATTGGTCTCCAGCGGCCGACGCCGCCTCGAACAACGCCTCCTGCGCCGAGTCGGTCAGACCCGACACACCGACGCCGACGAGCCGTACCCCCTCCCGCACGAAACCCTCCGCTCCCCTCACCAACGACCGCGCGGCTTCGGCGATCACCTCCGCAGAATCGACCGCGCCCAACAAGGTCCGCGACCTCGTGTGGATCGTGAAGTCCCCCAGCTTGATCTTCACCGTCACGGTCCTGGCGAACAGACCTGCCCGCTGCAACCGGCCAGCCAGCACCCCCGCGTCACGAGTCACCTTCGCCTCCAACACGGCCAGGTCGGCGACGTCGGTGTCGAAGGTGTCCTCGACCGAGATCGACTTGGTCTCCCGTTCGGGAGTGACCGGCCGGTCGTCGTCGGCGACGGCCAGCCGGGCCAGCTCCGCCGCCCAGGCCGCCCCGACCTCCCGGCGCAACTCCCCCGGCGACGCCGTCCGCAGGTCCGCGACCGTGCGCAACCCGAGCCGGTCGAGCTTCTCCCTCGTGACCGGACCCACCCCCGGGATCGCGCCCACCCCCAGCGGAGCGATCGCGTCAGCCTCGGTGCCGGGCCGCACGAGGCGTACGCCGTCAGGCTTGGCCAGCTCCGAGGCCAGTTTCGCGATGAACTTGGAACTCCCGAGCCCGACCGAGGCGGTCAGTCCCCCGGTCACAACCCGCAGCCGGGCGCGCACGTCCTCGGCCAGGTCGAGCAACGCGTGCTCGTCGGTCACGTCGACATCGGCCCTGGTCAAGTCGACGTACGCCTCGTCCAGACTGAGCGGCTCCACCAGGTCGGACAACTCCCTCAGGAGCCGCATGACGATGCTGGACGCCACCCGGTACGCCCCGAACCTGCCCGACAGGAACGCCGCCTGCGGGCACAGTCGCCGTGCCTCGTGCATGGGCATGGCGGAACGTACGCCGTACACCCTCGCCTCGTACGACGCCGTCGATACCACCCCGCGCCCGCCCAACCCGCCGACCACGACGGGCTTGCCCCGCAGCGACGGCTTGTCGCGCTGTTCGACCGCAGCGAAGAAGGCGTCCAGATCGAGATGCAGAATCGACGCGGTGTGACGCACGGGCCTACGGGGCGCGCCGCGTATAGGTGGCGAAGGCGTACCCCTCACGCGGCGTGCGCGACGTCTCGACCCAGGAGTCGTCGATCGCGGGGAAGAACGTGTCGCCCTCCGGCTCGGCGTCGACCCAGCAGATGTCGAGATCCGTGGTGATGGGCCACAACAACTGGTACATCTCGCCACCGCCCCCGCTCCACCACCGCAGGCCCGGGTACTGCTCGTGGAGGATCTGCACCACCTGGTCGACGGTGTGGGCGACCGGCCAGCCGCCGGCGTCGTAGGTCTGATCTCGGGTCACGACCAGGCGCTTGCGGCCGGGCAACCGTCCGATCGACTCGTGGGTCAGGCGGCCCATCACGAGCACCCCGCCCATCGTGACCGCCTTGAACCGAGCCCAGTCCTCCTTGATGTGCCACGGCACGTCTCCGTGTGCGCCGATCACTCCGTTCCGGGCGACCGCCCCGATCGCGGTCAGGCTGTTCGGTCCGGTCTGTGCCGCCGGTGGGTATTCGCGCATGTCCCTATCACACCGCAATCGGCGCTTTGATGCCCGGATGGGGGTCGTACCCGTCCACCCGGATGTCGTCGAGCGTGAATCGGTCGATCTCCTTGACCTCCGGGTTCAGCCACAACGTCGGTAACGGACGAGGCTCGCGAGCCAACTGCCGCCGGGCCTGCTCGAGGTGGTTGACGTACAGATGCGTATCGCCCAGCGTGTGAACGAAGTCACCGACGCCGAGACCGGTCACCTGGGCGACCATGTGCGTGAGGAGCGCGTACGAGGCGATGTTGAACGGCACACCCAGGAACACGTCGGCCGAGCGCTGGTACATCTGGCAGCTCAGCTTGCCGTCGACCACGTAGAACTGGAAGAACGCGTGACACGGCGGCAACGCCATCTCGCCGAGTTCGCCGACGTTCCAGGCGCTGACGAGGTGCCGCCTCGACGACGGATTGAAGCGAATCGATCCGATCACCTCGGCGATCTGGTCGACGTGGCGTCCGTCCGGCGTCGGCCATGAGCGCCATTGGTAGCCGTAGATCGGCCCCAGATCGCCCTCGGCGTCGGCCCATTCGTCCCAGATCGTGATGCCGTTGTCGTGCAGCCACGCCACATTCGTGTCGCCCCTGAGGAACCACAACAACTCGCCGAACACGCTGCGGGTGTGCAGGCGCTTGGTCGTGAGCAGGGGAAATCCCTGTGACAAGTCGAACCGCATCTGGTGTCCGAAGACGCTGAGCGTGCCCGTACCGGTGCGGTCCTGCTTCTCGACCCCCTCGTTCAGCACGCGGTCGAGCAGGTCGAGGTACGGCTTCATCGGTTCTCCTGCAGGCTGGCGATCAGCGGCATCATGGCCCGAATGGCCTGGCCGCGGTGGCTGATCGCGTCCTTCTCGTCGGGACTCAGTTCCGCGTTGGTACGGGTTTGGCCGTCGGTGACGAACGCGGGGTCGTACCCGAACCCGTTGGTGCCGCGCGGCACGTCGACCAGCGCTCCTTCCATCGTGCGCCGCACGACGTGTTCATTGGTCCCGTCGACCAGCGCCATGGCACAGACGAACCGTCCCCGGCGGCGGCGCGGCTCGACGTCGACGAGCTGACGCAGCAGGAGTTCCAGATTGTCGGCGTCGCACGCTCCTGGCCCGGCCCAGCGGGCCGACCGCACCCCCGGCATCCGGTTGAGCACGTCGATCTCGATCCCGGAATCGTCGGCGAGGGTCGGCAGGCCGGTCATGCGCGCCCCGGCGCGGGCCTTGATCAGCGCGTTGTCCTCGAAGGTGTCGCCGTCCTCGACCGGTTCTGGGTACGGCAGGACGTCACCCAAGCCCACGACCTCCAGTGCTAGACCCGCCGCCTCGACCAGCCTGCGCAGTTCGGCCAGTTTCTTCGCGTTCCCCGACGCCAGGAGCAGTCGGGTCATCGAGTCAAGGACTCGATCTGGTGACGGGTGAGTTCGGCGCAGCCGGCGAGCCCGAGGTCGAGCATCACGTCGAGCTGTTCACGGCTGAACGGGTCGGCCTCTGCCGTACCCTGCACTTCGATCAGCCGCCCGTCACCGGTCGCGACAATGTTGAGATCGACGTCGGCGCCGGAGTCCTCGGTGTAGTCAAGGTCGAGCATCGGCACGCCACCGACGATGCCGACGCTGACTGCCGCGACCGACCCGCGCAGGGTTTCACCCGCCAGGCTGTTGCGCGCCCTCAGCCACTCGACCGCGTCGGCGAGGGCGACGTACGCACCCGTGATGGCAGCCGTACGCGTGCCCCCGTCGGCCTGCAGCACGTCACAGTCGATCTGGATCGTGTTCTCGCCGAGCGCGGTGTAGTCGACGATGCCGCGCAGGGAACGGCCGACCAGGCGGCTGATCTCGTGGGTACGGCCGCCGATGCGGCCCTTGACCGACTCCCGGTCGGACCGGTCGTGCGTGGCACGCGGCAGCATGGCGTACTCGGCCGTGACCCACCCCAGTCCGCTTCCCTTCCGCCAGCGGGGTACGCCCTCGCTCACGCTCGCTGCGACCAGCACGCGGGTACGACCGAACTCCACCAGCACCGACCCCTCCGCGTGGTCGAGCCAGTTGCGGGTGATGGTCACCGGACGCAGCTCGGCCGGATCTCTGCCGTCGACTCTCTTCATGCAGCCGACCCTATCCGCCTCGACGATCCGGTCCCGAAACCACAACCAGCCGCTGCTCGCCTCGCACAACGCTGCGAGTGTCTCGGCGTAGCTTGGTCTCTGCTCAAGAAGAGACTGGCGGAAAGCAGGGGGTAGGCCACAGATCCGCTCACTCGGCGAGGCCGAGATCGTCGGTGAGCAGGTCAGGCAGCGGTTCGACGTCGGCCACGAACGGACCCATGAGGCGCCGGCCGATCCCCTGGAACCGCTCAGGGTTGCCCGTCGTGAGGAATCTGCGGAACCCCTCCTGCGGATGATCTCGCAGCAAGCCTCGGCGGGTCAGCATCGAGTACGTCGACCTGGCACATTCGTCGGCTGACGACACCAACGTCACGTCGTCACCGAGCACGTACGACAGGACGCCGGCCAGGAGCGGATAGTGCGTACAGCCCAGAATGAGCGTGTCGCACCCGGCCGCCTGGATCGGCTCCAGATACTCACGAGCGACGGACAACAGCTCCGAGCCACCGGTTACCCCGTTCTCCACGAAATCCACGAACCGAGGGCAGGCAGCCGTCGTCAGCGTGATGTGGGGCGCGGCGGCGAAGGCATCGTCGTACGACCGGGACGTCGCCGTCGCGACGGTGCAGATGACGCCGACCTGGCCGCTCTTCGTCGCGGCCACCGCCCGACGGGCCGCGGGCAGGATCACCTCGGTCACCGGGATCGAGTAGCGTTCCCGCGCGTCGCGCAACACCGCCGACGATGCGCTGTTGCAGGCAATGACCAGGGCTTTCACGCCAAGGTCGACGAGATGGTCCAGGCATTGGAGCGCATAGGAGCGCACCTCGGCGATGCGCTTGGGACCGTACGGGGCACGCGCGGTGTCACCGAGATAGACGATGTCTTCACCCGGTAGTTGGTCGAAGACAGCTCGCGCGACGGTGAGGCCCCCGAATCCCGAGTCGAAGATGCCGATCGGCCGATCGTGCGCAGGGATCACCGCGGCAGTCTATGGCGAGACGTTGGAACCCTCCGGCACACTTGAGCCGCGTAAGAACGGCACGCCCACCGGGCGGCCCCCTCCCAGGAGCCAGGCGATGATCATCCCCCCCAGTCCCATCCCCACCAAGGTCATGGAATGGTCGATGGAGTTCTGGCGCAAAGTCCTCCTCGGCGCCGAGCGCGTTCAGGAGGACGTCGCCCGCGAGACCAAGGAAGCCACCGAACGCCGCGAGCGGGGCAACTCCCCCGACGTCTGGTGATCTGCCTCCGCCGTTCGACTGTCTTCTCCGCCCACGTGCGTTGAACTCCCGCGGCCCGACCGGTCTATCGCCGTACCCGCAATTCGACCAGAACCCGACCCTGCCGATCGACCGACGGGCCGGGGGTACCGCACCCGGCGTGACCGTCCGCCGTACCCGAGGCACACGTGCCACAGCCCCCGCTCGGGCAACCGCTGGTCAACGCCCGAGCCTCCAGCCGACCCATGGCCACCAGATTCTCGACCGCGTCGGCGACCGTCCGCCGGTCGAGTCCCGACCACTTTGCCACCTCGTCCAAGGATGCGGCGCCGGCCGAGAACGCCCCCAACACCCGCGACAGCGGCCCGCTCACACGATCAGCCGGCCGATCTGGAATACCGCGACGGCTAGCCCGTACGCCACGACGAGTTGGAGCGCGATCCCGAACGCGGTCCACTTCCCGCCGATCTCGCGGCGCTGTGCTGCCAGAGTGGCGACGCAGGGCGTGTACGCCAGTAGGAACACCATGAACGCTGCCACTGCCGCGAGCGGGTGCCCGCCCGACGAGGTGTCGAACGCCAGCCGCAGGTTCTCGCCGAGGCTGGTGGTGTCGCCGACGTCGGCGACGGCGTACGTCTGCGCCCACGACGAGATCACCGCCTCTTTGGCGACGAAACCCACGATCAAGGCCGACACCGTCTGCCATTGAGCGAAGCCGGCGGGCCCGAAGACCGGGGCGATCGCGCGGGCGAGGGAGCCGTACAAACTCTCGGCCACCTCGGTGTGACCGAAGCTGCCGCCGCTGGTCGGAATGGCCTGCAGCACCCACACCACGGTGACCGTCGCGACGATGATGCCCGACGCGGTCCTGAGAAAGCCGAGCAGCCGCTGCCAGGCGACGGCAACGGTCAGGCGCAGGGTGGGCAGGTGGTACGGCGGAAGGTCCAGCACGAGCGGCTCGTGACCCATCGTTCGCCACAAGGTTCTTCTCAACACCATGCCGACTCCGACGACGAGCAGGATGGAGGAGACGTACATGAGGAAGACGGCCGTACCCGCCCAATCGCGGAAGAAGACCGTGCCGAGCATGACGTAGACCGTGAGCCGCGCACTGCAGGAGGTGAAGGGCACCAGCAATGCGGTCAGAATGCGCTGCTTGGGGGTCGCCAGAATCCGCGTCGCGGCGATGGCCGGCACGTTACAGCCGAACCCCACGACCAAGGGCAGGAACGCTTTGCCGGGCAGGCCGACCGTGCGCATCAGGCGGTCTGTGACGACCGCGGCCCGGGCCATGTAGCCGGAATCCTCCAGCAGGGCCAGCAGCACGAACATCAGCGCCATCAACGGGGTGAACGTGAGCAGCATGCCGACGCCGGCGATCAACCCGTCGACGACGAGCCCCTCGACCCAGGTGCCGCCCAGACCGACGCCCGCCAGCATGCCCGAGGCCGCGTCGCTGACCGGACCACCGAACAAGCCGTCCAGGGCATCTTGCAACGGCGCGGCCACCGTCGTCGTGACCTGGAATACCAGCCACATCACCGCGAGGAACAGGGCCGGGCCCCAGAACGGGGCAGTCGCTATGCGGTCGACCCGATCCGACCAGCGGACCCGCTGCTCGCCCGAATCTGTGGTGCCCCGCTCCACCGCAGCCGCGACCCAGGTGAATTGCTCGTCGGCCACCGAAAGCTCGTCGGTCTCGTCGCGGGTACCGATGGGGCGAGGCGCAGGGAGATCGGCCGACAATGCCTCGTGCACCACTCGGGTCAGGTTGTCGAGGCCCTTCCTGCGTCGGGGGTCAAGTTGTACGACAGGGCAACCGAGGGCTTCGGCCAAGGTGTACGAGTCGACGGTGATCCCGTGGCGTCGCGCGATGTCGTCCATCGTCAGGGCGACGACCATCCGGGTCGGGCGCTCCCGGAACTGACTCACGAGGTGCAGCGAACGGGATAGATGAGCCGCGTCCACAGCCGCCAGCACCAGATCGGGCAACTCGGCGGTCGGTGCGTCGATCGCGACTGACTTGGTCAGGGCTTCGTCGGGCGTCGAAGCGTCGAGGCTGTAGGCGCCGGGCAGGTCGATCACGGTGGCCTCGACCGGCTCGTCAGCGTCAGGGCACGTGCAGGAATCGCAGCCGCAGGTGGTGGTACCTCGCTTGTAACGCCAGATTCCTTTCGACACCTCGACGGTCGTGCCAGGCCAGTTGCCCACGGTCACCCGCGCCCGAGTGAGGGCGTTGAAGAGCGTCGACTTGCCGACGTTCGGCGCCCCGACCAGGGCGATCGTCGGCGCTCCGGCGCCCGCGACCTCGTGATGTGAGCCGTGACAGCAGGCCTTGGCCCCGATACTGGAGCCACCCACGGGCTCGATCGGAAGCCGTACCCGAACCTCACTCACCGCTGCCCACCTCGACCAGCAACGACTCGGCGAACTCTCGTCCCACAGCAACCCTCGCCCCCGCGACCGACACGATCCGGCCACCCACGGGCTCGATCGGAAGCCGTACCCGAACCTCACTCACCGCTGCCCACCTCGACCAGCAACGACTCGGCCAACTCTCGTCCCACAGCAACCCTCGCCCCCGCGACCGACACGATCCGGCCTCCCCCGACCGTCTTCTGCACCACGCACACCGACGCTCCGGCGCGAAATCCGAGCGCATGCAGGCGGAGTCGGAGTTCAGGAGTGTCATCGGAAGGCAACAAGGTCAACCTGCTGTTCAGCGGTGCCTGGGCAAGGGACGTCACGTCCGGTAAGGCTAACCTAAGTCGATTCTTTCCGTAACACCGGTGTCACGTAAATGGGGGCACGGTTTGCGGCCCGTGTCGAAGTCGCGCCTCACCCCCCTCTGGACCGACTCTGCCTCCCATCATCGGAATCCAATCTGCCCGCAGTTGACCGGTTTGCGCGTTCAAATCGGATCGGCCTCGAGTCCAGGGGCAGTTTCGGTACGCGAAGACGTTGGGATGCACGGCCGGGTCCGGCGACCCGGGCGAGGTGACGGCCTGATCGCGCGAGCGAGAGGATGAGAGCTTCCATCTCGTCCCAGTGGTACAGGACCTGTTCGTAGGTGAGCCGGAGGACCACGTAGCCCATCGACGTGAGGATCTGGTCTCGTCGCCGGTCGCGATGGTATGCGGACTGACTCGTGTGGTGTTCGATGCTGTCGATCTCGATGACCAGGCGGTCACCCACGAGCAGGTCTACCCGGCCTACACCTCCGATGCGCACCTGACTCTTGACCTTGACCCCGAGTCGTCGAATCCTGAGTCGAGCCAGGGATTCCGTTCCTGATTCGGCCAGATCCATGCGGCTGATCGCGGTGCGCACATGGGATGCCAGTCCGGTCAGGGCCTCGTCGATCTCCTGCCGGGTGAGAAGGCGTGTATTGATCACCGAATCGAGCAGTACGACGAGGTCGTCGGGCTCGACGCAACATGCTGCTTGCCTCAGCGCCAGCATCGGCGAGACGACGGCCGACCCGGTCGCTCGGTCGACGTGGACAGGCCGACACCAGCCGATCTTGCCCGGAGGCATTCGTCTGCCATGTTTGGAGCGAAAGACATGGAGGTACGGGTGGCCGGTATCCCAGACGCCGTAGTAGACGAGTGCAGAGACGCATCCGAGCACGGCGCCGGAGGCGACGGCCCTGACGACGTCGGGGTTCGCATCGGGCAGCGCGTACCACCCTCGCCGGACCACCGTAAGTTCTCCGCTCACGACAGCAGCGCGAATCGCTCGTGCCGACATCCCGGCTCGTCGAAGTGTCGAGGTCCGGGCGACGCCGCCTTCGAACCCTGGTCTGTCCGTGTGATTCCTCATGCCTGGACCAATGGGCCGAGCGGGTCTGAAAATGTCTCTTCGTCTCCCGACCTGTGGATAAGTTCGGCCTGGACTGTGGAAATCGACCGCAGGCTGTGGACAGATGCCTCTCTTGACCGGGACCGGTGCCCGACGGGATGGGGCTTAAGGCAGCGGACAGCGACGGCCTCCGGGCCCGCCTTGCTTCTGCTCAGCCGGCGATCTCGAGAGACGCGCCGGTAGAGCCCTCCGAAACACCCCAGCGCGCCCCAATCGATACCCAATCTGCCTTCAGCTCGCTAGTTTTAACGATTCAATTTCAACGGGGTCGAATACAGAGGCAGTTTCGGTACATGGGGGGCCTGGGAGCAGGGGGTGAGAGGGCCTGGGGGCGGGGGCTGGGCGCCGGAGCGAGAGGGCAGGCACGGGTGGGAGCAGGGGTCGCCAACGGGGAGGTGACGGTCGCCAGAGGAAGCACTGACGCCGACGGCGAAGCCACCCATGCGTCGTCTTGGGAACGCAAACTGCCCGCAGAACCCACTCTTGAACGTTCAAATCGAACTGGGGTCGAATACAGAGGCAGTTTCGATACATGGAGGCGGGGGGCTGGGCGCCGAGGCGACCAGGCAGGGACACGGGGAGTGGCTGTGCGGCATCGACGTGAGTCGGGTGCACCGCAGAGTCGGCCGAGACCCACATCGGGTCACACGGTCATGAACTCCAGGAGACTGGATTGCACGTAGCCGAGCCACTCGTACACGTCGGCGACGGCCCGTCGAGGGTCGTCGTCCTCGAGGCCTTCGATGGCCTCG
>JBDHZQ010000039.1:0-20000 GCA_039811945.1 Propionibacteriaceae bacterium
TTCGCGACACCGGGAAGGAGCGAGACCATGAACGACGGTCAGGGCACCGACCAGCGTGACGATGCCGACGAGACTGATCTGCCCGAGAGCACCATCGACTTCGGCAGTCCCGAGACCAGCGACGATGCGGATCGCCGGGCTATCAACCGGGAGATCTGGGAAGGCGGTCCGGTCTATCCCGACGCGTGAGTGTCGGGTGGATCAGGCCGGCGAGAAAGCAGCGGCACGGTTCCCTGGGCCCCCAGGGGGATGCATACTGGATGCATGACATCCACATTGCTGCAAGTTCGAGGGCTCGACCCCCGCACACGGGACGAACTCAAGGTCCGCGCGGCGCGTCGTGGGCAGAGCCTGACGGCCTACGTCCGCGACCTGCTCGAGCGGGAGGCGAGCACGCCAGACCTGGCCGAGGTGCTCGGCCGAGTCGACCGCCGCGCCGGAGGATCCACGGTCTCCAGCGTCGATCTGATCCGAGCCGACCGCGATGGTCGGTGAGCCGGCGGTCGAGGCCGAGCGCCCGGGCAGCATCGTGGTCGTCGACGCCTCGGTGATCGTGGACGCACTGACGATGCCGGCCGAAACTGGGCTCCGGGCCGAGCTGGCTCAGTGCCGACTGCACGCGCCAGCCCTGCTCGACTACGAGGTGCTCAGCGCGGTTCGCGGTCTAGCCCGAGGCGGCCACATCGACGACGTCCGCGCCGAGGAAGTCCTCGCGGACTACGCGGACCTGCCGATCCAGAAAGCCACCGCCGACGCCGAGCAACGCGGTCGGATCTGGCGCCTGCGCCACAACCTGACGCCTTACGACGCCGCGTACGTCGCACTCGCGGCCCGGCTCGACCGCCCACTGTGGACTCGTGACGCGAGGCTGGCCGACGGCGCAGGGTCGACGGCACGCGTGCGGCTGATCCGTCCGGCGGCCGGATGACGAGGCGACATCACAGGAGTTCGTGGCCTACTTCCTGGGCCCCGAGATCCCTACAGCCGTACGAGATCTGACTCGGTGAGGAGTCGATCGGCGAGGAGGCTGAAGAGGCATCGTTCGGCTTGTTCTCGGTCGGTCCAGAGGGCGAGGAGGGTTTCGCGGTGGGCAGGGCCGCCGTCGCGGACGGCAGCCAACAGCACACCACGGCATTGACGGTCGGTTCCCTGCCACGCCTGACCGCGACGAGGGGGCCCGTCCCAGGCTGGCCGGCCGGCGGCCCGCCACGCGCAGCGGGACTCGATCGGGCATGCCCCGCAGTCGGGGGCTTTGGCCGTACACACCACTGCCCCGAGTTCCATCGAGGCTGCCGCCCACGTGGGTGCCAGCTCTGGCGCGGCAGAGACGTACTCCATGGCGAGCAGCCGTTCGGCGACGGTCAGGCTCGGCGCCGGGTAGGCGACGCCACCGCGGACTCGCGCAAGGACCCGTCTCACGTTGGTGTCGAGCACGGGCAGGGCCTGGCCGTACGCGAAACTCAGCACCGCCGAGGCGGTGTAGTCACCGATTCCGGGCAGTCCCCGCAGTGTTTCGTACGAGTCGGGCACGACATCTCCGTACGTACCCGCGATCGCGACCGCCGCCTCGTGCAGTCGGAGCGCCCGTCGTGGATAGCCCAGTCGCCCCCAGGCTGCGACAGCGGCGCCGGGCGGATCCTGAGCGAGGCACGAGGGCGTCGGCCAGCGGGCGATCCAGGCGAGGTACGGCTCCACCACCCGGGCGACCGGCGTTTGTTGGAGCATGACTTCGCTGATCACGATGGCCCACGCGGTGGTCCCCGGGCGGCGCCAGGGGAGGTCACGGGCATGGGCGAGATACCAAGCCGTCACGTCCTCCACCAACTGGCGCGGGCCCGGAGGAGATTGCATCGGTTCATGATGCACGAGCACGGCCAGCAGGTCACGGACTGTCCGAGTGGCCTGGCAGAGTGAGGGCGACACCCGATCCAGGAGGTACCGATGAGGTCGCCCGCAAGCACCTACAGGTTGCAGATCACCGAGGGCTTCGACCTGCTCGAGGCCGCCAAGACGCTGCGGTATCTCCACGACCTCGGGGTCGACTGGGTCTACCTGTCACCCGTTCTGGCGGCCGAATCCGGATCCGAACACGGCTACGACGTAGCAAGTCACACCACAGTCGATCCGTCTCGCGGGCGGGCGGCCGGATTGTCGGCGCTGTCGACCGAAGCTCGTCGGCTCGGGATGGGGGTGCTCGTCGACATCGTGCCCAACCACGTCGGGGTGGCCAGGCCGTGGGAGAACGAGTGGTGGTGGCACGTGCTGACGTACGGCCAGGACTCGCCCTACGCGTCGGCCTTCGACATCGACTGGGAGTACGGCGACGGCAAGCTTCGGCTGCCAGTCGTGGGCGACGACGACCTGCAACCCGACGGCAGCATCGCGAACCTGCGCGTTCTCGGAGGTGAACTCCACTACCACGACCAGCGATTCCCGCTGGCCCCGGGTACGGCCGACGGTCCCGTCGCCGAAGACCCCAATGCCGTACTGAAACGCCAGAACTACACCTTAATGAGCTGGCGGGAGGCCGACCGTACCCTCAACTACCGACGCTTCTTCGCCGTCAATACCCTCGTGGCGATCCGGGTCGAAGAGAAGGAGTGGTTCGACGCCTCCCACGAAGAGATCGCGCGCTGGTTCGACGAGGGACTCGTCGACGGCCTCCGAATCGACCACCCGGACGGGCTGCGCGACCCGGCCGGATACCTCGAGCGGCTGGCGGGCCTGACCAGTGGCGCGTACGTCGTGATCGAGAAGATTCTCGAACCCGGCGAGGAACTCCCGACCACGTGGGCGACGGCCGGCACGACGGGGTACGACTCGCTGGCTTTGATCGATCGCGTGCTGACCGACCCCGCGGGCGAGGCCCCCCTGACCGAGTTGGAGAACCACCTCCGTGGCATGCCGGTCGACTGGCACACCATGATCCACGACACCAAGAGGGCGGTGGCCGACGGCATTCTGGGATCGGAGACGGCACGGATCGCTCGGGAGGTACGGCACAACCTGCCCGTCGAGGTCGAGGACGACCTTCTGAAGGACGCCGTGGCCGAGGTCCTGGCCTGCTTCCCGGTCTACCGCTCCTACCTGCCCGACGGGCGCGAACACCTCCAGCAGGCCCTCGCCGAAGCGGCCGCACGCCGCCCCGACCTCGTCGAGACGCTGGACATCCTGACCCCGGTGTTCAACGACGGCTCCAGCGATGCCGCCCAGCGACTCCAACAGACCAGCGGCATGGTGATGGCCAAGGGGGTCGAGGACGCCGCGTTCTATCGCTGGGCCCGGCTCACGTCGCTCAACGAGGTGGGGGCCGATCCGAGTCTCTTCTCGGTGTCCACCGACGAGTTCCACGCAGCGATGGAGCAGCGTCAGGCCTTGTGGCCGCTCGCATTGAACGCGGGAACGACCCATGACACGAAGCGGGGCGAAGACGTACGCGCCCGCATCGCCGTGCTGTCCGAGGTCCCGGAGATCTGGGCCGAGGCGCTGGCCCGCCTGTCGGCCCTGGTGCCGATGCCCGACCGGGGGTTCGGCAACCTCCTCTGGCAGGCCGTGGTCGGCGCCTGGCCGCTCACCCGGGAACGGCTGCACGCCTACGCCGAGAAGGCGATGCGTGAAGCCGGTGACGTCACGTCCTGGACCGATGTCGACGCCGACTACGAGGCCGCCGTGCATGCCGGGGTCGATGCCGTGTTCGACGACCCTGCGGTGATGGCCGTGATCGACGAGGTGCTGGCGGTGGTGGTCGATCCCGGCTGGACCAACTCGATGTCGGCCAAACTCCTCACGATGACGATCCCCGGGGTGCCGGATCTTTACCAGGGCAGTGAATTGTGGGAGTTGAGCCTGGTCGACCCCGACAACCGCCGACCCGTGGATTTCGACGTTCGGGAAGAACTGCTCGGCACGGTCGCGGTTCAGACTCGGCCTTCAGGACTCGACGACGACGGAGCAGCGAAGCTTCAGTTGGTACGGCAGGTGCTCACCTTGCGGCGTGAGCAGCCCAAGCTGTTCACCGGCTACCGGCCCCTCCGCGCCCACGGTGTGGCGGCCGACCATCTCGTCGCCTTCGACCGCGGCGGCGTGATGGCGTTCGCGACCCGACTGCCGGTGACGTTGGAAGCTCGCGGCGGCTGGGGCGAGACGACCGTCGAGTTGCCACTGGGGCGCTACCACAACGTCGTGACCGGTGAGATTTTCGAGGCCGACGAGCAGATGTTCGTGGCCGACCTGCTGGCCGATTCGCCGGTTGCCGTCCTGGTGGTGCTGCCCGAGTTCGTGACCAGCCGCACCCCGTACGACGTCTGGGCGCCCCACCACGAGCGCCTCGCCCTGCACGTCCGGGAGGGCGCCGAGGCCACCGAGCAAGTGATTCCGATGAAGCGCCGCCCCGGCGGTTGGTGGACGCCCGTACGCGAACCGCTGGCGGGGGCCAACGACTACGGCTACGCGATCGACGGATCGCGAACCGTCCTGCCTGACCCACGGTCGCGCTGGCAGCCCGACGGGGTCCACGGGATGTCCCGGGTCTTCGATCCGAGCGCATTTGCCTGGACCGACCAAGGCTGGTCCGCGCCACCGCTCGCGGGTTCGATCGTGTACGAGATCCACGTCGGCTCCTTCACCCCTGAAGGCACCCTCGACGCAGCCATCGGCAAGCTGGGCCATCTGCGCGACATCGGGGTCGACTACGTCGAGTTGATGCCCGTGAACGCGTTGAACGGCACGCACAACTGGGGGTACGACGGCGTGTTGTGGTACGCCGTGCACGAGCCGTTCGGGGGCCCGGCGGCCTACCAGCGCTTCGTCGACTCTTGCCACGCCCACGGCATCGGGGTGATCCAGGACGTCGTCTACAACCACTTCGGGGCCTCGGGTAACTACTTGCCGCAGTTCGGGCCGTACCTGGCCGAGCAGGAGACCACCTGGGGTCAGGTCGTGAACCTCGACGGCGAAGACAGCGGCGAGGTCCGTCGCTACCTGATCGACAACGCCCTGATGTGGTTCACCGAGTTCCACGTCGACGGGCTCCGGCTCGACGCGGTGCACGCGTTGGTCGACGGCAGCGAGCAGCACGTGCTCGAAGAACTGTCGCAAGAGGTTGCCGTACTCTCCGCGCACGCGCAGCGGCACGTCACGTTGATTGCCGAGTCGGACCTCAACGACGTACGGCTGGTCCTGCCTCGTGAAGGCGGCGGCTTCGGGCTCGACGCTCAATGGAACGACGATTTCCACCATGCCCTCCATGTCGCGTTGACGGGGGAGACGACCGGCTATTACGCCGACTTCGCCCCGCTGGCTGCCTTGGCCAAGGTGCTCAAGAAGGGGTTCTTCCACGACGGCACCTGGTCGTCGTTCCGGGGGCGAGATCACGGAATTCCCGTGGATACCGAGCGGTTCCCGGCCTGGAGATTCGTCGTCTGCGTTCAGAACCACGACCAGATCGGCAATCGTGGCGCGGGGGATCGTCTGGCGGCCCACCTCGACGACGACCAACTCGCCGTCGCGGTCATGCTGCTGTACGGCAGCCCGTTCACGCCGATGCTCTTCCAGGGCGAGGAATGGGCGGCGAGCGCCCCCTTCCAGTTCTTCACCTCGCATCCCGAGCCGGATCTCGCGGCCGCCGTGAGCGAAGGCCGGTTCGCCGAGTTCGAGAAGATGGATTGGGATCGGGCCGACGTTCCAGATCCGCAAGACCCGGCCACGTTCGAACGGTCGAAATTGAACTGGACCGAGGTCGAGACCGGACGCCATGCGGTGGTGTTGGGCGCCTACCGGGCGATGGCGCAGGTACGGCGTCGGCTGCCGGAACTGACGTCACCCGATCTGCGCAAGGTCGACTGCACTGTCGACGAAGACGCCCGGTGGTTGCTCCTGCGTCGCGGAGACGTCGTGCTGGCCGCGAACTTCGGTGACCAAGAGGTTCTGATCGACTTGGGGCACATCCCGTACCACGTGCTGTGGCAGAGCCCGTCGGGTGTCGTGTTCGACGGTGAGAATTTGCGGCTTCCGCGTCACGCAGGCGCCGTGCTGGAGCCGGTGAAGCGGTAGGTCAGCCGAGCTGGAACCGGTACTGAGCCGAGGGGCCGTCGACCAGCTTCGCCGTGGCCACGTAGGTGCCGGAAGCCAACGTAGTGTCGATGACGCGGCACTGGTCGGAGCGGTGGCGGTCCCAGACCTTGTGCCACTCGTACCCGACGCCGGGCGTCACGACCGCTTGCGTGTCGGGCCCCCAGCCGGCGCAGTCCACGGATGCCCAGATCTCGTCGGAGCCACTCGTCACGACCAGGGCGAACGTGGCCGAGGTGAGAGTCAACGTGCACGGAGCGCTGGCAGAACTCGCGAAGGTGACCACGAACTCGGCCGACGCACCTGGCCGTACCCTCGCAGGTCCGGTCACCGCGATCGCGAGTTGGCCGATGTCACAGGCCTCGGGTGGGGGAGCAGCGGGCGTCGTGGGCGCGGCCGGGGCAGCAGTCGATTCGGCTGCGGGGGACGGGGTGGTGGCGGATGCGGCGGTCGAGGGTACGGCCGAGGGCGAGGGCGCGACCGAAGCCGCGGACTCCGTCGGCTCGGTCGTGGCGGGTACGGCTGCCTGGGCCCGACTGCCCAGCTGCATCGATTTGACGACGATGAACCCGAACGAGACCAGGGCGACGGCGACTGCAACCACGAGGGCACGGCGGCACCAATACACCCACTGTGGTGTGATGCGGCGGCGGGGTTTCGCCATGCCGGCAGACTACGAACAGGGCTGCCGGCGCCGACTGAGGCGCGCCGTCGGCGTCCGGCTCAATCGAGTGACGTCCGGCTCAATCGAGCCGATACGCCGCCTCGGTGAGACGGACGAGACCGTCTCGTACGGCGCGCGCCACGACATCGTCGATTCCGTCGACCTCAGTGAGCTCGGTGAACGAAGCGGCCAAAACCCCCTGCAGCCCGCCGAAGTGGTCGAGCAGCCTTGGGGCCAGGCCATCGGGCAGCCCGTTGATCGAAGACAACTGGCGCAAACCTCGGGGCGTCAGGCGCTTGGCCGGCGAATCGAAGCCGAGGGCTGCGGCCACGGTGGCGGGATCGATCAGTTCGTCGTCGGCCAGGTTTGCGACGGCGGACAGGTCGAGAACGGCGTCGGACCCGTAGTCGTGCTGGAGAAGTTCGCCGAGCAGGTCCGATCCTCCCGTGGCTTCGTGGAGTTGCAGGTCGAGCAGGCGTCCGTCGGCGCCGAGCAGCGTCACGTACCCGCCGACCTCCGCGGCCAGCCGTCGCACGAGTTCCAGGCTCTGCGCGACGGTCGCGACGTCGCGAACCGTGACCTGGTCGCTGACCTCGAGGGCTGACAAGGCGCTGGTCACGTCACGCAGACGCACGTGATACCTCGCCAAAGCTTCGAACGCCTGATTGCTGCGGGCGATCAGCACCTCGGGCCGTTCGACCACATGCCTGCGGCCGTCGAGGTACAAGGCGATCGTCGACATCGACGCCGAGACCGTCACGACGGGGACGCCGGTCTGCTTGCCCAGCCGGTCGGCGCTGGCGTGCCTGGTGCCGGTCTCGTCGGTGGGGATGGACGGATCGGGGGCGAAATGCACCCCCGCCCGGACAATCCTCGACAGGTCGGCGGTGACGACCACGCCGCCGTCCATCTTCGACAACTCTCGCAGCGCAGTCGGGGTGAACGTGGCGTCGAGGAGGAACCCGCCGACACACAGGGCTTCGACCTCCGGTGTGGAACCGATCGCGATCAAGGCTCCCGTGCGTCCGCTCACGATGCGTTCGAGGCCCTCCCTCAAGGCGGTTCCGGACGCGAGCAGTCGCTGGTAGCTCTGGAGCCGGGTCACGAGGTCCCCCACCTCTGCGGTCGTCACGTTCGTGATCTTAGGGAAACGCTGATCAATCATGTCCCAGCTGCGGCGCACCGGATTGGGCGATCCGCTACCCCCATATCTCTACCCGTACGCCCGGTACGACCACGAGATGTGGTGGTCCCGGCTCATCCCGCCCGGCACGTCCTCGCCCGGAACAGCATTGATCAGCGCTTCCTTAGGGATGTACGGCTCTGCCATGGCCCGCGGTGGCGTCGGCGATGGGAGTCACGCTCTCGTCGGGAGCGTTCCGCACGCGGCGCAAGCCGAGGATGCCGAGCGCGTTGCTCAAGGTCGGTGATTGGACGAGCTTCATTCCCGGTGGAGGCGCGAGTGTCTCGCCCCGGCCGGCCTGAGGCACGATCGCGGTCGTGAATCCCAACCGGGCCGCCTCTGCCACCCGTCGTTCCAGGCCTGGCACCCGTCTCAGGTCGCCGGCCAGACCGACCTCGCCCAGCGCCACCACCCTCGCGGGGAAGTTCCGGTCGAGCGACGCCGACGCCACGGCGACCGCGATCGCGAGATCGGCGGTCGGGTCGTAGACCCGGGCACCCCCGACCGTCGAGACGTACGTGTCGGCGTTGTGGAGCCGTACCCCAGCCCGACGTTGGAGCGCGGCCAACACCATCTGCACTCGGCCACCGTCGAGGCCGTTGGTGGTGCGTCGGGGCATCTGCATCGGACTAGGCACGACGAGGGCCTGGATCTCGGCCAGCAGGGGACGGCGACCCTCCATCGTCACCGTCACGCACGTGCCGGGCACCGGTTCGTCGTGCCGAGTGGTGAACAGACCAGACGGATCGGGCACCTCCACGATGCCGGACTCGGCCATCTCGAAACACCCGACCTCGTCGGCCGGGCCGTACCGGTTCTTGGTCGCGCGCACCATCCGGAAGCCCGAATGCCGGTCACCCTCGAACGCCAGCACGACATCGACCAGGTGTTCGAGAAGTCGGGGGCCCGCAATCGAACCGTCCTTGGTGACGTGTCCCACGATCACCGTCGACATGCCTCGCAACTTCGCCACCCGCACCAACGCGCCCGTCACTTCGCGCACTTGAGTCACCCCGCCGGGTGACCCGTCTGCCTCGGCAGTGCCGATCGTCTGCACCGAATCGACCACCAACAGGCTCGGTTCGGTCTGTTCGATGTGCCCGAGCACGGTCCCGAGGTCCGTCTCGCTGGCCAGGTAGAGGTGGTCGGCGACGTTGCCCGTGCGGGTCGCGCGCAGCCGTACCTGGGCGGCTGATTCCTCGCCGGTCACGTAGAGCGTCGTGCGGCCCGCCCTCGCCCACCGGGCAGCGACCTCCAGCAGTAGCGTCGACTTGCCGACGCCGGGTTCACCGGCCAGCAACGCCACGGCACCGGGCACCAGACCGCCACCGAGCACGCGATCGAGCTCGTCGATGCCGGTCAACGAACGCTCGGCCGACGCGTCGCTCACCTCGCCGATCGGGATCGCTTTCGACGTCGGCACGGTGGAGCTGACCTGCTGCACCTTCGGTGCCCCGGTCTGGACGACGCTTCCCCAGGTTTGGCACTCGCCGCAGCGGCCGACCCAGCGCACGGTCGACCAGCCGCATTCGGTGCAGTGATAGCCGGGCCGGGTCTGTTTTGCCATGCCACGCAGCCTGTCAGAACCCTCCGACAGTTCTCACACCGTGCTCAGGTTGCCGTGCTCCGGCCGAGCGGCCAGGCACGACACCAGAGCCGCATCAGATGCGGACAGCCCCTCCGGGTGTGACGAAGGTGACCGACTGGATGCCGGGATACCCGCTGGGGGAGTTGAAGTCGAGTTCGACCCCGTCGAAGACGCGCGGCACCTGGACGCCCATCCAGTTCTCGACCCGCGATCGATTGCCTGCGATCTCGACTTTGGCCAAGCTCACGTCGCTCGACAGTGCCTGAGGCCTCACGTCGGCGTCGCTGACCCAGGTGATGAAGTACGGCAACTGCGGGTCGGCGATCAGACCCTTGATCCCGATCTGCCGCCACTCCAGGGCACGACCGTCCGGGAAGTGACGAAGCCCACGCACGGCCGACCGCTCCAGGCGCTGCTCGTACGGACTCAAGTCGTCGACCGACACGACCCAGCCGAGCCACCCGCCGCCGAGTTCCATCCGAGCGCGAACAGCTTGGCCGTACGGCGCCTTGTCGGCGGCCGGGTGGTCGAGCACCTCCACGACTTCGAGATAGCGGTCGTCGGACAGCGGAATGAGACGCATCTGGGTTCCGAAGGTGGGGTGAATGCCTCCGTCGCGTGACTTCACGCCGAGGGCCTTCTCGAATCTCTTGGCCTCGGCGGCGAGCCCAGCGGGGCCCACGGCGTAGACGACATGATCGACATGCATGGCGCCATTCTTGCCAGAGCCGCGCCACGTTGCGAAATCGGGACCGTGGTCGAGCAGGCCCGCCGACTCGATACCGCCCGCCATCCCACGTCGCGAGCCGGGGCCGTGCGTGGGCCTGAGCGATTACCCTGGGTCGAGTGACGGATGCGACCCCCAAGGTGCTGCTGTCGACGTCCTCGGTCTACCCCGAGACCACGGCGAGCGGGTTCGAGTTGGCGGCCAGCCTGGGCTACGACGGCGTCGAACTCATGGTCGGGATCGATCCCGTGGCTGCCGACATCGACGCGATCGAGAAGTTACGCGACTACCACGAGGTCCCCGTGCACGCGATCCACGCTCCGTGCCTGTTGGTCACTCAGCGCACGTGGGGCGACGATCCGTGGGACAAGCTCACGCGTTCGGCCGAGGCGGCGGTACGGCTCGACGCGGACACCGTCGTGGTGCACCCGCCCTTCCGGTGGCAGGGGACGTACGCGAGCGGGTTCGAAGCCGGGATCCGGCGCCTCAATGCTGAGACAGGGATCAGGTTCTGCGTCGAGAACATGTACCCCTGGCGCACCCCCGTGCGGAACCTCAAGGCGTACCTGCCGAGTTGGGATCCCTCCGACCTCGACTACGAGTGGCTGACCCTCGACTTCTCCCACGCATCGACTTCGCAGGTTCAGTCGCTCGACCTGACCAAGGCCTGGGGATCGCGCTTGCGGCACGTCCACCTCACCGACGGCTCGGGCTCGGCCATCGACGAACACCTGCTACCCGGAGACGGCGACCAGCAGGCCGACCAGGTCTTGAACCACCTGGCCGCGACGGGATTCGGCGGTCACGTCGTCGTCGAGGTCAACACCCGCGGCATCGGGTCCCGAGGAGCCCGCGAGCAGGCGCTGGCGCAATCACTCGCCTTTGCCCGTACGCATCTGGGACAGATCGAGGCAGCCTCCGTAGTGTGATCATCGCAAGGGGCCGACGACGTCCGGCCCGGCGCCTCGGCGAGGAGGAATGCGATGCTGCGACCGCTCCTGGTCCTGTCCCGGCAGCAACGGGTCAAGACGCTGGTCACCCGGCTGCCGCTCACACGGGGTATCGTCACCCGGTTCGTCGCCGGCGAGACGATCGACGACGCCGTCGCCTGCTCCCGGAGCCTCGTCGCGAGCGGACTGCTCGTCTCGCTGGACCACCTCGGGGAGGACACGACCACCTTCTCGCGAGCCGAACAGACCACGGCCGAGTACCTCCGCCTGCTCCAGCGGCTCGCCGACGAAGGCCTCGCGGGTTCCGTCGAGGTGTCCCTGAAGCTGTCGGCTGTTGGCCAGTTCCTGCCGGAGAACGGTGAACGCACAGCCCTGCGCAACGCTCGTACGATCTGCGCCGCCGCGTCCGACGTCGGCACGACCGTGACGGTCGACATGGAAGGCCATCTCGCCACCGCGTCGACGCTCGTCCTCGTCGACAAGCTCCGCGAGGGGTACCCGCGGGTGGGCACGGTCGTCCAGGCGGCTCTGCGCCGTACCGAAACAGACGTCGACCGGATGGCCACCCCGGGCCGCAGAGTCCGGTTGTGCAAGGGTGCCTACGAAATGCCGCCCGACGTGGCGTACCCATCGGCTCACGAGGTCGCGCTTTCCTACGTCCGCTGCCTGCGCACACTCGTCGACGGCCCCGGGTACCCGATGATCGCGACCCACGATCCCCGCCTGATCGCGATCGCGGAACGGCTCGTGACCGGGCGCGGTTTCGGCAGCTACGAGTTCCAGATGCTCTACGGCGTACGCCCGGCCGAGCAGCAACGGCTTGCCGCGGCGGGTCACCAAGTGCGCGTGTACGTGCCGTACGGCAGCGACTGGTACGGCTACCTCATGCGCCGGCTGGCGGAACGGCCCGCGAACCTGGCGTTCTTCCTTCGCGCCCTGTGGCCGCGCTGATCGGCGACGAACTATCGGCAACGTCTTGCAACCTCACGCGCCTCTCAGGTCACGGGTTTGGATAGCCATGTGAGGTCTCGCACTACGAAGACCCCCGTGGAAGGAGTGACCGACGATGGCCCTTGCAGACGTTCTCAAAGGACTTGACGACACCAATCAGTGGCAAGAGGAGCTGTACGTACAGCTGCATCAGAGCCCAGAGCTCAGCATGATGGAGACCGAGACGGCCAAGGAGATCACCCGTCGCCTGGACTCCTTCGGCTACCAGACCCAGCAGATCGGCGGCGGCGTCGTCGGCGTTCTCGAGAACGGCGAAGGCCCGACGGTCCTGTTCAGGGCCGACATCGACGGCCTGCCCGTCAAGGAGAACACGGGCCTGCCGTACTCCTCCACCGCAACCACCGTCGACGCCGACGGAAACACGGTCCCGCTCATGCACGCCTGCGGCCACGACCTGCACATCACAGCCGGCCTCGGCGCGGCCGAACTGCTCGCCAAGAGCAAGGACCAGTGGCAGGGCACGTACGTCGCGCTGTTCCAGCCCGGCGAGGAGACCGCCGCCGGTGCCAAGGCGATGGTCGCCGACGGTCTCGTCGACCGGATTCCCAAGCCTGACGTGGCGCTCGGGCAGCACGTGCTGACCGTCCCCGCCTCGGGCAAGGTCGGCACGGTGGCCGGCCCCATGTTGTCCACGGGTGCCTGCATCCGCGTGACGGTGTACGGCAAAGGCTCGCACGGATCGATGCCCCACCTGGGTTGCGATCCGATCGTGCTGGCGAGCGCGATCGTCATGCGGTTGCAGACGATCGTCTCCAGGGAGATCAATCCGTTCGCGATGGGCGTCGTGACGGTCGGCAGCTTGCAGGCCGGCACCAAGGCGAACATCATCCCGGATCGGGCCGTTCTCCTGCTCAACATCAGGGCGTACGACCTCGCGGTCCGGGAGAAGCTGCTGGCCGGCATCGACCGAATCGTCAGGGCCGAATGCCTCGCCTCCGGGTCGCCCCAGGAACCCGAGATCGAGCTGTACGACGACTACCCGCTGACCGACAACGACGCCGACGTGACCGCCAAGGTGACCGAAGCGTTCGTCGCGCACTTCGGCGAGGACCGGGTCGAGACTCTCGCCCCCGTGCCTGCGTCGGAGGACTTCAGCATCGTCCCGGACGCGTTCGGGATTCCTTATTCCTACTGGGGCTTCGGTGGCTTCGCCGAGGGACAGCAGGTTTTCCCCAACCACAACCCGGCCTTCGGCCCGGCCATGCAGCCGACGTTGAAGACCGGAACAGAGGCGGCCGTCGCGGCCGTCCTCGCCTACCTCGGAAAGTGAGGCCTGACACAGATGTCAACCTCGACCGCAGCTCCGGCTGCTGAGGTGAAGCCGTACCAAGGCACTGAAAAGCTCCTCTGGGGCATCGTCTTGGCGGTCGTCACCTTCTGGTTGTTTGCCGGTACGGCCGGCACCGCTGCACCCGAAATTCTCAAGGCCGTCAACAAGGACCAGGAGTACGTCTCCGCTCCGATGATGAACTTCGCGGTCTCCGTGACCTCGCTGTTCTCGGGCCTGTTCATCGTCATGATGGGTGGCTTTGCCGACAAGCTCGGCCGGGTCAAGATCACCCTGCTCGGCATCGTGCTCGGCATCATCGGCTCGGCCCTCCTGGTCTTGGCCAGTGGCTCGCTCGCCGTGCCGTTGCTGATCACCGGCCGCGCGATCCAGGGTGTTTCGGCGGCGTGCATCATGCCGGCGTCGATGGCGCTGGTGAAGTCGTACTGGGACGGCAAGGGACGCCAGCGCGCCGTTTCCATGTGGTCGATCGGCTCGTGGGGCGGCTCGGGACTGGCGGCCCTCTTCGGCGGCGCGGTGATCAAGTTCGTTCCGTCGGTCGGCTGGCGAGGCATCTTCATCGCCTCGATCGCGATCTCGATCGTGTCGTTCATCATGATCTGGGGCACCCCGGAAAACAAGGTCGAGCAGACCGGCCCGAAGAAGGCCTTCGACATCGTCGGGCTGCTGTTGTTCATCGTCGGCACCCTCGGCCTCATGATCGCCCTGCTGTTCTCCAAGCAGCTCGGTGGCTGGACCAGCCTCTCGACCCTGGGGTTGCTCGCTTTGGCGATCGCGGCCTACGTTGTGTTCTTCCTCGTCGAGCGCAGCAAAGACAACCCGTTCATCGATTTCAAGCTGTTCAAGAACACCACCTTCACCGGTGCGACGATCTCGAACTTCCTGCTCAACGGCACCATCGGCATCCTGATCGTCAGCCAGCAAGTCATCCAGATGGCCGGATGCAAGGTTCCGGTCGCGGCGGGCGCCAGCTGTGCGGCGGCCGACAAGTACACCGCCTGGGACGCCGGCATTCTGACGCTCGGGTACGGCATCGTGATCATCAGCTTCATCCGCGTCGGTGAGAAGCTCCTGCAGAAGTTCGGTCCCCGCAAGCCGATGATCTGGGGCTCTCTGATCGTGATCGTGGCCTGCATCATGCTGATGATGACCCATCTGCTCATCGGTCAGTACGTGATCATGGCGATCATCGCCTACTGCCTCTTCGGTCTCGGCCTGGCGTTCTACGCCACCCCGTCGACCGACGCGGCGTTGTCCAACCTCCCGGCCGCTCAGGCCGGATCCGGTGCCGGCATCTACAAGATGGCCAGCTCGCTCGGTGGCGCCATCGGTGCTGCGATCTCGCTCGCCGTCTACACCGGCTTCGCCACTGCAGGTACGGATGCCACGGTCACCCAGATCGGTGACGTGATCCACATGGAAGGCCGCACGGACAACGTCGCTCTGCGTCTGGCCGCCATGATCGCTCTCGGCGTGAACCTCGTGTTCCTGCTGCTGGCGATCATCTCGATCGTCCTGACGGTCCCCAAGCAGGGTGGACGCATCGCTCCCAAGAAGCAGCCCGTGCCTGACGCGGTTGCGGCCATGGGCTTCGTTGAGTGCCCCACGTGCAAGGGCGAAGGTGTGATCAAGGCGGATACGTTGAAACCGGCCAAGGCTCGGTAACAACCTGACCAGCGCTCCGGCCGTCGCGTCCTCGCGGCGGCCGGAGTGTTGCGTGTCTAGACTCCCGCCGTGGAACACACGCGGCCTCGGTACGGGCTCGAAGTCCTGATCGTTCTGGGGCTGGGTCTCGGCCGGTCGGCGGTCTACTCGATCCTGTCGCTGGTCGAGAAACTGACCCGCCCGAACCAACCGCTCAACCAGCAGACCACCACGATGAACACCTCAGCGGTGCCTGACCGCCCGTGGCTCGATCTCGCCTACCAAATCACCTACATCGCGTTCCCGCTCGTGCAGGTGTGTCTGGTGCTGTACCTGCTGCACCTGTCCCACGGGGGAGCCCGGCGACTCGTCGGCTTCGACCTCAAGCGCCCCGGTTTCGACCTGTTGGCCGGTCTCGGTGTGGCTGCTGCGATCGGGATCCCGGGTCTCGGCCTCTACCTGGGAGCTCGCGCCCTGGGGTTCAACACCAACGTGGCCCCGGCGAACCTGGCCGAGAATTGGTGGACTGTGCCGGTCTTGGTCGGTCTCGCTGCGATGAACGGGATCCTGGAAGAAGTCGTCATGCTGGGGTACCTGCTGACCCGTTTCGACCAAATGGGCTGGCGACCTTGGCTCGGGATCGGCGCGTCTGCCCTGGTCAGAGGCTCGTACCACCTGTACCAGGGCTTCGGCGGGTTCGTCGGGAACCTCGTCATGGGTGTCATCTTCGGCTGGCTCTACCGCCGATTCGGCCGCGTCATGCCCCTGGTCGTCGCCCACACGATCCTCGACATCGCCTCGTTCGTGGGGTACGCGCTGGCCAAGCCGTACCTGTCCTGGCTCTGAACTCGGTGGACCCGCTCACGACTGCACCACCGCCGCGAACTCCGGGCTGGCTTCGCCGTACGCCGTCACCAGTTCCCTGGCCACCGTCACCGAGTCGACGAGCGGGTGGAACGCGAAGGCCCGGACGGCGTCGGCTCGCGAACCGCTGATCCCGGCCCGGGTGGCGTTGTCGTACGAGGCCGCCACCTGCTGCACGAGCCCGAGTGCGTGCCCGCGCAGCGGGGTCACCGTGAGCGGGCGGATCTGGCCGGCTTCGACCGCGCAGGGCACTTCGACGACGGTCTGGCTCGGCAGGCCGGGCAGCGTCGACCCGTTGGCCACGTTGAGGATCAGCGTCGAGGGGCGCCCCCCGGCCAGCGCGTCCATGAGCGCGAGGGCGACCCGCTCGTACCCGCCCCCCGCCACGTCGGCCTCGTCGCGGCTCTCCGTGCGAGCTTCGGAGAGGTACGTCTCGTCACGCTCCCGCCGTACCCGCACCCACTGCTCGTACGCGGTGGCCGAGTCGGCGGCCACTCCTGCGTAGAAACTTTCCTGCTGTCGCTGGAGAAACTGACCTCGAGACGCGGATGCGCCCCGGATCGACGCGATCGCGTCGCGGGTGAAGTAGTAGTAGTACAGGTATTCGTTCGGGATCGACCCGAGGTCGGCGAGCCAGGCCTGGCCGAACAGTTGGCCCTCCTCCGTACGCGCCAGTGCCGGATCGGCGAGCACCCTGGGCAGAACGTCGACACCGTCGTGCAGCAACCTCTGCAGCCAGCCGAGGTGGTTCAACCCGGCGTAGTCCATCTCGACCTCGGCCAGGGACAATCCGGCGACCCGGGCGGCCCGCGACGTCAGGCCGATCGGCGAGTCGCAGATCCCCACCACGCGATTCCCGAGCACCCGCTGCATGGCCTGGGTCACGAGGCCGGCGGGGTTCGTGAAATTCACCACCCACGCGGCCGGGCAGCATCGCCGTACCTCCTCTGCGATCCGCAAAGCGACCGGAACAGTGCGAATGCCGTACGCAATCCCGCCGGCTCCGGTCGTCTCCTGTCCCAACACCCCGTGCCGGAGCGCCACCTGTTCGTCGATCACCCGCCCCGCGACGCCGCCGACCCGAATCGCGGAGAACACGAAGTCGGCCCCGTCGAGCGTCTGCTGAAGCGACGTGGTGGAGACTCGAGGCACGGTACGGCCGATGGCGCGCGATTGCCCGGCGAGCACGTGATCCATCGCCTCGAGGCGAGCCAGGTCTGTGTCGTACAAGCTGACCTGATCGATTCGCCGATCGGCGAGAACCTGCCCGTGCACCAGGGGCACCCTGAACCCGCCTCCACCGAGAATGGCCAACTTCATCGGTGCTCCTTGTCGTTGCTTCAACACCCTACGGTCGTTCGACACCCGTCGTCGCGCCGCCGGGCTTACGATCGGGCATGGGGTACGACCCGCTAGCGGCGATCCGTGGCGACGGTGGCCCGGATCTGGACGTCTTCATCTGGGGGACGGTCTTTCTCGACATCATCTTCGCCGACATGCCTCACCCACCCACTCCGGGCACCGAGGTGTTCGCCCAGGGCATGGCTTCGTGCCCGGGCGGGATCGCGAACCTCGCCGTCGCCACGCGGCGGCTGGGTCTTCGGACGAGCCTGGCGGCGGCGTTCAGCGACGACGACTACGGGGACTTCTGCTGGCGCACGCTCGCCGACGGCGAAGGCATCGACCTCAGCTCCTCGCGCCGGTTGGAGGATTGGCACTCGCCGGTCACCGTCTCGATGTCGGTCAACCGCGACCGCAGCATGGTCACCCACGCCCACGAGCCGCCGGTCGACGCGACCACGATGATCGGCACGCCGCCGAAGTCCCGGGCGGTCATCGTCGACCTGGGCGTCGAGTACGGCCCGGACTCCTGGGTCTCGCGGGCCAAGGACGGCGGGGCGCTGGTCTTCTCCGACCTCGGCTGGGACCCCGAGGAGAAGTGGGACCCGGCCGTACTGAGACGCCTGTCCTGTTGCCATGCGTTCATGCCGAACGCCGGGGAGGCCATGGCCTACACCCGCACCGACTCGCCGAACCGGGCGCTGTACTCCCTGGCCGACCGGGTCCCGATCGCCGTCGTTACCAACGGCAGCGAAGGGGCGATGGCGATCGACAGCATCACCGGCGAGGAAGCCCAGGTGCCGGCTTTGGCCGTACGGGAACTCGACCCGACCGGCGCCGGCGACGTGTTCGGGGCCGCATTCGTCACCGGCACGTTGGCCGGCTGGCCTCTGTCGGACCGGCTGGCGTTCGGTTGCCTCGCGGCCGGATTGGCCCTGCAGCAATTCGGGGGATCACTCGCGGCTCCGACGTGGGGCGACATCGCCGACTGGTGGCGCGACCTGAAAGCGAGCGGCCAGAAGGACAGCTACCAACGCTCGGTGCTGCGCAGGTACGGCTTCCTCGACGCGATGATCTCCGAGGTTCCGGAGGCGGCTCCCCGGAGGGCGACCGCGACCATCGCGCGGCGGGCAGACGTACCCGGCCTCGCGTGAGCCGTACGACCGTCAATCCCCGGCGATCCCCGACCTGACGACCCCTTCCACGATCCACCGTTGCAGGAACAGGAACATCAACAGCAGCGGGAAGATCGCGACGATCGCGGCCATGAACAACTGCACGTAGTTCGCGGTCTGGGCCGTGATGAACGTCGAGAGGGAAATCTGTACGGTCCAAGCGCTGCTGTCGCGGCCGATCACGAGCGGCCACAGGAACGCGTTCCACGAGCCGATGAACGTGATCGACCCGATCGCGGCGGCGAACCCGAGGGAGTTCGGCACCACGATCCGCCAGAAGGTGCCCCAGTAGCCCAGCCCGTCGATCATCGCCGCCTCCTCGATCTCCTTCGGGAAACCCACGAAGAACTGGCGGAACAGGAACGTCGCCAGGGCTTGGAAGAGACCGGGAACGATCAGTCCCCGCAGCGTCGACACCCAACCCAACGACGACACGAGCACGAAACTCGGCACGAACGTGATCGCGGGCGGGATCAGCAACGTCGCGGTGATCGCGAAGAACACGGCATTGGACCAGCGGTACGGAATCCGGGCCAGCCCGTAACCCGCCAGCCCCGACAACGTCAATACCCCGAGGGTCTGCGTGACCGAGATCACCGCCGAGTTCCACAACGCCTGCGCCAGGTGCAGGTTGGGATCGGTGAAGATCCCGGTCAGGTTCTCCCATCGCCACGTCGGCAGCCATCGCCATTGAGGTGAGCCCAGCTCGGCGTTGGACAGCAGCGCATTGCGGGCCAGCAGGTAGAACGGGATCAGGAAGAATACGGCCGCGACGCCGAGCGCCCCGTACGTCGCGATCGTCCCGATCCGGCCGCGCCGGCGACCCCCCACCATCGCCATCAGTCCTCCTTGCCCAACCGCATGACCCGGGCTTGCACGATCGCGACGACGGCGATGATCAGGGTCAGGATGATCGCCCCTGCGCTGCCGTGGCCGAAGTCCTGGCCCTGCCCGAGCGCGACGTAGTACAGGTACACCAGCGGCGGTCGTGCGTACGGCGGATATTGCCCGAACGTCGACAACAGGTTGAAGAACTCGTCGAAGGCCTGGAACGCGTTGACGATCAGCAGGAGCGTCACCGCGGTCGACGTCGGCCGCAGCAGCGGCAACGTGACGTAGCGGAACGACTGCCAACGGCTCGCCCCGTCGATCGCGGCAGCCTCGTACAGGTTCGCCGAGATCCGCTGCAGTCCTGCGATGAACAGGATCATGTAGAAGCCAAGCTGGAGCCACAGCCGTACCGTGACGATGACCACCCAATAGAGCGGCGGTTTGATCACCGCCAGCCACAGCACCGGGTCGCCCCCGAGCGCCTCGATGACCTGGTTGACCAGACCCGATCGGGAACTGGAGAAGAGCGACATCTTCCAGACCAGGCTGGCGACGACGTACGAGCAGGCGGTGGGCAAGAAGAACACCGACCTGAAGAACGCCTGCATGATCCTGACCTGGTTCACCAGCACGGCCGTCGCCAGACTCACCACGAACGACAACGG
>JBDHZQ010000040.1:0-19966 GCA_039811945.1 Propionibacteriaceae bacterium
GTCGAGATTGGGTCGAGCGCGGAGCACGGTTCGTCCATGAGTAGCACCTCGGGCTTCACGGCGATAGCGCGAGCGATGCACAGACGCTATTGTTGTCCGCCCGACAGCGAGGTGCCGGCCCGGCCGAGCCGATCCTTCACCTCGTTCCAGAGGTTCGCGCCGCGCAGGGATGTCTCCACCGCCTCGTCGAGGACGGCTTTCGAGCGTACGCCGTTCAGTTTCAGACCCGAGGCCACGTTGTCGTAGATCGACATCGACGGGAACGGGTTGGGCCGCTGGAACACCATGCCGACCAGGCGTCGGACCGCGACCGGATCGACCCCTTGGCCGTACAGGTCGACGCCGTCGAGGGCGACCTTGCCGGTCGCGTACGCCCCTGGAATCACCTCGTGCATCCGGTTGAGGGTGCGCAACACGGTCGACTTGCCGCACCCGGACGGGCCGATGAAGGCCGTTACCGTACGCGGTTCGACCGTGAGCGACACGTCGGCGACGGCCTTGAAGGCGCCGTAGTAGACGTCGAGGTTGTCGACTTCGATCCGTTTGGCCATGTCAGGAATCCTTCAGACGGCTGGCGCGGGCGATGGCACGCGCCAGGAGGTTGAGTCCCATGACGAGCAGGATCAGCGTGAGGGCCGCGCCCCACACCCGCTCGTACCCCGGCAGTGTCTCTGCCACGTCGCGGCCGGTGTTGATCATCGTCGGCAGCGTGCCCATCGTTGGGCTGGTGGGCGACCAGTAGAGATTGCGCGCGTACGCCACGAGGATCAGCAAGGGGGCGGTTTCGCCCATGACCCGGGCCAGGCCGAGCACGATCCCGGTCGCGATGCCCGAGAACGCGGTCGGGATGACGACCTGGGCGATCGTCTTCCACTTGGGTACTCCGAGGGCGTACGACGCCTCGCGCAGCGAGTCGGGCACGAGTTTGAGCATCTCTTCGGTGGACCTCAGCACCGTCGGCAACATCAGCAGCACCAGGGAGAACGCCGCCGCGATGGCACTGCGACCCATGCCCAGCAGCGTGATCATCAGCGTGTAGACGAACAGCGCGGCGACGATCGACGGCACCCCGGACAGGATGTCGACCGTGAACGAGACGGCCCGCGCGAGCTTGGTGCCTCGGGCGTACTCGATGAGGAAGATCGCCCCGAGCACGGCGATCGGTACGGCGATCAGCGCCGTGATCAGGCCGATCTCAACTGTGCCGACGATCGCCGCGAGCGCGCCGCCGCCGGCGCGACGGTCCGTCGTACCCGCCAGGTCGTGGGTCCACCACTGCGCGGTCAGGATGACCGGCAACCCTTTGGCGACGATGCTGACGAGAATCCAGACCAGGGGGACCAGGGCGATGACGGCCGTGAGGTAGACCATGCTCGTCATCACCAGGTCGGTCAGCTTCCGGCGTCCGGCGGTGGCGGTCAGTTGGGGCGCGCTCACTTCGCTCTCCCTCGGTCGGCGACCAGACGGGCGATCGCATTGACGGCGAATGTCACGACGAACAGCACCAGGCCGGCCGCGATGTAGGCCCCCGTCTTGGCAGGGGTGTCGAACTCGGCGGCGTTGTTCGCGATCTTCGAGGCGAACGTCTCACCACCGGCGAACAGGCTGGGGTTAATGCCCAGGTCGTTGGTCTGGGACAGGATGATCATGACGGCCACGGTCTCGCCGAGGGCCCGACCGAGGCCGAGCATCGAGGCTGCGACCACCCCGGACCGGCCGTACGGGATCACCGCAGTACGGATCATCTCCCACCGAGTGGCCCCGAGCGCCCAGGCGGCTTCCATGTGGTCGCGGGGGGTCTGCGAGAAGACGTCACGCGACATGGCGCTGACGATCGGCAGGATCATGATTGCCAGCACGAGCGAGGCAGTCATGACGTTGCCGGTCGACTGCACGCCGGGCCCGAACAGCGGGATCCACCCGAGGTTGGCCTGGAGCCAGCCGTACACACCGGCGAGGGACGGTCCCAGAACCTTCAGGCCCCACAAGCCGTACACGATCGACGGAACCGCCGCGAGCAGGTCGATCAGGAACCCGAGCGTCGAGCCGACTTTGGGTTTCAGGTATTGGGTGATGAGCAGGGCGGTCCCGACAGCGATCGGTACGGCCAACGCCATCGCCACGATCGAGCTCAGGACGGTCGTCCAGAGCATCCCCGCGATGCCGAACGCAAGTTCGGACCCTCCGACATTCCAGACCGTGGAGGTGAAGAAGCTCGCTTGGTTCCGAGACAGGCTCGGGGCTGCGACCGCGGTCAGGAAGACGCCGACGAACAACACCAGCATCACGATGAGGAAGGCCGACGCGTAGGCCGACGCACGGAACGTGGTGTCTCCGGCATGCCCGATCGAGCCGAGCGTGACGCCGTGTGCTTCGGCGTCTCGCTCAGCGGCCTGTTGATCGCTCAGGCTCGGCTCGTCGTGGGTGGGCAGGGCCGCCACGGCTGGATCGTCAGGCGTCGCCCGCAGGGGCGAGGCGCCGGTGTCGATCGACTGTGTCACATCGGGACCTTCCGGCTCGGACAGATCGGACATCTTCCTCCAGGTGCTGACTCGCGCGTGTCGGGGTGTGAATCACGTCACACCCCGACACGATCCCGCACAGGTCAGCTGATTGCCGAAACGGCGGTGACGACCTTGGTGCGCAGCGAGTCGGGCAGGGGGGCGTAGCCCAGATGCTCGAGGTCGGCCTGACCGTCCTTGCTCGCGAAGTAGCCGAGGAAGTCCTTGACCAGGGCCGTCTTGTCGGCGCTCAGGCCCTTCGAGCAGACGATCTCGTACGTGACGAGGATGGCCGGGTAAGCGCCGGCCGTCTTGGTCGCGTAGTCGATGTCGAGCTTGAGGTCGTTGCCCTGGCCGCTCACCTTGGCGGTGTCCACGGCCTTGCCCACGCTGGCGGAGGTGAGTTCCACCGCGCCGGCGCCCATGTCGAGCTGGGCGATGCCGAGCTTGTTGTCGGTGGCGTAGCTCCACTCGAGGTAGCCGATCGAGTTCGGCGTGGCCTTGACCGCCTCGGCGACACCGGACGACTTGTTCTTACCCTCACCGCCGACGCCCTTCCAGGCCTTCGACGCGTCTGCGGTCCAGGCAGCCGGCGCCGCCGCGTGCAGGAAGCGCGACACGTTCTCGGTGGTGCCGGACTCGTCGGAGCGGTAGAAGACCACGATCTTGTCGCCGGGAAGGGTGACACCGGAGTTGAGCTTGGCGATCGCCGGGTCGTTCCAGGTCGTGATCTTGCCCTGGAAGATGTTCGCCAGGACCTCGGGCGTCAGCACGAGCTTGGTGACGCCGTTCAGGTTGTACGAGAACGCCACCGGTCCGATCACCATCGGGATGTTCCAGGCGGCGTTGTTCTGGCAGCGAGCCTGCGCCGCGGTGGCCTCGTCGGCCTTGAGCGCCGAGTCGCTGCCGGCGAAGTCGACCAGGCCAGCGTTGAAGTTCTTGATGCCTGCACCGGAGCCGGTCGGGTTGTATTCGATCTTCGCCTTGTCCTTGCAGGCGGCGTTGTAGCCGGCCACGATCTCGTCGATCGCGTTCTTCTGGGCAGACGAGCCCTCGGCGGTCAGCTGGCCGCTGGGGCAGACGAGGGAAGCCGAGGATCCCGACGCCGAACCTGACGGTGCAGCGCCGGTCGTGGTCGTGCTGCTGCAGGCTGCGAGGGAAAGTGCGCCGATCGCGGCGAGGGCCGCGACCTTGGCTACGCGAGTGTTGCTCACAAAGTGTCCTAACGCCGTACGAACGACAGGGCCAGTCCTGGCCCGTCCGCATGCGACGTTAGGGATGGCGATTGACGCGCTGACTGTTCGCGGGTGAACGGGACGTGAACGACGCGTCTGGTGGAAAGCGCTTGCCAAACTGCCTCACGGTGTCCGATCATGGACCAGACCCGAAGGAGCGTTGATGAACCCAGTGGCCATGGTGACGGGCGGCAGCCGAGGGATCGGGCGGGGGATCACGGAACGCCTGCTCGGCGACGGATTCAAGGTATCGATCCTGGCGACGCGACCCGCCCCCGCGGAACTTCTCGCGGAGTTGGGTGACCTGGGTGATGTGTCGTACACCGCAGGCAGCATCGCCGACGCCGACGACCATCGGCGCTACCTGGACGACACGCTCTCCGCGTTCGGCCGGGTCGACGTCCTGGTCAACAACGCGGGTGTGGCGCCACAGGCGCGCAACGACCTGCTCGAGGCGACCTCGACCGAGTTCGATCGGGTGCTGTCGATCAATCTGCGGGGGCCGTACTTCCTCACTCAACTCGTCGCGAACCGGATGATCGCTCAGCGCGGCGCGACCGTACGGACCGACCGACCCGCTGGCACGATCGTCAACGTGAGTTCGGTGTCGGCGACGACGGTGTCGCTGAACCGCGGCGAATACTGCATCTCCAAGGCCGGGGTCGCTATGGCCACCCAATTGTGGGCGGCCAGGCTCGCGCCCGAAGGGATCGTGGTCTACGAGGTACGGCCGGGCGTCATCGCGACTGACATGACCGCCGGGGTGCAGGAGAAGTACGACACCCTGTTCGCCCGTGGGCTCGCACCGATGCCGCGATGGGGAACGCCGGCGGATGTGGCCGGAGCCGTCGCGGTCCTGGTGAGTGGTCAGATGCCGTACTCGACCGGCGACGTGATCACCGTCGGCGGCGGCATGCAGATTCCACGCCTGTGAGACGTCCGATCGGCACGAGGGAGCGAAGATGGAACAGGTGACGGTCGACGGGTACGAGGTGCCCGTGCTGAGCGCCAACACAGTCGTCGTCGGCACCGGTGCGGCTGGTTTCTGCGCGGCGGACCGGTTGTGGATGTTCGGCTCCAGAGACGTCGTCATGGTCTCCGACAAGATCCGCGCCGGAGCGTCGCGCAATGCCGGGTCCGACAAGCAGACCTACTACAAACTCACTCTGTCCGGCAGTGAGCCCGACTCGGTGAGGGCCATGGCCGAGACGCTGTTCAGCGGCGGTGCGATGGACGGCGACCTCGCGCTCGCCGAGGCCGCCTGGTCGGCGCGCTGCTTCTTCCACCTCGTCGAATCCGGCGTGCCGTTCCCGCATGCGCGATCAGGGGAGTTCGTCGGCTACAAGACCGACCACGATCCGCGCCAACGCGCGACGTCGGTCGGGCCGTACACCAGCAAGACGATGGTCGAGCGCCTCGAAGCCCGAGTCCACGACCACGGGATTCCGGTGATCGACGGCTGCCGGGTGGTCGACCTGGTCGTGCGCGACGGCGTGCTCCTGGGCCTGTTGTGCCTCAGGACCGACGTGTCCGACGAGGCTCCGTCTCGGTTTCTGCTCCTGCGGTGCACGAACCTCGTGTACGCCACGGGTGGGCCGGCCGGGATGTACGCGGATTCGGTCTATCCGCACGGCCAATGGGGAGCGAACGGGGCGCCGCTGCGAGCCGGTGTGCGCGGCAAGAACCTCACCGAATGGCAGTTCGGCCTCGCGTCGACCAAGCCGCGCTGGAACGTCTCCGGTACGTACATGCAGGTCGTGCCGCGATTCGTCTCCACCGATGCCTTCGGCGGTGACGAACGTGAGTTCCTGTCCGACGTGATCGACGACTACGGGCGCTTGATGTCGATGATCTTCCTCAAGGGTTATCAATGGCCGTTCGACATTCGCAAGGCCCGCTCGGGTTCCTCGTTGATCGACCTGCTCGTGTATCGAGAGACCGTGCTGCGAGGCAGGCGGGTGTTCCTCGACTTCCGGTCGAACCCGGTTCGTCCCGAGTGGGACCCCGGAGCGCTCAGCGAGGAGGCGTACGGCTACCTCGCCCGAGCGGGCGTGCTCGACCTCGGCTCCTCGACGCCCATCCAGCGGCTGCAGCATATGAACCGGCCTGCGTACGAGTTCTACTTGAACCGGAACCCGGGTGTGGATCTGGAAAGGGACCTGCTCGAGATCGCGGTGTGTGCCCAGCACAACAACGGAGGCTTGGTCGTCGACCAGTGGTGGCAGTCGAACATCGCCGGCTTCTTCCCCGTCGGTGAAGCGGCAGGGGCCCATGGGGTCTACCGGCCGGGCGGCGCGGCGCTGAACTCCGGGCAGGTCGGCGCGACTCGGGCAGCCACGTACGTCTCTGCCCGGCGCACCGGCCACCCCGTCGACCCGTCGGAATTCGCTCGGGCGGCCGAGCCTGTGGTGGGCGATGCCGTACGCCTCTTGCGGGCTGCGACGGCCCGGGCCGAGACCGCACCCGACACAACCGACGCCCTGCTCAGGGCGTGCACCGAGCTGATGAGTCGGAACGCCGGGGTGGTCCGGTCGCGGGGGTCGATCGCGGCGGCTGTCGAGCTCGTGTCGGGGTGGCTCGACGCTTACCCCTTCATCGCTGCGGCCGACGCGGCGAGCCGGCGATCGGTGAACCGTCTGTTCCTGATCCGCGACATCTTGACCAGCCAGTACGTCTATCTCTCGGCGATGGCGGACTATCTGGACCACGGAGGTCGCTCCCGTGGGTCGGTGCTGTACACCGACGAGGCCGGGTCCTTGCCTTGGTCAGCCGACGACGGGACCGAACTCGACCTGCCCGGCGAGTTCAGGTTCGACCTGGAAGAAGGACTGACCGACGTCATCCAGGAGGTGGCGTGGGCGGGTACGGGGAAGCCAGTCTTCGACTGGCGAGCGGTACGGCAAATCCCCACCGACGACGAGTTCTTCGAGAACGTCTGGCGCCACTTCCGCGAGGACGGCAACGTCTACTGACGAAGCCCGCGGGTAGACTGGCAGAGAATCGGATGGCAAGGAGGCCCACGGTGTTCATCTCACTAGCCCCCACGCTCACCGCAGTGCTGGCAGGATTGCTGCTCGTCGTCGCCCTGGTCGCCACGATCCTGCTGGGAATGATCCTGCACCGTCGGTGATCCACGCCTGGCCAGGCAGATGCCGGCCACTCGTGAGCGCCGATCTGCCGCTGATCTCACCAACCGCGCGATGGTCCCTTCGTTCGCGCGTCGATCACCCTGCGTCTCAGAGGGAGATCGACGCGCTAAGGAGGCGCTGATCAATGCTGTTCCGGGCGAGGACGTGCCGGGCGGGATGAGCCGCTACCACCACATCTCGTGGTCGTACCGGGCGTACGGGTAGAGATGTGGGGGTAGCGGATCGCCCGATCTGGTGCGCCGCAGCCGGGACATGATTGATCAGCGCTTCCCTAAGACTGGGGTAGCGCTCCCTCACCCCTGAGCGGGATCCCAGAGACGGTGATAGGCGTTGATCGCCGGCTGGCCGCCGAGGTGTGCGTAGAGCACGTTCGACTTGGTGCCGATCTCGCCGGCCTTGACGAGGTCGATCAGACCGGCCATCGACTTCCCCTCGTAGACCGGATCGGTGATCATCGCCTCCAGCCGAGCGCACAGGCTCATGGCCTCCATGGTCGAATCCACCGGGACGCCGTACAGGTCACCAGCCCATCCCTCCAACACCGTGACCTCGTCGTCGCGGATATCGCGACCGAGTTCGATCAACTCGGCGGTGTTGCGGGCGATCCTCGCGACCTGGTCGCGGGTTTGCTCCAGCGTGGCCGAGGCATCGATCCCGAGGACGCGTCGCCGTACGCCCGACATCTCTTCCAGGGCAGCGAAACCGGCGATCATTCCGGCGTGAGTCGAGCCAGTCACCGTGCACACGATGATCGTGTCGAAGACGATTCCGAGCGCCCTTTCTTGCTCGGCTACCTCGAACGCCCAGTTCGCGAAGCCGAGCCCGCCGAGGGGGTGTTCCGACGCACCCGCCGGGATCGGGTACGGCTTCCCGCCCGAGGCCTCCACTTCGGCCAACGCTTCGCGCCACGAATCGCGAATTCCGATGTCGAAGCCGTGCGGGTCGAGCCGGGCGTCGGCGCCCATCATGCGCGACATGAGGATGTTGCCGACCTTGTCGTTCATCGGATCGTCCCACGGCACCCAGTGCTCCTGAACGAGCCGGCATTTGAGTCCCAGGTGGGCGGCCACCGCGGCGACCTGCCGGGTGTGGTTCGACTGATACCCGCCGATCGACACCAGGGTGTCGGCCCCCGAGGCGAGCACGTCAGGCACGATGTACTCCATCTTGCGGATCTTGTTGCCCCCGAACGCGAGCCCGCTGCTCACGTCTTCTCCCTTCGCCCAGATCTGAGCGCCCCCGAGATGAGCCGTCAGCCGCTTGAGGTGTTGGACCGGGCTCGGGCCGAACGTCATCGAATAGCGCGGGAACTCGTGCAGCTTCACCAGGACTTCCTCTCGTCGCTGCTGAGCCTAGGGGACGCCGACCGGTGATTCCTTGGGGAGTGCCTCAGGCGTACGGCTGCACCAGTTCGCCGTACCGCTCGCCCATCCGCCGGATGATCTCGGCCACCCCGAGGTTCCAGATGTCGGCGTTGAAGATCTCGACCTCGATGTCGCCGTTGTAGCCGGCATCCCGCACCCACCGAGTGATGGTGGCGAAGTCGACGTACCCGTCGCCCATGAACCCGCGGGAGTTCAGCGTGTCGGCCGACAGCGGGAGACTCCAGTCGCAGACCTGGTAGGAGGAGATCCGGCCCTCGCGACCGGCGCGATCGATGGCAGCCTGCAGGTCGGGATCCCACCAGACGTGATAGGTGTCGACCACGACGCCGACGGCCTCGGCGGGATGGTCAGCGGCCATGTCGAGGGACTGCCCGATCGTCGTCAGCACCCCGCGGTCAGCGGTGAAGAGGGGGTTCATCGGCTCGAGAGCGAGCCGTACCCCCCGGTCCAGGGCGTACGGCACCAACTCGCCGATCCGGTCCGCCACCCTCTGCCGAGCGGCGAGGAGGTCCTTGTCGCCCACGTCGTCGAGGTGGAATGGCAGGCCCATCAGGGGAAACGCCGCCGGGAGGCCCCCCACGACCATCACGAGTTCGCGGGTGCCGAGGGTCGCGGCCTGGTCGATCGCGAGTCGGTTGCTGGCCAACCCGATCGCGATCGACTCGTCGTCTCGGCCGGTGAGGAAGCCGCCGCGGCACAGGGTCGACACCCGTAATCCAGCGTCGGCGATCATCCGGGCGGCGTTCTGGGCGCTGACTTCCTCGACCCGATCGCGCCACGGCCCGATCGCGCCCAGCCCCGCCTCACGAGCAGCGGTGACGCACTCGGCGAGCGTCTGGTGTTTGGCAGTCGCGGTATTGAGCGACAGGCGAGACCAGTCGTGGGTCATCTCGGTCACAGGACGATCTCCGGTACCTCCAGGCGGCGGCCTTCCGCCGACGAACGCAGCCCGAGCTCGGCCAACTGCACCCCCCGGGCGCCCGACAGCAAGTCGTACCGATGCTTGCGTCCGCTCGCGACGTCGCCCAAGAACTCCTCCCACTGCAACCGGAATCCGTTCTCCAACTGCTGATCTGGGGCGGATTGCCACTGCGAGAGGTAGTCGTTGGGGTCTGGTAGGTCGGGGTTCCAGGTGGGCGTGGGGGTGTCGCCGCGGGATTGCACGACGCAGCCCCGCAATCCGGCCACGGCGGAGCCCTGCGTGCCGTCGACCTGAAACTCGACGAGTTCGCTGCGGTGCACACGCACGTCCCAGCTGGAGTTCAGTTGCACGACGATCTTCTCGCCCGCGTCGGACTCGACCGAGAAGATCCCGTATGCGGCGTCGTCGGCCGTCGCGGCGTAGGCGTGACCCTGCTCGTCGATCCGCTCGCCGATGTGGGTGGCGGTCTGGGTGTAGACCGCGGTGATCCGGCCCAGCAGGCCTTCGATCACGTAGTTCCAGTGGGGGTACATATCGGTGGTCATGCCGCCCCCGTCCTCGGCCCGGTAGTTCCAGCTGGGCCGCTGGGCCGGCCGGTCGGTGCCCTCCCAGACCCAGTAGCCGAATTCGCCTCTCATCGACAGGATCCGCCCGAAGAAGCCTTCGTCGATCAGCGTGCGGAGTTTGACCAAACCGGGCAGGTACAGCTTGTCGTGCACCACCCCGTCGGTGATCCCCGCGGCCCGTGCCTGCCGAGCCAGGTCGATCGCGTCGGCCAAGGTCTCGGCCGTGGGCTTCTCGGTGAAGATGTGCTTGCCGGCGGCGATCGCGCGGCTGAGGGCCGGGTAGCGCCGGCTCGTCAGTTGCGCGTCGAAGTACACGTCGATGTCGTCGCGTTCCATGCAGTGGTCTGTGTCGGTGGAGATCTCGGAGATTCCGTGTTCTGCGGCGATCTCCTCCAGTCGCGCGGCGTTGCGGCCGACGAGGACGGGTTCCACCTGCACGGTCGTACCGTCGGAGGTGGTGATTCCGCCGGCGTCGCGGATCGGGAGGATTGACCGTACGAGGTGCTGTCGATACCCCATCCGCCCGGTGATGCCGTTCATCGCGATGCGCAGGGTGGTCGTCACGGATAACTCCTCGTCGGTGAAGATCGGACAAGCCGGGGAAGTATTGGAATGCGCTTTCCAGCGTACGGCTGCACACCGCTCTGCGTCAACGCTAGATGCCCCCGAGCCGAAGCCTCAGCGGCGGGTGGAATCGCGCAACACCACGGTGACGGGCAGTTCTTCGGGGCCGTGGTCGTCGTCGGCGAGGACGAGCCCGACGGCGATCTCGCCGAGTCGTTCCAGGGGGACCCGGACGGTCGTCAAGGCGGGCACGATGTCGCGTAGCGTCGGGATGTCGTCGAAGCCGGCGATGCCCACGTCGTCGGGCACGACCAGCCCGGACTCTCGCGCCGCGACCAGGGCGCCGACCGCCATGACGTCGTTTACGGCGAACACCACGTCGGGCAGGGTGCCGGCGGCGATCACTTCACGCATGGCTCCGTAGCCACCGTCGCGATCGAACGACGACGGCACGAGCTGACTGACGGCAGCTGCCGTACCCAAGCCACGCCGGAAACCGGCAGTTCTTTCCTGGCCGGTCACGTGCCGCTCGGGGCCGGTGAGGATGGCAAACGACGAGTGCCCGAGGGCGACCAGCGATCGGGCGAGGTCGGCAGCGCCGGATTCGTTGGCGGGGGCGACGGAGCGTACGGCCAACCGCGGCTGTCCGACCAGGGCGACGGCCGAACCGGTCGCCTCGACGAACTCGTCGATCGCCGACTGGAGTCGGGCCAGCTCGGTCTTGTCGTCGGTCAAGCCTCCGACCAAGACCAGGGCCTGCGATCGGTGGCTCCTGGCCGAGTCGATCAGGGCGATCGCTTCCTGAGGATCGTGGTCGGTGACGCCGAGGATGACGCTGGCGCCCGCGGCTCGGGCCGCTTTGGTCACGCCGGCTGCGATCGACGAGAAGTAGGGGTCGGTGATGTCGTGCACGATCAAGGAGAGTTCGGTCGACCGACCGCGGGCGATCGCCTGTGCGGCGGCGTTCGGTGCGTAGCGCAGGGTCTCGGCCGCGGACAGCACTCGTTGCCGAAGCTCGGGGCTGACAGTGCGGTCTCGGCTGCCGTTGATCGCCCTCGACGCGGTCGACAGCGACACACCTGCGGCGCGTGCGACATCGCTCAACGTGACCACGGTGGCGAGCGTACCGGCGCGTGTGCTTACACTGTCCTCACCAGCTCGGGAAAACGCTTGCCATCAGGGGCCGCCATGACCAACGAGATCTTCAGGTACGGGGTCGTGCCCGTCGTCGTGCTCGACGAGGTGGCCAGCGCGGCACCTCTCGCCAAGGCGATGATCGCCGGTGGCCTGCCGGTCGCGGAAGTGACGTTCCGTACGGCCGCGGCCGCCGACTCGATCCGTGCGATGCGCGACATCGGGGCCATGACCGTCGGGGCGGGCACCGTGGTGACTCCGGCCCAGGTAGACGAGGCTTACGACGCGGGGGCGACGTTCATCGTGAGTCCCGGTGTGCGGGTCGACGTGGTGCGCCGCGCGCAGGAGCTCGGCCTGCCGGTGCTGCCCGGGGCGGTGACCCCGACGGAGATCATGGCGTGTCAGGAGTTGGGCCTCGACACGGTCAAGTTCTTCCCGGCCACCGTGTACGGCGGAGTCGCCGGCATCAGGGCGCTGGCCGCCCCCTTCGGCGGGATGCGTTTCGTGCCGACCGGGGGTGTCACCCCCGAGACGATCGGTCATTACCTGTCTTTGTCGTGCGTGCCAGCCGTGGGGGCATCGGGCATGGTGCCGGCGGCGGTCATCCGGGCGGGCAACTTTGCCGAGATCACCCGACTGTGCGCCGAGGCGGTCGACGTGGCGTCGAAGTACGTCTGAGAGCGCTCAGGTGTGGCCCCCGACGGCGCAGGCGGCGCAAGGTCGTGTACGCAAACTGCCCCTCAGTTCGACCCCAACCGCATTTGAACGCGCAAACTGGGCGTCTGCAGGCAGATTCGGCGCGCCGAATCACAGTCGAGTCACCGACCTGGAATCCCACCAGCCTTAAGAAGCCCCTGATCACCGATCCCCGAGGAGGTCTGTCATGACTGCCGAGTTGTCCATCCGCCCGGCGAGCGAATGCCGGTACGACGCCGTCGCACTGGGCGAGGTGATGCTCCGTCTGGATCCAGGCGAAGGCCGCATCCGTACGGCCAGACGTTTCGCCGCCTGGGAAGGAGGAGGGGAATACAACGTCGTCCGGGGTCTCCGGCGTGTGTTCGGACAACGGGTCGGCGTGCTGACCGCCCTCGTCGACAACGAGGTCGGCCGGCTGGTGGAGGACTTCATGCTGACCGGTGGCGTCGACGTGTCGCACGTGACGTGGGTCGACTCCGACGGAGTCGGCCGGGACGTGCGCAACGGACTCAACTTCACCGAGCGCGGCTTCGGAGTGCGTGGGGCCGTCGGAGTGTCGGATCGCGGCCACACCGCCGTGTCACAACTCCAACCTGGCGACATCGACTTCGACGATCTCTTCGGCCGACAAGGGGTGAGGTGGCTCCACACGGGAGGGATCTTCGCGGCGCTGTCGGAGTCCACCGCCGCCGTGGCTCTCGAGGCCGTCGAGGCGGCGCGCCGGCACGGCACGGTCGTCTCGTACGACCTGAACTACCGTCCGAGCCTGTGGAAGTCGATCGGCGGCCAGGACAAGGCACAGCAGGTGAACCGGCAGATCGCATCGTCGGTCGACGTGATGATCGGCAACGAGGAGGACTTCACCGCCGCACTCGGATTCGAGGTCGAAGGTGTCGACCACGCGCTCGCCGAACTGCCGGTCGACGCGTTCGCTCGGATGATCGAGACGGTCAGTGAGTCGTACCCGAATTTCAAGGTCATCGCCACCACCATGCGGGCGGTGCACACGGCGACGGTCAACGACTGGGGAGCGATCGCCTGGTCGCGGCCCGATGGGCTCGTTCAGGCGCGGCAGCGGGACCGGCTCGAGATCCTCGACCGGGTCGGCGGCGGGGACTCGTTCGCGTCGGGGCTGGTGTACGGCCTCCTGACCGGCGAGCCGCTCCAGGTCTGCGTGGATCTCGGTGCCGCCCACGGAGCGCTGGCGATGACCACACCGGGTGACACGTCGATGGTGACCGAGAAGGACGTGCGCAAGCTAGCCGGTGGTGGTTCTGCGCGCGTCGATCGCTAAGGAACCGCTCATCAATCATGTCCCGGCTGCGGCGCACCGGATCGGGCGATCCGCTTCCCCCACATCTGTGACCCGTACGCCCGGTACGACCACGAGATGTGGTGGTACCGGCTCATCCCGCCCGGCACGTCCTCGCTCGGAACAGCATTGATCAGCGCTTCCCTAAGCCGGCAACACTGTGGATGCCCGCTCGTTGACTGAAGTTGCTCTGAGAGGACCGATTTCGTCATCGAGTGTGCATTGACAGTGTTGCGGTGCGGGCAGACCAGTTGACGGAGCCTCACCGTCGCGATCAAAGCCCTCGCGATCCGAAACCGCGGTCGCCTAGCATGCCGGGCATGGCTCTTCGTTGGTACACCGTGGTGATCGACTGTCTGGACGTGGCCGCGCAGGCGCGGTGGTGGGCGGAGACGCTCGACTACGTGCTCGTGTACGAGGCCGACGACGAGGCGGTGATCATCCCGCGTCACATGTCCGAGGACCCCATCGAGGCGCTCGACGTGTGGATGAGTTCGGGCCAGGCCCTGGTGTTCGTTCCGGTCCCGGAGGCCAAGACCGTGAAGAACAGGCTGCATCTCGATCTGGCACCCCACAGCAGCCAGGACCGAGACGCCGAGGTCGCGGCCCTGCTGAATCGCGGCGCGACCAGGGTCGACGTCGGTCAGACCGACCAGGTCAGCTGGACCGTCCTCGCCGATCCCGAGGGCAACGAGTTCTGCGTCCTGAGCTCCCGCAACCGCTAGGTGGCCCACTGTCCGGTCAGTACACCTAGCCATTCCACCCGGCGTCTACTCCGGCTGGGGCGGGTGGACTTCATGCCCGGCGACGTGTCCCTCGTCGTCGATGTGCACGACCAGCGCCGTACCCGGCGTCAGATGCCGGTTCTCGACTTCCACCCCGGCCATCATGGCCGGCAGCACCGGGCGGTGGCCGCAGACGACGGTGGGGAGGCGACCCCGGCCGGCCTTGACCGCCAGCTTGCGCACGTACCGTTCCACGCCCGCCAAGTGCTCCTCGCCCACCTCCTCGCTCAGCAGTGACACAGGTTTGATCGGGAGCCGCTTGATGTGGGCGTACGGCTCCAGCGTCTGGAGGCAGCGGGTCGAGGTCGAGCTCTTGAGGTTCGTGATCCCGAACGAGTCGAGCAGCTTGACGAGGTTCCCGGCTTGCTTGCGCCCCAGCGGGTCGAGCGGGCGCTTCGCGTCGACCCCGGACCATTGCTTGCGTAAGGCGGCCTTCGAGTGTCTGACGATCACGAACGGCGTGGTCTCCGGCAGCGCGATGGCTTCTTCGAGCACGGCGCGCTCGTCGGCGTACGTCAACCGGTCGCGAGCTTGCAGGAGCGGGACCCACTCGACCTCGTCGACTTCGTGGTCCGGTCTGCGGTGGGTCATCGACAGCGCATGCCCCACCCAGAACTGGACGACTTTCGGACCCTTCGGGATCCGGTAGCGGATGTCGTCCAGGCGGGCGCCGAGCCGGATCTTGACTCCGGTCTCCTCGTCGACCTCCCGCACGGCCGTGACGTACGACGGCTCCTTCTTCTCACACTTGCCTTTGGGCAAGGACCAGTCGTTGTACAAGGGGCGATGCACCAACGCCACGGCTCGTCGAGGCCCCTGACCCCGAAGCACGACGGCTCCCGCGGCCCGGATCAACGGCTCCGACGTTGTTTCCGCCGAGCTCATGCGGGGCCGCGCCTTTGCGCCATGACACTGATGAGGTGCTCCTGAATGTCGAGCAGCGGTTCACCGTGGTCGTCCGTCGTGCGTTTCGTCCAGCCGTCCGGGCCCAACCACCACGACGCCGTACCCTCGTCGAAAGCCAACCTGAACAACTCCTCGATCTGGGTGATATGGGCATCGTTGGTGAGTTGCACGAGCACTTCGACACGGCGATCGAGGTTACGGTGCATGAGATCGCTCGACCCGATGCCCACGTGAGGCGACCCGTTGTTCGCGAACCAGAAGAGCCGGCTGTGCTCCAGGAACCGGCCGAGCACCGACCGCACGCGGATGTTCTCGCTGAGCCCTTCGACTCCGGCCCGCAAACCGCAGATTCCCCGTACCCACAGGTCGACACTGACGCCTGCCTGCGAGGCGCGATACAGGGCGTCGATCGTGGCCTCGTCGACGATCGAGTTGACCTTGATCCGCACGCCGGCGGGTAGACCGGCGCGATGGTGCCCGATCTCGCGTTCGATCATGGCGATCAGCCCCCGCCGGATGCCGTGGGGAGCCACGAGCAGCCGCCGGTAGTTCCGCTCCGCGGTCATCCCCGACAGGTGGTTGAACAGCCGCGCCACGTCTTCGGTGATGACGGCGTTCGTGGTGAGCAGGCCCATGTCCTCGTAGAGGCGGGCGGTCTTCGGGTTGTAGTTACCCGTGCCGATGTGGGCGTACCGGCGCAGCTGCTCTCCCTCGTCGCGGACGACCAGCGACAGCTTGCAGTGGGTCTTGAGCCCGACCATGCCGTACACCACGTGCACGCCAGCCTTCTCGAGCTTGCGCGCCCAGGCGATGTTGGACTGCTCGTCGAAGCGGGCCTTGATCTCGACGAGCGCGAGCACCTGCTTGCCGGCACGGGCTGCGTCGATCAGGGCGTCGACGATCGGCGAATCACCGGAAGTCCGGTACAGCGTTTGCTTGATCGCCAGCACCTTCGGGTCGGCGGCCGCCTGCTCGATGAACCGCTGAACCGAGGTCGCGAACGAGTCGTACGGATGCTGCAACAGCACGTCGCGCCGTTTCAGAGCCGTGAAGAGATCGGCGGCCTGCGCGGTCTCGACCTCGGCGAGGTGCGGGTGGGTCTTGGGCAGAAAACCTGGGTACGTCAGATCGTCGCGATCGATCGCGGCGAGGGTGAACAGACCACGCAGGTCCAGGGGCGCGGGCAGCTTGAACACCTCGCGATCGGAGATGTCGAGTTCCTTGACCAGAAGCTCGAGCATCCGTTCGTCGATGTCGTCCTCGACCTCGAGACGAACGGGCGGGCGGCCGACCTTGCTGCGTAGGAGCTCTTTCTCGAGAGCGAACAAGATGTTCTCCGCGTCGTCTTCCTCCACCTCGACGTCCTCGTTGCGGGTCACCCGGAACGTCGTGCAACTCAAGACCGTCATGCCGCTGAACAGGTGCCCGAGGTGGTTCGCGATGACGTCTTCGAGCGGCACGAACCGGCCCTCGTCGAGCTTGAGGAAGCGGCTGAGGACGTTGGGCACCTTGACGCGCGCGAACTGGAGGCCACCCGTGACCGGGTTGCGCAGTTGCACGGCGAGGTTGATCGACAAACCCGAGATGTACGGGAACGGGTGCGAGGGGTCGACCGCGAGCGGGGTGAGGACGGGCAGGATCCGGTCGTTGAACAGCTGAGTGAAGCGCTCCTTCTCGTCGCCGGTCAGGTCCTGCCAGCGAACGATCCGGATCCCGGCCTCAGCGAGAGCGGGCCGTACCTCGTCGGCGAACAACCTCGCCTGGTCGTCGGCCAACTCGTGGGCTCGCGCCAGGATCGCCTCGTGGAGGTCGCGGGGCAACATGCCCGAGGCGCTTGGCTGGGCCACGCCCGCCGCGATGCGGCGCTTGAGCCCGGCCACCCGCACCATGAAGAACTCGTCGAGGTTCGAGGAGAAGATCGCGAGGAACTTCGCGCGTTCAAGGAGCGGCACTCGCAGCGAGTCCTTCGCCAGGTCGAGCACCCGGTTGTTGAACGCCAGCCAGCTCAACTCGCGATCTCCGAAGCGTCCGGCCGGCAGCGGTGGCGCAGAGGACCCGTCAGCCTGGAGGGCCGGCGACATCGGCGACGCAGCGAGCGGAGACAGCCCCCAGGGTCGGCCGGGTCGCTTCGCAGGGGGAGGTACGGCTGCCTCCGCCGAGGGAGCCGACGTGGGCGAGTCCGCCGAGGGAGCCGAGGTGGGAGAGTCCGCAGACCCCGGCGACGCGAGCAATGCAGGCGACGCAGGCGATGCAGGCGATTCGGCCGACGGCGCCGATGCGGGCGACCCGGGGGAGACGGCAGACACTGCCGGGGGAGCAGCTTCCGGGGAGGCCGGCGAGGCCGGCGATTCGACGGACATGGGCGAGAGCGGAGTGACCTCCGACTGCGGTGCCTCGGCCAGGCCGGCCGTGTCGTCGGATTCGTCCCACGCTGTCGCCCACGACGGGAGCCAACTTCTCTGCGCTGTCATGGGGTCCCCCCGGGTGCGTACATGATGTCGGATCGCACGACCTCGAAACCGCCCGCCCCGTACAGCCGAACCGCGCGGGCGTTGTCGGATTCGACGTAGAGAATCACCCGGAGGCAGCCGATCTTGGCCAGGTAGTCGAGCCCTGCGTTCAGCAAGACTTGGCCGAGGCCTAGCCCGGAAGCCCACGGAGCGGTGCACAAGACGTACACCTCTCCGGTGCGCTGGTCGTGCCGCTTCGTCCAGTGGAATCCGAGCAGACGGCCGCCGGCGTCCTCGGCCACGATCAAGCCGCCGGGATCGAACCAGTCGGACGCGGTGCGCTGGTCGAAGTCGGCGCGGCTCAGGTCGCCCTGCTCGGGATGGTGGGCGAAAGCGGCGGCATTGACCTCGAGCACCTGGTCGGCATCGGTCGGCCGGTACGAGCGGATTGTCACGCCGGGCGGCGCTGTCCAGGGATCGATCCTGTCGAGTGGACGACCCATGATGAGGAGTTCTCGTACGGCGACATAGCCGAAGCGTTTGACCAGCGCCTGCGCACCGCGGAGGTTCCCGAACGCCCACATCGTGGTAGAGGGGTACGACGAGACCATGGCCTCGCTCAGAGCCTCGCCCACTCCGTGACCGCGCTGGCCGGGGGTGACGACGATCTGGGACGAGTCCGTCTGGCGATCGTGTTGGCCGTACCCGACCACGGCCCCGTCGATCCGCGCCACCAGGTGGTCGACATCCGAGCTGGTCAGGGCGAAGATGGCCGCCTCGTTGAGCGGCGATACGTGGTCGGTTGCGACAGCTGCGTCGACCAGGGACTTGACGGCGCGCACCGTCGCGTCATCGAGCGTCGGAGGGGTCGACAAGTCGGGGATCACGGTGCTGAGCCTAACGAGTCCGCACCTTCACGGCACGGAGGTCGTGGCCGAGACCATCACCGGCCGGCGCTGAACCGGTACCCGACGTTCCTCACCGTGCTGATCAGCGACTCGTGCTCGGTGCCGAGCTTGGAGCGCAGACGCCGCACGTGTACGTCGACCGTGCGCGTGCCGCCGTAGTAGTCGTACCCCCACACTTCGGCCAGGAGATGCTCCCGGGAAAACACCCGACCGGGATGCTGCACGAAGTACTTCAGGAGTTCGAACTCGGTGTAGGTCAGGTCGAGCACGGCCTCGTTCAGCATGACTGAATAGGCCGCTTCGTCGATCACGATTCCGCCGGCGGTGAACGTCTCCGGGCCGGAGGCCAGCGGTGTCGTCATGAGCCGGATGCGAGCCTCGTATTCCGCCGGACCGGCCCCGTCGAGGACGAAGTCTGCGCAACCCCATTCCGCGGTGATCACGGACAAGCCGCCCGCGGGTAGAACCGCGAGCCTGGGCACGATGATGCCCGCACTGACGAAGAGTTGGCACGCGTTGCGGGCGCTGACCAAGTCCTTCCGGCCGTCGACCACGATGGCGTCGCTGTTCGCCGATTCCGTCAGCATCTGGTCGCTCGGCGTTCGAATGGTCAGGGCGTGCGGCAGGAGCGACAACTCGGGGAGTGGGTCGGGCCCAGGGTGCGAGGAAATCAGCAGCACGTTCGCCACGTCCGCCTCCTCAGGTCAACGCGGGCAGAATATCTCCCATGGTGAGGGTGACTGTTCGGTACTGGGCGTCCGTGAGAGCAGCGGCCGGCGTCGAGGGCGATGTGGTCGATGCCGAGACCGTCTCCGGTGCCTTGGCGGCGGTCGCCGACCTCCGGCCGTCGCAGGAGTTCGCCGGGCGGGTCGAAATCTCGTCGGTCCTGGTGGACGGTCTCGTCGTACCCCGGACCGACACCGCGACCCCCTTGCCGGAAGGTTCGGTCGTCGAGATCCTTCCGCCGTTCGCCGGCGGGTGAGGCGAGATCAGCTCTCGACCACCAGGGTGACGGGGCCGTCGTTGACGAGCGAAACCTGCATGAGGGCTCCGAACCTGCCCGTCTCGACATGGGCTCCGAGTCGGCGCAGGGCATCGCAGTACGCCGTCACCAGCGGCTCGGCGACAGGTCCCGGGGCAGCTTTGCTCCACGACGGGCGACGCCCCTTGCGCGTGTCGGCATACAGCGTGAACTGGCTGACGACCAGCAGCGGCGCTCCGATGTCGGCACACGACCGCTCGCCGTCCAGGATCCGGAGCTGCCAGGTCTTCTCGGCCAGGCGTTCGGCATCGTCTTCCGTATCCTCGCGGGTCACCCCGACGAGCACGAGCAGTCCTGGACTGGGTAGCGTTCCTACCGTCTCGCCACCCACCGTCACCGAGGCCGACACCGCCCTTTGGATCACGAGACGCATGGCGTCACCGTACTGAGGTCACCGCCGGACAGGAGCCA
>JBDHZQ010000041.1:0-19523 GCA_039811945.1 Propionibacteriaceae bacterium
GTCGGGGTGGGTCTCCCGCACGAACTTGGCGATCATGTCGAGCAGTCCTCGTACGGCATTGACCGGGGTCGTGTCGTCGGCGGCGTACAGAGCGGGCACACCGAAGTAGGCCCGGAAGTAGAGCGAGGCGGTATCCAGCAGGAGTCGACGCGGCATACCCGCAGGCTACTCACGATGGCGTACGGCCGCCCGTCGCGTGAGCGGTGCCCAGGTCGGCCCGGTACGCTCGCCCGCGTGAGCACCGCCCTGCCCCTGCGTCCGGCCGTGCGACGCGGGCTGGCGATCACGGGCGGGTTGTCGACCGCACTCGGCTTCGAACCCTGGAATCTCTGGCCCTTGGCCTTTGTGGGTGTGGGCGTGCTGACCTTGACTGTGCTGGGACAGCGGCTGAGGTCTGCGTTCTTTCTCGGTTGGCTGTACGGCCTGGCCTTCCTCACGCTCGTCATCGGCTGGACCTACGTGATCCTGATCCCCATCCCGATCCTGCTGGTGCCGTTCGAGTCACTGTGGCTCGGCCTGCTGGCGATGATGCTCGTCTTCCTCACCCGCCTCCCTGCCTGGCCGATCTGGGCCGGGGCAGCCTGGGTGATGGTCGAATACCTCTACTCGCACATCCCGTTCGGCGGGTTCGGCTGGTTCCGGCTCGGTTTCACGATGGCCGATTCCTTCCTGGCTCCCGCCTACCCGCTGATCGGCACGGTCGGTGTCTCGTGGGCCGTCGCGGCGCTCGGGAACGGGCTCGCGTGGGTCGTCGAGGCCGCCGTCTCGAAGGCTCGCAGGCAGGTGCTGCTGCGTGGTGCTTGTCTGGCCGTGGCGCTCGCCCTCGCGCTCCTCCCGGCCGTCGTCGCTTCCGTGCCCGATCACCGCACCCCGGCTCCGGTCGCCACGATCGCCGTCGGCATGGTCCAGGGCAACGTCGACGGTGTGAACGGGATCGAAGCGATGGGACGGGCCCGCTCGGTCACCAACAACCACCTCGCCGAGACCGTGACGCTCATGGCCAAGGCCAGAGCAGGGACCGTACCCGAACCGGACTTCGTCCTGTGGCCCGAGAACTCGACTGACATCGACCCGTTCCGCGACCCGGAGACGCGGTCCGTGGTGCAACAGGCCGTCGACATCGCCGGTGTCCCGATCATGGTCGGTGCCATCACCCAGCCCGACCTCGCCCATCGCCAGACGACGGCCCTGTGGTGGGACCCATCGACCGGCCCCGGTGCCGAGTACCACAAACGGAACCTGGTCCCGTTCGGCGAGTGGACACCCTTCCGCGACCAACTCCTGCCTCTGTTGCCCATCCTCGAGCTCGTCGGGGCTCAGGGTGTTCCCGGAACCGGGCCGGGAATCCTGGACGTCGACATCCCGGGCCACGGCCGCACCCGGGTCGGCGTCATGATCTGCTTCGAACTCGCCTACGACGACACGTTCCGGCAGATGATGACCGGAGATGCCGATGTCGGCGGGGCGCAGCTGGTCACGGTGCAGAGCAACAACGCCACGTACGCCGGCACCGGCCAGATCCCCCAGCAGTGGGCCATGACTCGCATCCGAGCGATGGAAGCGCAGCGGGCCATCCTGGTCGCCACCACGAATGCCCACAGCGGTTACATCACCCAAACCGGGGCGGTCACCTTCGAAACCCGCCAACGGACCGCAGACTCGACGGTCGTTCGCATGGCTCCGAGTTCGTACCTCACCCCGGCGGTCAGGTACGGCGCTGCCATGGAGATCCTGTTGATCTGCGTCGGGGTCGGAGCCTTAGTCATCGCCGCCGTACGCACAGCCCGCGAGACCCGCGCTGGTGCGATACGCAAGAATGGAGTCCCCGCGCCGCACTGAAAGGCACCTCACGTGGTCGACTCCGTTCCCCTCGACAAAGTTCTCGTGATCATCCCGACGTACAACGAGTTGGAGAACATCGAGGGCATCACCGGCCGCCTGCGGCGATCGGTTCCCAGCGCGCACATTCTCATCGCCGACGACAACTCTCCCGACGGCACCGGTGACATCGCTGATCAACTCGCGGCTGCCGACGACCACATCCACGTCATGCACCGGGTGGGCAAGGAGGGGCTCGGTGCCGCGTACCTGGCCGGTTTCCGGTGGGGTCTGGAGCGCGGGTACGACGTGCTGGTCGAGCACGATGCCGACGGTTCTCATCAGCCTGAGCAACTGCCGCTCCTGTTGGACGCGCTGAAGACGGCCGACATGGTGAAAGGCTCTCGGTACGTCAAGGGCGGCAGCGTCGTGAACTGGCCGAAGTCGCGCGAGTTGCTGAGCCGCGGAGGAAGCCTGTGGACGAGGCTGATGCTCGGCATCCCGGTCAAGGACATCACCGGCGGATTCAATGCATTCCGAGCCGCGACCCTGGCCGCGATCATCGACGACATCAGCTCCGTCGGCTACAACTTCCAGGTCGACCTCACCTGGCAGACGCTGCAGAAGGGCCTCACCGTGGCCGAGGTACCGATCGAGTTCGTCGAGCGCGAGCGTGGCCAGTCGAAGATGAGCAAGAACATCGTGTTCGAGGCGCTCGCCCGCACCACCGTGTGGGGTCTGAAGCATCGTGTGTCCCAAGTAGCCGACCTCGGGAAGTCGGCCGTGGCTCGCCTCTCCCAGCGGAAGGCGGTCGATCCAGGCGGTGTCTCGTGAGGCGCCGCGGAGGCTGGATCCTGGCGATCCTGCTGGTCGCCTTCGTCGTCCTACCGATCGCCGAGGTGATGGTCCTGATCCGGACTGGTCAGGCCATCGGGGCCTGGCCGACCCTGGGCTTGTTGATCCTGAGTTCCGCGCTCGGCGCCTGGTTGGCGCAGCGCGAGGGAGCCCGCGCCTGGAGGGCGCTGACGCAGTCGTTCCAGTCCGGGAGGTTGCCGACCGGCGAGCTCGCCGACGCGGCGCTCGTCTTGGCCGGGAGCATCTTCCTCATCTTTCCCGGCTTCATCACCGACATCGTGGGGCTCTTGTTCCTCTTGCCTTTCACGCGACCGCTCGGCCGCAAGCTGATCGCCTGGTTGGTGGCCCGCTGGGCCACGAAGAGCGGAATCGACCTGACTCAGATCAAACGTGATGCCCAGTTGGCTACCGATCAATCCACGATCATCCCTGGCGAGACCGTGCCCGACTCACCCCAGGCGAACCCTGAGGTCATCCGGGGCGAGATCGAAAACTGACAGGGCTCAGCACCCGGCCGTGGACGGGCGGGGCCTATGCGCGAGCCGTCGTGCTGTCGTCAGTTGCCACCGACCGGTCACTGCCAGCACCCGCGCCAGCGCGTCGTTGACGCGATGGGTGGGCTCGACGGCGTCGACCTGCGGAGCGTCGGGGAGCGCCGACCGATTCTGAACCTGAGCGGCCATGGTTCCGGGGGAGACGAGGTACATGGGTTTTCCTTTCATGGGCATGCTCCGATCGCCTCGCGGCAGCGGAGTGGGTTGTGGGTGTGGTGCGAAGGGGCACGGCGCGGTGTCGGGTTCGGTCCGGGCGCGGCCGACCGTGAGTCAGGTGCCGGGCGCGGGCCCGGTGGACGCGCGGACGATCAACTCGTGGGGGAGCATGATCTGACGAGGTTGTCGTGCCGGATCCAGCAGGAGTTCGCCAGCGAGTCGGCCCTTGTCGAGGATCGGCTGACGTACGGTCGTCAGACCCGACCGTTCGGCGTCGGGAATGTCGTCGAAACCGCTCACCGACACGTCTCGACCGGCAACGACACCGCGCCTGGCCATGGCATCCATCACGCCCAGGGCAAGAACGTCGCTCAGGGCGATGATCGCTGTGGGGCGCTGGTGCCGGTCGAGCAACAGTTCTCCGGCCCGGAACCCGGATTCGCGTGAGTTCCCACCTGGTGTCACCACGGACGGCCGTACGTCGGCCAGGCCCGCCACGATCCCGCGCACGCGCGACCAGGCGAACCCTTGTCGTTCGTAGTCGTCGAGCGTCTCGTGGACGATGTCGAGTGCTTCTTCTGTGGGTTCAGGCCGGCTGCGCGGGAACCAGCGCTCCACGACGATCGACACGCGCCGGTGCCCGAGTCTGGCGATGTGAGCCCCTATCTGGCGGCCCGCTTCGTAGTCGTCGATCGCAACCCAACTGGAGTCGCCACCGTCCGGCTCGGTGCTGACCCACGGCAGCCCACGCTGACCGGCGACCGTCATGACGGCCGGTAACGCACACAGGGCTGCGAAACCGTCGACGCTCACCTTGCGGACGACGTCGAGATGCGCGTCGTCGTCCGACGGCATCGACAGCAGTGTCACGCTGGCGCCGGCGATCTCGAGCGGAAGACTCAGGCCGCTCAGCCACAGGGCGGTGAACGGGTCTTTGAACGCGTAGCTCAGGCTGTCTGGGAGCACAACGCCATACGAGTGGGTACGGCCCGACCGAAGATTGCGGGCGGTGACGTTGGGTCCGCCGTACCCCATCTTGTCGGCGCGACGCAGGATTCGCTCTCGCAATTCGGGGGAGAGTTGGTCGGGGCGGTTGAAGGCATTCGAGACGGTCATGACAGAAACACCGACGACCCCGGCGATGTCCTTCATGGTGACCCGTGACATGTCCTGTACCTTCCGAACTGGTGTAACACCAGTGTGGACTTTATCGATACAGAGAACAACCGACCGAACCACTTGATCGGTAAAGAATCCTGATTCAGTCTTCGCCGCGCAGGATCGCCAGGCGCTCGGCGATCAGCTCTTCCAACTCGGGAATGCTCCGACGCTCGCGCAGCATGTCGTAGTGGGTCCGGACCGGCTTGGTTTCCTTCTCCTCGCCCCGGGTGCCATCGGACCGGACGGCCATCTTGCCGCACCGCTGGCATTCCCATTCGAACGGCAACTCGGCCTCGTCGGAGAACTTCACCGTGAAGTGGTGACCGTTGGGGCAGTCGAACTCGACGTCAGTGCGTGGTGCGAACTCGATGCCGGCGTCGTCCTCGAAACTCTTCGACCCGAGGCCGGTGCCGCGCAGTGCCCGATCCGCCATCGTCGCCTCCTCAACTGCTGGGGTGTTTCCCCTCAACGTAGCTCAGCGGCCGAATGTTCCGCCGGTGGCGCAGGCACCATGAGCATGACCACGAACCCTGCTGCGAGCACGACCACGATGCCGAGGATGCCCCAGTATTGGGTGTTCGACCCGGCCATGAACGAAGACCCGAGAACGACGGCGGCCGCGAACAATCCGGGAGACAGGAACGAAACGACCCGGCCGGTGGTGGCGTACAGGCCGAAGATCTCGCCGCTCTTGCCGTCGGGGATGAGCCGAGCGAGGTACGAACGCGACGCCGATTGTGCGGGCCCGACGAACAACGTCATGCCCAGCCCGACGGTCCAGAAGACGATCCGCCCGCCATCGTGAAGGGCGAAGATCGCGATTCCGAGGGCGACCAGGCAAGCCAGTGAGATGAGAATGACCCGCTTCGGGCCGATCTTGTCGTCGAGTAGACCCATCAGGATCGTCGAGATACCGGCCGCGACGTTGGCCACCGCGCCGAAGATGACAACCTCGCCGCTGCTGAAGCCGAACGTTCCGGCCGCGATGACCGCCCCGAACGCGAAGACCCCTGCGAGCCCGTCCCGGAACAAGGCAGACGCCATGAGGAAGTAGATGAGAGGCCGATCCGTACGCCACAGGTGTGCGATCGTGCGCCCGAGAGCTTTGTACGACCCGACCACGCCGGGGTGGGACGTCGTGTCGGTCGGCGGCTTGTCGCGCAAGGTCAGGAACGGCGGGATCGTGAACAGGAAGATCCACACCATACAGACGAGCATCGACGCTCGGATGTCCAGGCCCTCGGCATCGGTGACACCGAACAGGCCGACCTTCGGTGCGATGAACCCGAAGTAGAGCATCAGCAGGGCGACGATCCCACCGAGGTAGCCCATGCCCCAGCCGAACCCGGACACCCGACCCACGTTCCCCGCCGACGCGACCTGGTCGATCGTCGCGTTGTAGTTGACGCCCGCGATCTCGTTGACCAGGGACCCGACAGCCAGCAGCGTCAACCCGAGCCACAGGTAGCCCGGTTCAGGCTTGACGAAATAGAGGGCACCCGCGATGAGGGCGAGCACCCAGGTCATGATCCTCAGCAGGCTGACCGTCTTCCCGCTGCGGTCGGCGCTCTGGCCCAGGACCGGGGCGAGCAACGCGATCGCGAATCCGGACAACATGGTCGTGATCGCGAGCCAGGTCGAGGTGTAGTTCGTGTCGCCGAACGGGGAACTCGTGATGTAGACCGCGAACACGAACGTGATGATCACGCTGTTGAACGGTTGCGTGCCCCAGTCCCACAAGGCCCACGACAGCACCCGGCCTCGGGTTGCGTCGGTGCGGGATTTCAGGGCTAGATCTTCGGTCACGGCTACCCCCCGGCGGTCTTCACGCGTCCCAGAGCCCTCGGTCGAGGAGCACCTCCTTGAGGGTATCCGTCCGATCCGTGATGAGTCCGTCGACACCAGCATCGATGAGGTCGTTCATCATCTGAGGTTCGTCGATCGTCCACACCTGGATCACCTTGCCGCTGCCGTGAGCGTGGCGGATCAACCGCTTGGTCAACACGCGGATATCGCGCCCCAGCTCCCGATGGGTGACAGGAACCTGAAAGGCCACGCCCGGGGAATTCAGCAGCCGGGGGAGGAGGGGCACGTAGGCATTCCAGGTCACGCCGCCAGGTGAGACGCTCGTCGGGACACGCCGGCCCATCAGCTTGCGGAACGCTCGGATCCGTTCGCTCGAGAACGAGCCCACGCAGACCCGGTCGTGAGCCCGATGCGCGTCGATCGTCTTCGCGAGCGGTTCTATGGCGGCCGCACTCTTCAGGTCGAGGTTGAAGCGGATTTCGGGAAACGTCTCGAACAGTTCGTCGAGGGTCGGGATGTGTTCGGTCGTGGCCACCCGCACAGTCTGGATCTTTCTCAACGACTGTTCGGCGATCGGACCCTGCCCATCGCTGACCCGGTCCAAGACCGCGTCGTGGAAGGCGACCAGGTATCCGTCCCGAGTCGCGTGCAGGTCGGTTTCGAGGTACCGGTAGCCGAGGTGGACCGCATGCCTGAACGCCGCCATGGTGTTCTCGCGACCGACGAGGTCAGGATGTGTCGATCCGCCCCGGTGTGCCATCGCGACGAATCTGGTCGCGAAGTAAGGAAATTCCCAGGCAGGCACGGCTCATAGTATGTGGGGCAGCATCCACAGCCCGGGCCAAATCCACCCAGCAGATAGCACGATCGTTATCGAGTGCTGCTTTCGGGTGGGATCCTCGGCATTACGTCTCCACCAGATATTGACGCAGGAAGTCGAGGGTGGTCTTCCACGCCTCCCCGCGGGCCTCGGCATGCTCGAAGAGTGCATGAGGATTGTCGAACGCGTGACCAGCCCCTGCGTACGTCTCCCACCTCAGCGGACCGCGGCTCGCTCCCAGCTGCTCGTAGATCTCCCCTTGGGCTTCGGTCGAGATGAACGCGTCGTCCAGCCCGAACTGGTGCAGTTGGGGACATGTGACCTGCGTGCTCAGATGTGCGAGGCGAGGCATGGCCGACCCGTAGTAGGAGACCAGGGCATCCGGATGGCCGACCGCAGCAGCGTTGAACGCGATTCCGCCCCCGAAGCAGAACCCGAGCACACCCGCTCGCGGGACTGCCTGCCGTACCCACTCCAAGGCTGCCAACGTATCGGCCACCGCCAGGTCCCAGTCGAGCCGCTGGGAGGCGTTGACCCCCTGCATGACGTAATCGGGCGACTCCGGGTCGAACACGGGCGGCTCGGCGAGTCGACCGTACAAATCAGGGGCCACGACCAGGTAGCCGTCGCCGGCGAGATCGCGGCACCGGTCGACGATGTAATCCGAGATGCCGAAGATCTCGTGGACCACGACAAGTCCGGCACCGTTGGGATGGTCCGGCACCCAATGACGAAGTGGGACATCCCCGGTCTGGATCGTTTCGACGCTGCTCATGCCGCATAGCTTCACGCTCTGCCCGGCGGAGGACAACTTCGCGCGATTACCGTCCGACGGCCGATGGTGCAATAGTGCTCGCCGTGACCACGATTCTCTCGATCCAGTCCTCCGTGGCGTACGGCCACGTCGGCAACTCCGCGGCAACCTTCCCCCTCATGCGCCTGGGGGTGGAGGTCTACCCGGTACTGACGGTGCATTTCTCGAACACGACGGCCTACAAGTCGTGGCGAGGGCCGGTGCTGAGTGCTGACGACGTGGCCGCGGTGGTGCAGGGCATCGACGAGCGCGGCGCACTCGAGGGAGTCGACGCCGTGCTGTCGGGCTACCAGGGGAGCGCGGCCATCGGAGGAGCGATCCTCGACGCAGTCGCCCTCGTGCGCGAACGGAACCCGAAGGCCATCTATTGCGCCGACCCGGTCATGGGTGACGTCGGACGAGGCTTCTTCGTCTCACCGGGGATTCCCGAATTCATCCGCGACCACGTGATTCCGGCCGCCGATATCGTGACGCCGAACCAGTTCGAGCTCGAGTTCCTCACGGGCCTCGCCGTCGACAGCCATGATGCGCTGCTCACGGCTGCGGATGCCCTCCGGGCACAAGGGCCCGAGACCGTCCTGGTCACGAGCGCGATCACCCCCGACGCCGACGACGTGGTCGGCATGCTCGCCGTGTCCGGTGCCGAGGCCTGGCACATCCAGACTCCACGCCTGGCCCCGACCTTCACCGGCTCCTGGGACATCACGGCCGCGGTGTTCCTAGCCATGTTGCTCGAATCGGAGTCGTTGCAGGTCGCCCTCGAACGTACGGCAGCGATCGTCTACTCGGTGCTCGACGTCACGGCTCAATCCGGCCACCGCGAATTGCGGCTCGTGCAAGCCCAAGACCAGATCGCCAACCCGAGCCACACGTTTACGGCGACCCGGGTGCGCTGAGTCACCCCCCGACTACTCGCGGAACGTTTCGATGTCGGCACCCAGCAGCGCGAGCCGTTCCGGCAGATCCTCGTACCCGCGCTGGATCACGTAGATGTCCCGGATGACCGACTCACCGCGGGCGGCGAGAGCGGCCAGCAGGAGACACACCGCGGGGCGAAGGGCCGGGGGAGAGACGATCTCTTGCCCACGCCACCGAGTGGGGCCGGTCACCACGATCCGGTGAGGGTCGAGCAACTGCACCTGCGCACCCAGCTTCGTCAGTTCGACGAGGTGGATGGCCCGGTTGTCGTACACCCAATCGTGGATCGTCGTACGACCCTCCGCGACCGCCGCGATGACGGCGAAGAAGGGGAGATTGTCGATGTTGAGTCCGGGAAACGGCATCGGATGGATCTTGTCGGCGTGTGCATGCAGCTCCGACGGATGCACGGTGAGGTCCACGAGCCGCGTCAAGCCGTTGCGGGAGACGTACTCCGGCGTCGTGGAGAACCGCAAACCCATCTCGTGCAGCACCGCCAGCTCGATCTCGAGGAACTCGATCGGCACCCGGGTGATGGTCAGTTCCGACTCGGTCACGACCGCAGCGGTGACGAGGCTCATCGCCTCGATCGGGTCCTCGGAGATGTCGTAGGAGACGTCCGCCTCGATGTGTTCGCGCCCACGGATCCGCAGCGTCGTCGTACCGATCCCGTCGATCTCGACCCCGAGCGCCACGAGGTATGCGCACAGGTCTTGCACCATGTAGTTCGGGCTTGCGTTGCGGATGATCGTCAGATCGGGAGTCATGGCGGCGGCCATCAGCGCGTTTTCGGTGACCGTGTCGCCACGTTCGGTGAGCGTGATCCGACGCTCGACCGCGCCGTTGCTCTCGACCTCGACCTGATAGGCGCCCTCGGTGGCCCGTACGTTCAACCCGAACGGCCGCAGCGCTTGCATATGCGGTTCGACCGTACGGGTCCCGAGGTTGCAGCCGCCGGCGTACGGCAGTTGGAACCTTTCGGCCTCGTGCAGGAGAGGACCGAGGAACATGATGACGCTGCGGGTACGGCGAGCGGCGTCGACGTCCATCGCACCCAGGTTCAGGACATCGGGGCGCACGATGGTCAGAGAAGACTTGTCACTGTTCCACCGACACGTGACGCCGATGCTGTGGAGCACTTCGATGAGCCGGTTGACCTCTTCGATGCGGGCGATGCCGCGCAGGGTGGTGCGACCGCGATTGAGCAGCGACGCACAGAGCAAGGCGACGGCGGCGTTCTTCGAGGAGCGCACCTCGATCGATCCGCTCAGCGGCTTGCCGCCCTGGATGCGCACGTGAACCGCTCCACGACCCGGGGTGATGATGTCGCTGTCGAGTGCGCCGGCGATCCGGTTGATCATGTCGAGCGACAGATTTTGGTTGCCTGCTTCGATCCGGTGGATGGCCGATTGGCTGGTTCCGAGCACGTCAGCGAGCTGGGTCTGAGTGAGCCCTCGCTGCTTGCGGGCGTCCCGGATGAGCGCGCCGACCTTCTGGGGAGATGTTTCCACGAGGATCAAGGCTAACTCACATGAGATATAAGCGCATCTGAGGTAGGCCTCATCGCGGGTTAAACCAGGCCCATGTCACGCTTGTGCGGTCCTCAGAACCTCACCCAGAAGATCGGCCTCGTCGGCGTCCGACAACCCTGACCCCCGCGGCCAGGCACCCGTCCGACCGTGGCGTTCGTATTCCAGAGCTGCGCTCAGCGTCTGATCCACCGGTCTGCGGGTCAGGCCGGCAGCGGCGGCTTTCGTCGAATCCACCAACGGGAGTACGGCATCGCCAGACCACAGCGGCAGGGACCGAGGCCCCAGCCAGGGCCGTACCCCTTGCTCGATCAACATGGCACCCGGGATCGGAACGGGCCGGGCCTGGGACCCACTCACCGCCCTGGCGTGGAGGAGGGTGTCACCCAACGTGGTGTCGGCACCCGTGGCGTTGAAGGTGCCGACTGACGGGTATTCGCACAGCGTCACCAGCCAAGCCGCCAGGTCTCTGACGTCGAGCATTTGCAGGGGCTGGTCGGGGGCAGCCGGTACCAGCACGCCACTCCCGTTCGCTGTCGCGAATCGCCACGGCCAGTAGCCGGACCGACCCGACACATCGCCGGGTCCACCCAACAGACCGGCCCGCACGATCATCGAACGATCTCCGACGCCCGCGGTCACGTAGTTCTCACAGGCAACCTTGCCCTCGCCGTACTCCTGCGGTGACACGATGTCGTCGCGCGAGGGATCGAGCGTCGGGGCCGACTCGTCGATCCGGGCCCGGGTGGTCTCGGCGTACACCCTCACGGTCGAGACGAACAGGTACGACCCGGCCACCGGCCCGAGATCTCGCACCGCTCGCCGGACGTGCGCTGGCTGGCGACCCACGTCGATCACCGAATCCCAGCGCCGAGCGGCCACCGAGGCCAGACCCAGGTCGGAATCGCGGTCGGCTTTCACGAGTGCGCAGCCGGCGGCCGTGGCTCCGCTTTGACCCCTGGCTAGGCACGTCACAGCATGTCCTCGCGCCGAGGCGGCAAGTGCCGTGGCCCGACCGAGAAACTGCGTACCCCCCAACACGAGGATCCTCACCCGGACCATGTCATCACAGCCCCGTGACCGACGGGCTGAAATCGCTAAGGTGACGACCATGAGCACACACTTTGACGTCGTCGTCCTCGGTGGTGGCCCCGGAGGCTACGTCGCCGCGATCCGCGCCTCGCAGCTCGGTCTCAAGACCGCGGTGATCGAGAAGCAATGGTGGGGCGGTGTTTGCCTCAACGTCGGCTGCATCCCGACCAAGTCGTTGCTGCGCAACGCGGAGCTGGCTCACATCTTCACCCACGAGGCCGACACGTTCGGCATTTCGGGTGAGGTGTCGTTCGACTACGGCAAGGCGTACTCGCGTAGCCGGGCGGTCTCGAATCGGATGGTCAACGGCATCCACTTCCTGATGAAGAAGAACCGCATTACCGAGTTCAACGGCTGGGGAACCTTCACCGATGCGAAGACGATCGTGGTCAAGACCGACGACGGGGAAGAGACCGTCACCGCCGACCACGTCATCATCGCCGCGGGCTCGGTCACCAAGATGCTTCCCGGCGTGACGAAGAGCGATCGGGTCGTGACGTACGAAGAGCAAATCCTGTCCGACTCGCTGCCGAAGTCGATCATCATCTGTGGTGCGGGAGCGATCGGTACGGAGTTCGCCTACGTGCTGCGCAACTACGGTGTCGAGGTCACGATCGTGGAGTACCTCGACCGGATGGTTCCCTTGGAGGACAAGGAAGTGTCCGCCGAGATCGCCAAGGCGTACAAGAAGCTCGGAATCAAGCTGAAGCTCGGGCACGGCGTGCAGAAGATCGACGAAAGCCCCGACGGCGTCAAGGTGACGATCAAGCCGGCCAAGGGTGGCGACGAGTCGATACTGGAGGCAGACAAGGTGCTGCTCAGCATCGGATTCGCTCCGCGCACCGAGGGGTACGGCTTGGACTCCACCGGCGTCAAGCTCACCGATCGCGGCGCCATCGAGATCGACGACTACATGCGCACGAACGTTCCCGGCGTCTATGCGATCGGTGACGTGACCGCCAAGCTGATGCTCGCCCATACGGCAGAGGCTCAAGGTGTGGTCGCCGCCGAGACGATCGCGGGCGCCGAGACCATGCCGATCAACTACGACATGATCCCGAGGGCGACGTACTGCCAGCCGCAGGTCGGCTCGTTCGGCTACACCGAAGCTCAGGCGAAAGAGAAGGGGTACGACGTCAAGGTCGCCAAATTCCCGTTCTCGGCGAACGGGAAGGCGTGGGGCCTGGGCGACGCCGTCGGGTTCGTGAAGGTCGTGGCCGATGCCACCCACAACGAGATCCTCGGCGCGCACATGGTCGGTCCCGACGTCACCGAACTCCTGCCGGTGTTGACCCTCGCCCAACTCTGGGACCTCACCGCAGACGAGATGGGCCGCAACATCCATGCCCATCCGACCTTGTCGGAAGCGATCAAGGAGGCGGTCGAGGGCATCGGTGGCCACATGATCAACTTCTGAGTTTCAGGAGGTGCCTCCGAACGTTTCGGGGAACTGCTTCCTCATCTGCATGTCGACGTTGGGCATTCCGTGACCGGCTTTGATCTGCTCCAAGGCACCCAGTGGGTCAAGCGGGCTGATCGGGCGTGGTTCGCCACCCAGGTGGATCTGGACCCCGACGGTGTCGGGGAACATGCCGGCGACCGGGCTCCGTTCGTTGAGGTAGGTCAGCATGCAGTCGCTCGTCGAGTGAGCCCTCACTTGGCCGGTTGCGAGTTGGGCGTACATGTGCTCTGTCGAGATCCCGTTGACACCGGCGAGGTACGACACCGTGGCCGGACTGACTCCGGCGGCGTTGAACGTCACCGCCGGGTTGCCGCTCACCATGCTGGCGACCGATGCGAGCCGCCCACCGAGCGAATGACCGGTGTAGACCACGTCGTCGGCGATCTTGCTCGCGTTGATCGCCTTCGCCAAAGCGATCGCGTTGGCCGATTGCCCCGACACCGTCATGCCACCCTGGGCGTCTTCGCCAACGTCTTCGCGAGTATTGAAGTCGGTGCCGGCGAAGGCCACGACGTACTCGCCGTCCTTCTCGAAGATCACGGCTACGAAACCAGTCTTGTCGTCACGCAGCAGGCGTGGATCAATCCCGAGCTTGGCCCTGACTTGCTCCGGGGTGAGCCGGTGGTAGCCGTCAATCACCCTAGGCTTGTCCTTGTCCTTTTTTGGGTCGCTGTCAAGCCCATCTGCCAAGTGGGCCAAGATCAGGTCGTCTTTCTGCGGCTCGGTGCCTATATGCTTGGCTGCCTTGCCGTTGGGGTTGAGATCACTCGTCGCCCCAGGATCGCCTTGGCCCTCCAGCACCGAAGCCGCCCTGTCGAGGCTGTCCCCAATTCCCTTGACTTGACCCATGAGTCGGGTGATATCGGCGATCAGCAGCTGGATCAGATGGATCACGCCCTGTACGTAGCCGAGCACGAATTTCGCTGCCCAGTCAACGAACGACTCGAACACTGCTACCGGATTGTCCAGGAAGTCAGTCGCGGCCTGGCACGCCGCCCTGATCAGCTGCACCACCATGAAAGCAACTTGTTCGGCGATGTACCGGCGGACCGCACCAATCCGAGCGGCAGCGACGATCTCCTCACGTCCGATCGCCACGCAAGCCCGCTGGTAGGCCTCGAGTAGACGTTCGAGTTCGCGCACGGTACGGCGGTACGCAGTGCTCGCCGGGCCCTGCCAACGAAGCGCGGCCGGCGTCAACTCGATCGACTCCCGATCGAACGCGTCAAAGACTAAGGAACCCCCGCGCTCGACGGCATTGCCGTACGACACGACCTCGTTCGGCGATCCCTTCAACTCGTTGAGAACCTTCTGGAACGGCCCGAGATGCTCGGCGATCCACCAGCAGAAGGCCCTCGGCAGGCGCTGGTCAACCGATTGCGAGAGATCAATCTCCTGCTGGAGAGCGAAGAGGTTGTCGGCGGCCGTCCGGTCAATGTCGGAGCGGGAGTCGGTTCCCCGGGCGACGATCTCGGTCGCCTGCTTGAGGGTGGCTTGGGTGGTCATGGCTCGCTCGGATCTGTTTCGAGTTGGTTCAGAAGATCCTCGATCGCATCGAGGGCTTCCGACTCCACCTCCTCGTACCTTCTGGACGTATCGCGGAGCCGCCAGCTGACTTCCTGCAGCACGGTCGACAGGGCGAATAGGAAATGGCGATTCGCTTCTCTGGTCGCGGGCTCCGTCATCGATGCTGCTGTTCCGACCAGACTCCCGTACGCTTCGGGACGGAGCATCGGGAGCGACACGGCCACCTTCTGCGTGGTTTCCGCCAGACTGGCAAAACGGTCACCTGCCATTCGGATTCGGTCCGGATCCCAACTCATGATCATCGCGGGCTGTCTCCTTCCAGGCCGTCGAAGGACGCCGTCAGTCCGACACTGGCCAGGACTGCGGCGACTTGCTCGCGGGCTGTCGCGCGGGCTTCGTTGTACACGCTCAGCACCTCGGCCGACAGCACGGTCGGGCGCTCGGTGAAGGCGGAGGGCGAGAATCGCACCCGGTTCACGACGCCAGTGCCGTCGACCTCGATGGTGAGGTGCCTGCCTTCGGCTGTGGCACGTACGGCTTCCACCTGCGGGCGGGCCAGCTGCGCCGCCCGGACTTCGGCTTCCACCTGCGCACGCGCGACGGCGAAGGGATCGACCTCCGGTGGGTAAGCGAACGTGAAGTTCGGGTACTGGCTGACGTCGAACGCTGGTGGAGCGGGCGGCAGGGGAGCGACGTCGACCCACTCGGTCTCACCGCGATCGGGCTCGCCCTCGGCGTGGAGAGGCGCGTCGAGGCCACCCAGGGCCGCCGGCAAGGATCGGGCCGCCTCGCGGCCGGCGGCTGCCAGGGCTTCGGCGTACACGGTCTCGACCGAAACGTTGAGCCGCGAGACCGATCCTGATCCCAGCGAGGGGTCGAACTCGATCGAAGACAGGCGGCCGTCGAGCTCGACCACGATCTCGACGAGCGAATCCCGAGCCTTCCCCCGGAGCGCTTTGAGCGCTTGGTGAGCGCGTTCAGCCTCAGCTCGGTACTCGGCAGCGGTCGCACGCAACTCGGCCAGCAAGGCGCGACCCGGTGTGGGCACATCCGGTGCCATGATTTCTCCCCCCGACGCTGACGGCGTCCCCCGCGCCCAGCGTCCCGTCGGACCCTAGCAGCGCCCCGGCTCGCCCACGCCGAAGGGGCCAGGTCATCCCGCACCCCATGGCGCGTCGTCGGCCACTGAGCCAGACTGACCCCATGCCTGACCTGTACCTCACCGGCAACCCGGCCGCCGATCGCCTGCTCTCCGACGACCCGAACGCGCTCCTGATCGGGATGCTGCTGGACCAGCAGGTCCCGATGGAGAAGGCCTTCTCGGGGCCGTACGTGATCAGCCAGCGCATGGGCGGCCTCGACGTACGGGCGATCGCCGAGGCCGACCCCGAGGAGTTCGCGGTCCTCTGTTCCACGCCGCCGGGGGTCCATCGGTTCCCCAAGTCGATGGCCGCGCGGATTCAGGACCTGTGCCGGATCCTCGTGACCGAGTACGACGGTTCCGCAGTTCGGCTCTACGACGCGCCCACCGGTCAGGCACTTGCTGCCCGGATTGCCAAGCTGCCTGGCTTCGGCAAGGTCAAGTCCCAGATCTTCACCGCCCTCCTGGGCAAGCAGTACGGCATCACACCGCCGGGGTGGGAGCAGGCGGGCGGTGAATTCGCGAGCAAGCAGAACTACTCCGTCGCCGACGTGCGCGACCCCGAGTCGCTGGCCCTCGTGCGCGCCTCCAAGAAGGCCCAGAAGGCTGCCGCGAAGGAGGCGGCTCAGAACCTGAGTCAGCTCAGCTCGATCACGGTCATCCCGGCCGGCTGACTGCCTTCACCCAAGCGGATCAGTGCGGACGGCGCCGATTCCAGGTCGATCACCTCACCGACCAGCCCCGACAGATCGATCGCCACGACGAAGTCCAACATCTCGGCGTAGTCCCGCACGGGCATGCCGTGACTGCCGAGCACCTGGAGCTCTCGGGCGATGATCCGCGCCATCGGCACCGGCGGGTCGGCGGCTGGGCCCAGCAGCAACCCGACCTGCACGTGGCGCCCGCGCGGGCGCAGGGCCAGCAATCCGGCTTCCAGCAGCGCGGGAGAACCCACCGCGTCGATGCTGAGGTGGGCACCGCCGTCGGTGGTGTCGAGAAGGACCGACGCGAGATCTCCTGCGCTGCGTTGGGCGTCCATCTGGATCGCCGCAACCGCTCCGCTCGCGGTCGCCATCGCGAGTGCCGCCGCCGAGGTGTCGACACATACCACGTGCGCCCCGAGGGCGACGGCAATCCGTACCGCAGACAAGCCGACCCCGCCTGCCCCCAGGACGACCACCCGCTCACCGGCCGTGAGCCGTCCTTGGTGCTTCACCGCCCTGTAGGCGGTCGCGAACCGACACCCGAGAGCCGCCGCGGCCACGAACCCCAGGCTTTCGGGGAGCGCCACGACATTGGTGTCAGCGGCCGGAACGGCCACGACCTCGGCGAAAGCTCCGTCGTACGTGAACCCAGGTTGGTGCTGGTCGGGACAGACGTGCGGGTCGCCCTCCGCGCACTGGGCGCACGTGGCGAGCCCGCAGCCGATCGCGAACGGTACCGTCACCCGATCGCCGGGGCGGCATCGCCGTACCCGCGACTCCCGCACCACCCCGGCAAACTCGTGACCGCCGATCATCGGCAGCGGAACCGGGTCGTGGCCCTGCCACGCGTGCCAGTCCGACCGGCAGACGCCCACGGCTCGAACGTCGACGAGGATCCCGCCCTCAGGACACGCCGGCACCGGGACGTCGACCAGAACCGGAGGCTCCCCGTACCTCGCGTAGCGGACCGCTCGCACCGGATGTCACCGAGCGTCGAATCGCTGCCAAGACGGCTTGTAGCGATAGGTCTCGATGTAGTACTCGAGGAGTTCGAGTCGACTCGCGGCGGCGCGATCGATCACGACGGTCGCGTGTCGGTGCATCTGCAGGACCGACCCCGGCCAGCGCGACGTGACCGGACCCTCGACGAGGGCGGCGATCGCGGGCGCTTTGTGCTGACCTTGAGCGACGAGTACGACGTGGGCGGCGGCCATGATCGTGCCCAACCCTTGGGTGAGGCAGTGACGCGGAACGTCGTCGATGGAGTCGAAGAAGCGCGCGTTGTCGCGTCGGGTCGCTTCGGTCAGGGTCTTGATCCGCGTGCGTGACGCCAGGGAACTCGTGGGTTCGTTGAACCCGACGTGGCCGTTGCTGCCCACGCCGAGAATCTGGCAGTCCACGCCACCCACGGCCCGGATGGCAGCCTCGTATTCCTCTCCAGCTGCTTCGATGTCGTCGGCGAATCCGTCTGGCGTGTGAACGCGGGCCGGATCCATGCCCAACGGCTCGGTCACGGTGCGACGGATGACTTCGGCGTACGACTCGGGGTGGCCTGGCGGCAGGCCCACGTATTCGTCCAGCGCGAACGCCGAGGCTCGTGAGAGGTCGAGATCTCCGGCGGCGACGCGCCGAGCGAGGGAGTCGTACAGCGCCACCGGCGACGAACCTGTCGCCACGCCGAGCACCACCTCGGGACCCACGTCGCGGCAGACCCTAGCGACCTTCGACCCGGAGACCTCGGCGACCTGTGCCTCCGACTCGCAGATGACGACTTCCATCTCGCTCCCTCCAGCAAGGCCACACGATTGAGTTCTCACCTTGCCAGGGATGGGCATCGAATGGCCACCAGCCACAATCGCTTTCATACAATCGCGGTTGTATGACCCCGTATGAGAGGAGCGGCGATGTACGGCAGCGTCTACACCCCCGGGGCGGGGCATCAGCCACCCGTGCTCGCCGACCGGGCGGCGTTCCTGCGCGACTGGGAACTCATGGTCAACGACGTGCTCGCGGGTGGGCGGGTCTACGCGCGCGACACGCTCCTGCTGGGCCCGCGAGGTGTTGGCAAGACCGTGGTGTTGGGCCGGTTCGGTGAGCGCGCCGAGAGCCTCGGTTTCGAGGTCATCGACCTGCAGGCGGTACGGGGACAGACCACGCTCGTCGACAGCCTGCTCGACTATGCCGAGCAGAGGCTGGACGAACACAGTACGGCCTGGCAGACGGTCAGCCGTCATATCGAGTCGCTGCGTAAGGTCCAGCTCACGGCGTTCGGGTTCGGTGCAGGCGTGGATTGGTCGCCCGAGACCGGGACGTCCCATGGCGTCTCGCCGGGTCGGGTCGCCCAACTGCTCGCCGACCTCGCCGAAGCCCGGGGACGGGGCCGAGGCGGCAGAGGCGGCGTCATGATCTCCGTCGACGAACTGCAGGTGGCGACGCCGTACGACCTCGTCTTGCTCGCGGCCACCCTGCAGCGACTCAACGTCAACCACCCCGACGCCCACGTGTTGTTCGCTGCCACCGGACTGCCCAACACTCGTGACGCGCTCAACGCCGCCGGCGTCACCCATCCCGAGCGGCTGTTCACCGCACGCCTGTTGCCCGTCGCACTCGAGCCTCGGGAAGCGCGGCGGGCGCTCGTGGAACCGGCGCTGGCTCGGCAGGTCGTCTGGGCGCCGGAGGCGGTGGACCGGATTCTGGAGACGACGAACGGCTACCCGGCCCACCTGCAGTTGTTCGCCGACGCCGTGTGGAGACACGCCGCCGGGCCGACCATCACCGTGGCCGACGTCGTCGCCGCATCCCCGGCCGTCCTCGACGGACTGACCGACGGCACGTTCGACCCCAGGTGGGCCGCGATGCCCGATCGCGAACGCGAGTACCTGGCCGCGGTGGCCGTCAACGGGGGAGCGGCGAGCGCGAAGGCGATGAGCCGAACGCTGGGCCGGAGCGCGTCCGACCTGAGCCAGGTGCGCGATCACGCGATCAAGTCGGGCGACGTCTACAGCCCGCGGCGGGGCGAGATCCGCTTGTCGGTACCGCTGTTCGGGCGCTACATCCTCGCGACGTACGAGCACGACCGGGAGTCGCTCGACGACCCGGGCACGCTGCGGTCGTTGGACGACATGCGACGCGGCGCCGGGGTTCTCGAGGCGCCCACCTCGCCGCG
>JBDHZQ010000042.1:0-19518 GCA_039811945.1 Propionibacteriaceae bacterium
GGGACGTTCACCGTGAGGGCGACCTCTCCGGTGACGAACCAGGAGTACGAGATGACCTGCACGGTGACCGACTTCACGACCTGCACCGGGGGCGTGAACGCTCACGTGTACGTGAAGTAATCGCGTCGCCCGGCGTTTCGTGACGTCCGCGAGCCCACCCGGCTGTGCGCAGTCGACAAAGCCGGTGGCAGACTGCCGAGTATGGCTCTCCTCACTCGTCGCCTTGTCGTCCTGGGTGCTGCCGGGGGACTGGCGCTGCTGACCTCGTGCTCCAGCAAGCCGGCTGCCACCGCCGCGCAGCCCGATATCGTGGTGGAGTCGCCGTGGGTGCGGACCACCGACGGATCCACCGACACGACGATGAGCGCGGCCTTCCTGACACTGTCCAACCCGGGCGACGCCAACGTGTCGCTGGTGGGGGCGTCGACATCGGTCGCGAACATGTGCGAGATCCACGAAATGGTCAAGGACAGCTCCGGAAAGACCGTCATGCAGAAGGCGCCCAACGGCGTCGCTATCCCGGCGGGCTCGCACTTGCACCTGACTCCGGGTGGGTACCACGTCATGCTCATGGGCCTGAAGCAACCCTTGCCCGTCGGTTCCGAAGTGACAGTGGAATTGGCCTTCTCGTCTGGTCAGAAGCTGACGGTGACCGCGCCCGTCAAGGTGTTCAGCGAAGAAGAAGACCACTACCACGGCACGCCTACCCCGTCGACGAAGTGACCGACGTCAGCCGGCGAGGGCTCCTCGGGTACGGCGCCGCCGGCGGGGCAGTAGCCCTCGGAGCCGCCGGACTCCTCGCCGTCACCCGCCCGGCTGTCACACCGGTCCCGGCCCCGAGCGGGCCGCAGCATCGGACGTACGACCCGTTCGGGCGGCACCAAGCCGGGATCGATACCCCCACCCCGGCGGCGACCACGCTCGTCGCGTACGACCTGCTACCCAGCACCGACGCGCTGGCGCTGGCCCGGCTGCTGCGGGTGTGGAGTTCGGACATCCCGCCCCTGATGGAGGGCAAATCGCCGTTGGGTGACCCGGTGCCGGAACTGTCGTACGGGGGAGTCTCGCTCACGGTGACCGTCGGGTTCGGTCCGGGGATCTTTGCCCTGACGGGACTCGAGACCAAACGGCCCGACGGATTCCTCGACGTCCCACCCATGACCCACGACAAACTCCAGTCACGGTGGTCCGGCGGCGACTTGCTCGTGATGGTGGCCGCCGACGATGCGACCTCGGTGGCATACGCGGAACGCGTCATGACGAGGGACGCCGCCCCGTTCGCCACGGTGAGGTGGCGACAGACGGGGTCGTGGCGAGGAACCGACGGTGCCGGACAGCCGCTCACCGGGAGGAATCTGTTCGGGCAGGTCGACGGGACGGGGAATCCCACGGGGATCGACCTCGAACAAGCGGTCTGGTCCGCCGATACCCAGGGCTGGTTTGCCGGGGGAACCACGATGGTGTTGCGCCGGATCGAGATGAACCTCGACGTTTGGGACACGCTCAACCGGGAACGGCAAGAAAAGGTCATCGGGCGCCGACTGAGCGACGGGTCCCCCCTCACCGGGCAACGGGAGACCGATGCGCTCGATCTGGGTGCAGTCGATGCGACGGGTCAGCCGGTGATCCCGACGAACGCCCACGCGCGGCTCGCCCATCCCGACGTCAACGGCGGTCGGCGAATGTTGCGCCGCGGGCTGAACTACACTGACGATTCCGACGGAATCCGCAGGTCGGGCCTGCTGTTCATCGCGTTCGTGCGGTCGATCGCCGCCCAGTTCACCCCGGTGCAACAGAGGTTGGATGCCATGGACGCTCTGAACGAGTGGACAGCGGCCATCGGGTCGTCGATCTGGGCCTTGCCCGGCGGCATTCCGAGAGGCGGCTGGCTGGCCCAAGGCCTGGTCGGCCCGGCGTGGCCCACCGCACCCATCTGCGAATCCTGCACGAGGCAGGTCTGAGCGGGTCGGTCCGCACGGCTGACGTGGCGGGTACGGCAGGATGTCGCGCATGATCACTGCCGCGGCCGACGGTTCAGCCTTGTCGAACCCGGGGCCGGCGGGGTGGGCGTGGTACGTCGACGACGACCGCTGGGCGGCCGGGGGCTGGCCCCACGGGACCAACAACATGGGCGAGCTGATGGCCGTACTGGATCTCCTCCGGCAGACCAGGGACAGCGGCGAGGCCCTCCAGGTGCTGTGTGATTCGCAGTACGCGATCAACGTGTGCACCACGTGGATCCCGGGCTGGAAGCGCAAGGGGTGGCGGAAGGCGGACGGCTCGCCGGTGCTCAACGTCGACCTCGTCAAACAACTGGATTCGGAACTGTCTGGTCGTACGGTCCAGTTCGACTGGGTCAAGGGCCACGCGGGTCATTCGCTGAACGACAAGGCCGACGAACTTGCCCGGGCGGTGGCGACCGCGTACCGCGACGGTCAGCCCCCGCGCCTCGGCCCCGGGTTCGGTGGCCGTCGCAGGGAGGCATCCGTTGTCCAGGTGGACCTCTTCACTTTCGACGAAGACCCCGGCGAGCTGCCGTCTCGGTCTGGATCCTGGCCCTTGTCGCAGCAGCGGTCGGCGGATCGGGCGGATCGGTCCGGCGCCGCAGCGGTGTGGCCGCAGGCCGTACCCGAGCCTGAAACCCTGGTGGTCGAGCTCGAACGAGCGTTGCTCACCGACGAGGTACGGCTCGACCGGGAAAGGCTCGCCGACTTGCTCCATCCCGACTACGTGGGCTTCGAGGCCTCCGGGCAGATCCGCACGCGGGGGTCGCTCTTGGCCCGGGCGGCGGTGCTCGGAGGACGTACGGAGTTGACGGTGCTCGGTGTCGATGCGCTCGCCGATCATGCACTGCTCGTACGGTGTCGGCTGCGTCGCGAGGGAGAGGAGTTCCTCTCCTCCTCGGTGTGGGTGCGAGTCGGCGACTCCTGGCTGTTGCGTTTCCGTCAGGAAACGCCGACGGGGTGAGGTCGCCTGGTCCGAACGGTCAACGTGGCGGATGAGCCAGGATCGTACGGACGAGGCAGGCCTGTTCGAGCCCCGACCACGAACCCTGGAAGCGCAGTTCGCAGCACGTGCCGGTCGGGAAGTGGGTGGAGATCTGCGCCATTGCCTCGTGGTCGGACGTTTCGTCTGCGAGGTCGTGAACCAGGGAAGGGATTCCGGGGCTGTGACCGACCACGAGGGCGACTTTCACGTCGTCGGCCAACCCCTGAACCCACTCCAAGATCGTCCAGGACCCTCCGTTGTACAGGTCGTCGAGACTGACCGTGTCGACGCCGAGGCCCAACTGCGACGCGGTCTGCCGGGTACGGGCCGCGCTCGACACGAGTACCTTCTCGATCGCGGCGTTCGCGAGGTCCCGTCCGACGCGAGAGGCTTCTTCGCGACCACTGGTCGTCAAGGACCGCATCCGGTCGCCGCCGATCCCGAAGTGCTCAGCGGTCGCATGCCGCATCAGGAACAAGACCTTCTCGCCTGACTGGTCCTGGGCCACGTCGCACCGGTCCTTTCGTCGTACCTCGATCAGGAGGGTACGGCAGGCCCGAGACGGATACGCTGAGGCGGCCGTGAGAAGGGAGCCCAAGTCGATGGCAGACCTGGTGCGGCCCGACTCACGTCCCGAACTGCCCGTCGACGCCGATGTCGACGCGGTCGTGCATTACCGGGGGCCCTTGCACCTGCGATTCCGCTACGTCTACGTCGTCTTCCTCGGCGGTGCGTTCGGTACGGTCGCCCGGTGGGTCGTGGGCGATGCCGTACCCCGCCTCGCCGGACTGCCTGTGCCCACCCTGGCCGTGAACCTAGCCGGGTCGTTCGCGCTCGGGTTGATGCTGGAGTTGTTGGCGCGTCGTGGCCCGGATCACGGCTGGTTGCGCCTTGCGCGACTGCATTTCGGCACCGGATTCCTCGGTGCCTTCACCACCTATTCCGCCTTCGCGGTCGACACGGTCGTGTTGGCGGGTCAAGGGCGGTGGTGGTGGGCTGTGGCGTACGTCATCGCCACCCTCGTCAGCGGAGCTCTGCTGGCCGCGGCCGGCATTGCCGTCGCCTCACGGAGACATCCCCGATGATCATCGTGGTGATGGCCCTGGCCGGGGGACTCGGCGCGGCGACGCGGTTCGTGCTCGACGGGCTCCTGCGGGCGCGGATTCGCACCGTGGGTTCGGTCGGCACCGTGGTCGTCAACGTCAGTGGCGCGTTCTGCCTCGGTGTGGTGGCCGGGATGGTCGCGGTCCGGGTCGTTCCGGCCGAGTTGCTGTTGGTGGGCGGCACGGGGTTCCTGGGCGGCTATACGACGTTCTCGACGGCGTCGTTCGAGACGGTACGGCTCATCCAGCAGCGCCGTACCCGCCTGGCTCTGGTCATGCTCATGGTTCAACTGACGCTGTCACTCGTCGCCGCCGCAGGAGGCTACGCCCTCGGCGTATGGATTTAAGGAACCGCTGATCAGCCGGCGCGGGAGCGCCTACGCCAGATTGACGTGGTGGTGCTCGAAATGCGTGCCCTTGGCGCGCTCGTAAGATGCGCGAATCTCGGCTTCAGCCGCTGCGCGACCGGTCCAGACGGCACCTTCGACAGACTTTCCGGGCTCGAGATCCTTGTACACAGTGAAGAAATGCTGGATTTCCAGCAGCATGTACTCGGGAATATCGCCGATATCGCGCAAGTACGCCTGACGGGTGTCAGCGGTCGGCACGCAGACCACTTTGTCGTCGCCGCCCATCTCGTCGGTCATCCGGAACATGCCGATCGCGCGGCACTCGATGAGCGCCCCGGGGAACGTTGCCTCGGGAACCAACACCAGCGCGTCGAGTGGATCGCCGTCCTGCCCGAGCGTCCCCTCGATGAACCCGTAGTCCGACGGGTACTGGGTCGAGGTGAACAGGGTCCGGTCCAGCCGGATTCGGCCCGTCTTGTGGTCGAGCTCGTACTTGTTCTTCGAGCCCCGAGGAATCTCAATGGTGACGTCGAAGTGCATCCCCTCGGGACGCTCGATGTGCAGTTGCTGCCGGAAGTCAGTGGGCACGTAGGGCGTCTTTCTATGATGAACGAGTCCTTGAAGACTCACCATAGACCGCAGGAGACGATCGTGCTACGAGCCGAGTGGCGCCCAGCGCTCGTCATGCTGGTCGTGCTCGCTGTGGTCGCCGGCGGTGTCTGGTGGGGTGGGCCCCGTGTGCTGTACGCCACGGGTCTGTGGGTCGACGGCGGCAACTCCACCATCGATCCGACCTTGTACGCGGCCACACCGACACCGACTCCCACCCCGGTGACGCCGGCGCCTGCGGCGGGTACGGCCACGGGTACGGCTCCGAACCCGCAGACGCTCCTGACCAAGCTTCAAGCCGTACCCCGCCCCGGAGTGGGTACGGCCGCGATGTCTGTGGTGGACACCGCCGGCACCCTGATCACGGGAGAATCGGCCGATCGGGCCCTGATTCCGGCCTCCTCCCTGAAGCTGTTGACCTCGGCGGCGGCCCTGGCCGCCTACGGCCCCGATCACCGGTTCACCACCAAGGTCGTCCAGGGGGCCGGCAACCAGATCGTGCTCGTGGGCGGTGGTGACCCGTACCTCCGTGGCGCCGGGACCCAGACGTACCCCGCCCGCGCCTCGATCGTCGACCTCGCCGAGGCGACGGCCACCGCCCTCAAAGCAAAAGGCGTGACGGCCGTGACGTTCGGGTACGACGACACCCTTTTCACCGGACCCGGCTGGAATCCGGCCTGGCTGCCCGGTTACAAGGAGTTCGCGACGCCCACGTCGGCGCTGTGGATCGACGAGGGAATCGTGGGCGGTGTTCACCGTGACACCCCGAGTCAGGACGCTGCCGCCGCCTTCGCCGCCCAGTTGGCCGCCCGCGGCATCACGGTCTCAGGTACGGCTTCCTCCGTCGCGCCGGCCGGCGCCGCCACGGTGGCGAGCGTGCAGTCCCTGCCGTTGGACCTCATCGTGTCCGAACTGCTCCTGCACTCCGACAACGACGCGACCGAGGTGCTGTTCCGGCACGTCGCGCTCGCGGCGGGGCGTCCGGGTTCGATCGCCGATGCCCAGATCGCCGTACCTGCCAAACTCGTCGAAATCGGGCTCTGGCGAGACGGGACGGTCATGCAGGACGGGTCCGGCCTGTCGCGAGGCGACCGAGCTTCGGCCACGGCGTTGGCGGAGGCGGTCGCGAAGGGATTCTCCGACGATCGCTACCGGGCCCTGGTCACCGGACTCCCGACGGCCGCTGCGGACGGGACTCTCTACGCGCGGTTCGACGATCCGACCACCGAGGGAGCAGGCCGGGGGATGGTGCGCGCCAAGACCGGCACTCTGACTGGCGTCCACACGCTGGCGGGATTCACCAAGACGGCCGACGGCGCGACGGTCGTCTTTGCCTTCATGGCCAACGACGTCGTACCCAACGGAGACCTGGCGGCTCGTGACTGGCTCGAACGAGTCTCTACGGTGGTCGCTGCGTGTGGATGCCCCTGAACGGCCGGCGATCAGGACGGGGGCGGCTCGCGCGCAGAGTGTCCGTGCCCGCCAGTAGGCTCCGCGGGCATGAACAACGTTCCGCCGGTGGACTGGTCGTCGGCCACCAAGGTCGGTCTCGGCCTGGTGCCGGCCGGGCCGAAGCTGTCTCGAGACGAGATCGCGGAGCTGGTCGCCGACCTTCGCGTCTGCGCCGAGCGGGCCGAGGCGATCGTCTCCGGGACGACACAGCTCACGGCCCCGCCGGCGGCTGAGCCGTACGTCGTGGACCGGCCGACCTGGTTGCGCTGGAACGCCGATCTCGCGGGCGGACTGCTCGGGCCGTACACCTCGACCTCCCCGACCCTGGTCGAACGTGCCGTGGGTGGGGCCGCAGCGCTGCAGGTGGGTACGACGCTGGCCTGGCTCGGAACGAAGGTGCTCGGTCAGTTCGATCCGTTCGCGGCGACGCCGCGGCTGTTGCTGGTCGCGCCGAACGTGGCCGACGCAGAACGCAAGCTGGGAGTCGACCATCACGCGTTCCGGCTCTGGGTGTGCGTGCACGAGGTGACGCACCGGTACCAATTCGCACACGCGCCCTGGCTGGCCGACCACCTGCGCGGCCTCCTGGCTCGGGTCGTCGCCGGCGAAGCCCAGACTCCGGCGGGGTGGCGACCGTCGCTCGGTGCGGCTGCGCTCCTGGAGGCTGCTCTCGGAGCCGACGGCAAGGCGGCCCTCGGCGAGATCACCGCGGTGATGAGCCTGCTCGAGGGCTACGCGGATTTCATGATGGATCGCACCGGCAAGATTCCTGGGGTGGACGCCATCCGGGCGCGGTTCCAGGTGAGGCGGGAGGCGCCCGGCTTCGACGCCGTGCTGAGAACGCTCACGGGGCTCGACGTGAAGGTCGCCCAGTACCGCAACGGCGCCTCGTTCTGTCGCCAAGTGGTCGAGGCCGTGGGCGTCGACGGTCTTAACCGGGCCTACCTCGGCGTCGAGACTTTGCCGACTCCCGAGGAGATCTCGGAGCCCGCTCGTTGGGTCGACCGGGTCTGCTGATGGCCAGGCGGGAGTTGGGGCCGTCCGCGCTGACCGTGGCGGTGGCCGTACGCGACGCTGTGACCCCAGTCCTGGCCGAGCCACTCGCAGCGGGTCGTTCGGGACTCGGCCAGAGACCGGTGTCCGGCCTGGTGGTGGCGGTGTCGGGTGGCGCGGATTCGCTGGCGCTGGCGGCAGCGGCGGCCTGGTGCGTGCGTCGTGACGCGTGGCCGGGTGTTTCCGTCACGGGCCTGGTCGTGGACCACGGCCTGCAGCCGGATTCGGCGGAGGTGGCGGCCGCGGCTCGGGCAACGGTGGTACGGCTGGGCCTGCCCTGCGACGTGGTGGCCGTGGACGTGGTCGAGCGGGGTGACGGTCCCGAGGCGGCAGCACGGGTCGCTCGTTATCGCGCACTCCTGGCAGACCGAAACTGTCTCGTCTTGCTCGGTCACACCCGTGACGACCAGGCGGAATCGGTGTTGCTGGGACTGGCCCGTGGGTCGGGTACGCGCTCTCTCGCGGGCATGGCCGTACGGTCAGGTCGGCTCGTACGGCCACTGCTGTCCGTGCCGCGAGAGGTCACGCGCGCCGCCTGCGAGGAGCAGGGAATCGCCTGGTGGGACGACCCCCACAACGCGGACCCGGACTTCGCGCGCGTGCGTGCGCGGAACGTGATGGCCGATCTGGAATCGGCGTTGGGACCGGGGATCCCCGAGGCGCTGGCGCGAACCGCGGCGTTGTGCCGCGTCGATGCCGACCTGCTGGATTCCCTCGGGGCACGTGTGTTGCGCGATGCCGCGGTCGCGGCGAGGCAGGAAGACCCGGCGTCGACGGGTGTGTCGGTGAGTGTCTTGGCCGAAGCGCCGGCCGCACTGCGACAGCGGGCGTTGCTCGGTTGGCTTCGGCGTGAAGGCATGGGGGAGTGTGCGGCAGGGCACGTACGGCGGGTGGTGGCGCTGATCCTCGATTGGCACGGCCAGGCGGGGGTGGACGTACCGGGAGGACGCGTGGTCCGGCAGCGCGGGCGGCTGGAGATCGTGCCGCACGCGGGCCGATAGGCTCGGCCGCTGTGGATCTGACTGACGTCTCCGACGACCTTGCGAATGTCCTGTTCACCCAGTCCCAGATCGACGATCGACTGGACGAAATCGCGGCCGAGGTCGACCGCGACTACGACGGCAAGAATGTCCTGCTGGTCGGCGTGCTCAACGGCGCTGTCATGGTGATGGCCGACTTCTCGCGACGCCTCCGGGGTCACTGCGAGATGGATTGGATGGCGATCTCCTCGTACGGGGCCGGCACCTCGTCGTCGGGTGTGGTGCGGATCCTCAAGGACCTCAACACCAACCTGCTCGACCGGCACGTGCTCGTGGTCGAAGACATCGTCGACACCGGGCTCACGCTGGCCTACCTGCTGGAGAACCTGCGCTCGCGCCGCCCCGCCAGCCTCGAGGTGATGGCCATGTTCCGCAAGCCGGAGGCGGCGAAGAACGCCGTCGAGGTGAAGTACGTGGGCTTCGACATTCCCAACGAGTTCGTCGTCGGGTACGGACTCGACTACGCCGGCAAGTACCGCAACCTGACCGGCGTGGGCACGCTGGCTCCTCACGTGTACTCCTGAGGGTCGTCGCCTCGGGCCGATCTTTGCTGTCCCTGACGATCGGGGCCAGCCTGTGACAGCCGGACCCGGCTCACGCACAGGGGGCGCTTCGCGCGCGCTGGTAAGGTCAAGCCGCTGTCGGACGACCTCTAGGTAGGGCATGAATACACTCCAACGACTCCTGCGCGGGCCACTGTTGTGGATCCTGATCGGACTGGTGGCGCTGACCGGCATCGTCCAGTTGACCGGCGAGGCGACCGGTTTCAAAGAGGTGCCCACCTCGGAAGCCGTCTCGATCATCAACGGCAACGACAAGCTCAAGCAGGTCGTCCTCACCGACGGTGAGCAGTTGATCCAGATCACCAAGGACGACGACAAGCAGACGAAGGTCAAGGCCAACTGGGTCGGCACGCAGTCGGACGACATCATTCATCGCCTCAACCAGCGTGTGGCCGACGGCTCGCTGGAGTCGTGGAAGGGACTCAACCCCACTCCCGGCTTCTGGGGCACGATGCTCGGAACCCTGGTGCCGTTCGTCATCATCGCGGTCATCTTCTTCTTCCTCCTGAACTCCTTGCAGGGCGGCGGCTCCCGCGTCATGCAGTTCGGCAAGACCAAGGCCAAGATCGCGGTCAAAGACACACCCAAGACCACGTTCGCCGACGTCGCAGGTGTCGACGAGGCGATCGAGGAACTGGAGGAGATCCGAGAATTCCTTGCCGAAGAAGCGAAATTCCGGGCTGTCGGGGCCAAGATCCCGAAGGGCGTGCTGTTGTACGGCCCTCCCGGCACCGGCAAGACCCTCCTGGCCCGCGCGGTTGCCGGTGAGGCAGGCGTTCCTTTCTTCTCGATCTCGGGCTCGGACTTCGTCGAGATGTTCGTAGGTGTCGGCGCGAGCCGCGTGCGTGACCTGTTCGAGCAGGCCAAGGAAGCGGCCCCGGCGATCGTGTTCATCGACGAGATCGACGCGGTCGGCCGTCATCGCGGCGCCGGCATGGGTGGTGGCCACGACGAACGGGAGCAGACGCTCAACCAGTTGCTCGTCGAGATGGACGGCTTCGACGTGCGGGGCAGCGTCATCTTGATCGCCGCCACGAACCGACCCGACGTTCTCGATCCGGCCCTGCTGCGGCCGGGGCGGTTCGACCGGCAGATCGCGGTCGACGCCCCCGACCTCAACGGGCGCGAGAAGATCCTTCAGGTTCACGCCCAGGGCAAGCCGATGGCGCCCGGTGTCGACCTGATGTCTGTGGCTCGCCGTACCCCCGGCTTCACGGGCGCCGACCTGGAGAACGTGCTCAACGAAGCCGCGCTCCTCACGGCCCGCACCAACCAGACCACGATCAACAACGCTGCCCTCGACGAGGCCATCGACCGCGTGATCGCGGGGCCGCAGCGCCGTACCCGCCTGATGAGCAGCCAGGAGCTGCTCATCACCGCCTACCACGAGGGCGGCCATGCCCTGGTCGCAGCGGCGATGCCCGGCACCGATCCGGTGCAGAAGGTCACGATCCTGCCGCGCGGCAAGGCACTGGGCTACACGATGGTGCTGCCGGACCAGGACAAGTACAGCCAGACTCGCGGCGAACTGCTCGACCAACTCGCGTACATGCTCGGCGGCCGGGCCGCCGAGGAACTCGTCTTCCACGACCCGACCACCGGTGCCAGCAACGACATCGAGAAGGCGACCAAGGTGGCGCGCGCGATGGTCACGCAGTACGGCATGACCTCCCGCCTGGGCGCGGTCAGGTTCGGTTCCGACGACCGGGAGCCGTTCGTCGGCATGGAGATGGGGCAAGGGCGTGGCTACTCCGACCGCACCGCTGCGGTCATCGACGAGGAGGTGTCGCTGCTGATCGCGTCGGCGCACCAGGAAGCGTTCGACGTGCTCGAACTGAACCGTGACGTGCTCGACGCCCTCGTGCGGGAACTGCTGGCGAAGGAAACCCTCGACAAGGAACAGGTCGCGACGATCTTCGCGTCGCTCCAGCGGCGTGAGAAGAGACCAGCCTGGACCGGCTCGGACACGCGCAGGCCGTCGGAGATCCCGCCGGTGCCCGCCCCGGAGAGGCCCGCGGCCGAGTTGCAGCCCGTCCCGGCCGGCGGTGCGCCGCTGCCTCCCGGTCACACGCCGCCGGCTCACCTGCCGGGTCAGGCGGGCCCCAGTGAGCCGTGGACCGATCCGACGCCGACCGGCTCGTGGCAGCCGCCCGCCTGGGATCCGCCGGCCTGGCCTGCTCCCGGCGCTCCCGGGTCCGAGGGAGGAAACGGCTCGTCGCTCGGCGGCCCGCCCAGTGGGCCACCCGAGACCGGACCTCGGCCGCCCGGATCGACCGCCTGACATGGCGACGGACCTGCCACGGATCGAAGCCGCGGTCCGAGAGATCCTCATCGGCATCGGCGAGAACCCCGACCGCGACGGGTTGACCGAGACTCCCGCGCGTGTGGCCCGCGCCTACGCCGAAGTCTTCTCCGGGTTGGAGGAAGATCCTTCGGAGCACCTGGTGAAAGTCTTCGACGTGGAGCACTCCGAGCTCGTGCTGGTGCGCGACATCGAGGTCTACTCGATGTGTGAGCACCACTTGGTGCCGTTCATGGGGGTCGCTCATGTGGGCTATATCCCCGGCCGCAGCCGGGGCGTGACCGGTCTGTCGAAGCTCGCTCGCGTCGTCGACGGGTTTGCCCGTCGCCCGCAGGTGCAGGAGCGGCTCACCACCCAGATCGTCGACGCGCTCGTGCACCGGTTGAATCCGCTCGGCGCGATCGTGGTGCTCGAGTGCGAGCACCTGTGCATGACGATGCGGGGGGCGAAGAAACCGGGTTCGAAGACCATCACGTCGGCCGTACGGGGCGTCCTGCGCGAACCGGCGACCCGAGCCGAGGCGATGAGCCTGATCCTCGGGCATCGCGGATGATCTCGCCGCTCCTCGTGCCCGACCGCACCCGCGTCATGGGGATCGTCAACGTGACGCACGACTCGTTCTCCGATGGGGGGCTCTATGCCCGCACCGAGGCGGCGATCGAGCGGGGCCGTACGCTCGCCGCCCAGGGAGCGGCCCTCGTCGACATCGGAGGCGAGTCGACCCGCCCCGGAGCTGCCCGGATTCCGGCGGCCGAGGAGCTGGCCCGCGTTCTGCCTGTGGTCACCGCCCTGGCCGACGAAGGGATCGCGGTCTCCGTCGACACCATGCGCGCAGAAGTTGCCGAAGCCTGTGTGCAGGCCGGTGCGGTGGCGGTCAACGACGTCAGCGGCGGCCTCGCGGACCCACTCATGCATCGCACCGTGGCCCGACTCGGGTGCGTCTACATCGCGATGCATTGGCGGGCGCACAGTGACCGGATGACGGGGTTCGCGACGTACGGCGACGTCGTCGACGACGTGGAATCAGAGCTCATGCATCGGGTTCGCGACGCTGTCAGGGCGGGGATCGAACCGGAGCTGCTCGTGATCGACCCCGGGCTCGGTTTCGCCAAGACTGCGGATCACAACTGGGAACTGCTGCGGGCTGTCGACCGCTTCCAGAAGATCGGCCTGCCCGTGCTGTGGGGAGCGTCTCGCAAGCGGTTCCTGGGCTCTCTGCCGCACAGCGCCGAGCCTCGGGATCGAGATGCGGCGACCCTCGCCGTGACGACATGGTGCGCTCTGCGGGGAGTCTGGGGAGTCCGTACCCACACTGCCGCCGACCACGTCGCGGCCGTTGCGGTCGCCCAGGAGCTGAAGGAGCGCCCATGAGACTCACCGACGAGATGGCCAGAATTCTCGACTCGCTCGACCACATCGACATCACGGGGCTGAGTGCGTTCGGGATCCACGGGGTCTACGCCGAGGAGAAGCGCAGGGAGCAGCAGTTCGTCATCGACGTACGGCTGAGCCTCGATCCCCGCGACGGTAACGCCACCGACAATCTCGCACACGGGCCCGACTACACCCAGGTAGCCGCGGCCGTCCGGGGGGCCGTGGCGGCGTGGTCGTTCAACCTCATCGAGACTCTCGCCGACCGGCTCGCCGACCAACTCACGACGTTCCCGGCCGTCGTGGCGGCCCGGGTGACGGTTCACAAGCCACGGGCGGCCCGTGACACCGAGGCCGTCGACGTCTCGGTCACGGTCACCCGGGCGCGGTCATGATCGTTGCCTACAGCATCGGTTCGAACATCGGGGACCGGCTCGGCTACCTTCAAGGGGCAGTGGACGGTCTCGCTGCCGGCGGCCTCGAGGATCTCCGGGTCTCCGGGGTCTACGAGACCGATCCGGTCGGGTACGTCGATCAGCCCGCTTTCCTCAATGCCGTGCTCGTCGGTCAGTCCGACCTGGACCCGCGGGACCTTCTGCGGCTCGGGCAAAGCCTCGAACAGGCTGCTCACCGGGTCAGGACGATCCAGCACGGCCCCCGTACCCTCGACGTCGACGTGCTCGCGGTGGGAGCCGTACGCCTCGACGAACCGGACCTCGTCGTGCCGCACCCGCGAGCCGCCGTACGGGCTTTCGTCCTCGTGCCGTGGGCGGAACTCGATCCCGACCACGTGCTGCCCGGGTACGGCAGGGTCGCCGATCTGCTCGCCGTTGCCGACGTTGCAGGGGTACGGCACCGCCCCGACCTCGCTCTCAGGGTGCCTCGTGGCTGACGACGAGCAGGGCTTGCAGCCGACGCCGGTCCGGACCATCGTCTGGTCGGTCCTCCTCGGCGCGGCGTTGACCTACCTGGGGCTGACCCTGGTCGCGGCGTTCGAGTTCGTGACGCCGGAGCTGTCGTGGGCGACCCCGATCCTGCTCGCGGTGGCGGCAGCGGGTGCCGCAGTGCTGGCCCGGGTCACGTGGCTGCGCAACCACGTGCTCAAGCGCCCGGCCGAGCCGAAACTGTCCGTGGCGACGTTGGCCGTGGCCAAGGCCCTGCTGCTCGGAGGCAGCCTGCTGGTCGGAGGGTATGCGGCCTTCGCCATCTATCACCTGCCGCACCTGGACGTGCCCGCCCAACGCCAACGAGTCCTGATGGGCATCGCATCGCTGGCCTCCTCGGTCGCATTGGTCGTCGCAGGTTGGTTCGTGGAGCGCGCCTGCCGGGCCCCGCTGCCCCCGAGTGACGACGAGAACGAGACCTCCTGAGGAGACGATTCCGACACGCGTGAGAAACGTCCTCATGGTCCACGGTTCGGGGGGTCGCCGTACGTATGCTCAGCCGCGTGACTTCCCCGACGCGTAAGCAGCAAGTGTCCAGGTACCGTCGTTACGCCGTCATCACTCTGGCTGTGGGCGCGGCGGTTGCCCTTGCCTCCGCTTACTGGTCGACACCGATCGGCTGGATCGGCGCGGCTGCGGTCGTCGTCGCGGCCCTGATCGCGCTCCGGTTCTCCTGGCGCGAGGTCAAGACGACCCGCGTTGCCGGTCACCGGGACCTGATGCTCATGGAATCCCGGGCGCGCGACGTTCGGGCGAAGGAGCGTCGCATCGAAGGACTCGTGCGCGACAGGCTGCGGGACACGAACGTGTCGTTGGTCGACCAGGTCTCGTCACTGCGGGCCGAGCTGGCAGCAGACCAGCGGGAACTGTCCAAACTCCGTGGCGACGCTGTCGCGCTCACCGAAGAGCGCGACCGCCTGCGGGTTCGGGTCGAGGAACTGACCGCGTTGGTCGAGAAGCTCGAACTTCAGGTGGACGGCGACCTCGACCTCGACTCGGCCGCCGAAGTCCTCAGCTTGCCTCGCCGTGTGCGCCGCCATCAGCGGGCCCTGTGGGACGACACCGACGTGTGGGCGACCGGTGAGATGCCGAGCGTGAGCGACCTCGTGCAGGCCGATGCGGAGGCTGGCGTTACGCCCGTCTACGAGGCACACGCCCAGTAGTCCTGGGACCCGACAGGGGGTTCTACTTCGGCACGTCGCCGATCGACGCCGACCTCACCGGCGATGGTCCGAGGAGCCGCGGACGATCAGTTCCGGCAGGAACCGGATGTGTTTCACTTCGCCGGGCGACGACAGGAGGAGGTCGGCGGCGTACCAGCCCATGTCGTGCATCGGCTGCCGAACCGAGGTGAGCGGCACGCGCAGCTCCCGAGCGAACGCGACGTCGTCGTACCCGACGACGGCCATGTCGGTCGGTACGTCGATGTCGAGCGAGCGCAGCCCCCTCAGCACCCCGAGCGCGACGGCGTCGTTGACGCAGAACACCCCCGTCGGGCGGTGGTCGCTGTCGGCGAGGAGGGCCTGGATCGCCTCGACGCCGGCATCCGGTGTCATTTCGGTGCGCTGAACTTCGACGAGCACCTCGGCGGGGTCCAGATTTCTTTGCATGACAGCGAGTCTGGCCCCAGCTGAGCGGTCCTGGCACTGCTGGATCTGGCTGGGGCCGTTGATGAGCCCGATGCGTCGGTGACCCTGTTCGAGGAGGTGGTCGACGGCCAACCGGGCCCCTTCGACGTTGTCGACGCTGACGCACGGCATGGCGTCGGCATGGGTGTCGAGCAGAACGACAGGGATCTGAAGCGCACGGATCTCGTCGAGACGCTGTTGTGTCGACTGGAACGGGGTGATCACGATGCCTCGAACGCCCTGCTCGGCAAGCAGGCGGAGGTATCGGCCTTCGCGAGCTTCGTCCTCGTCGGAACTGCACAGCATCAGCAGGTGGTCGACATCGGCGAGGCGATCTTCCAGGCCCCGGGCGAGGCCGGTATAGAACGGATTCCCGAGGTCGAGTACGACCGCACCCACGGTCTGCGATTGCCCGGCCCTCAGTTGGCGGGCCGTGGCATTACGGACGAAGTCGAGCTCCTCGATCGCTGCCTGCACGCGCTGGCGGGTGACTTCGGCCACGAAGTCCGGACGATTCAAGACGTTGGAGACGGTGCCGACGGACACGCCCGCCAGCCGCGCGACATCCTTGATGCTGGCTCGGTCTCGACCCATGGACTCCCCTTCGATCGGGGACAATCCTGCCGGATCGGCCGCGAATTGGCGACGCCGCCCCCCATCGGGCGTTCTGGCCGGGTGTAACTCCCTCGTTCGCCTTCTTGAGACTTTGATTTATAGTCTGCTGTTGCTAACGTGCGGAAATAGGAGTTCCGCAGACCACAACAAGACACCGGCTGGAGGCCCCCAATGGTGCAGCGAATGACAGTTGTTCTAGAAGACGACGTCGACGGCGGTCACGCCGACGAGACGGTGAGTTTCGCGCTCGACGGAGTTTCCTACGAGATCGATCTTTCTGGAGCCAATGCCGAGAAGCTGCGCACGACGTTGGCCACCTGGATTGGTCATGGTCGTCGCGTGGGTGGTCGCCGCGGGCAGGCTCGTCCGGCCAGGGCGAATCGTGCCGAAGCCAATGAGATCCGCACCTGGGCGCGAGCGAACGGTTACCAGGTTTCCGATCGCGGTCGAGTCTCGGCGGAGATTCGCACGGCATACGAGAACGCTCACTGACGGCGGGGCAGCCGCACAACCGGTCAGGGGTCTGGGCAGGTCTGCCCAGACCCCTGACGTGTGTCTGCGCTCACAGCGAACGCGGAACACAGGGGACGCACGCGTGCGTTACGTAGACTGACGAAGCCCACGGCGCGAGCGTGCCAGCGGTAGGAGGCCTCAGGGAGCCTCCAAGGAGGAGAAGAAGGTGTCGATGTTCGAGCGGTTCACTGACCGTGCCCGGCGGGTCGTCGTCCTGGCCCAGGACGAGGCACGCATGCTCAACCACAACTACATCGGGACCGAGCACCTGTTGCTCGGTTTGATCCACGAAGGCGAAGGCGTCGCGGCCAAGGCTCTCGAATCGCTCGGGATTTCGCTGGAGGCCGTGCGTGAGCAGGTCGAGGAGATCATTGGTCACGGCCAACAGGCCCCGACCGGTCATATCCCGTTCACTCCGCGGGCCAAGAAAGTGTTGGAGCTGTCGCTGCGCGAGGCGCTGCAGATCAATCACACCTACATCGGCACCGAACACATCCTGCTCGGCCTCATTCGTGAGGGCGAAGGCGTGGCTGCGCAGGTGCTGATCAAGCTCGGTGCCGACCTGAACCGGGTGCGCACCCAGGTACTGCAGCTGCTCAGTGGATTCCAGACGGGCAAAGAGGCGGCGACTGCCGGAGCGCCCGAGGCGGGTCCTCAGTCCGCTTCGTCGAAGGTGCTCGATCAGTTCGGCCGCAACCTGACCCAGGCCGCGCGAGAGAACAAGCTCGACCCGGTGATCGGTCGCGAGAAGGAGATCGAGCGCGTCATGACGGTGCTGTCGCGCCGTACCAAGAACAACCCGGTGTTGATCGGAGAGCCCGGCGTCGGCAAGACCGCCGTCGTGGAGGGCCTGTCGCAGGCGATCGTGCGCGGTGACGTGCCCGAGACTCTGCGCGACAAGCAGATCTACACGCTGGATCTCGGCGCGCTGGTCGCAGGGTCGCGCTATCGCGGCGATTTCGAAGAGCGACTCAAGAAGGTGCTGGCCGAGATCAAGACCCGTGGTGACGTGATGCTGTTCATCGACGAGATTCACACGCTCGTGGGTGCCGGTGCCGCCGAAGGCGCCATCGACGCCGCGTCGATCCTGAAGCCCATGCTCGCCCGAGGCGAGTTGCAGACGATCGGTGCGACGACGCTGGACGAGTACCGCAAACACATCGAGAAGGACGCGGCGCTGGAGCGTCGGTTCCAGCCGATCCAGGTCGCCGAGCCGTCGATCGCTCTGACGATCGACATCCTGCGGGGGCTGCGTGACCGGTACGAGGCTCACCATCGCATCACGATCACCGACGAGGCACTTGCTGCCGCTGCGCAGTTGGCCGACCGCTATATCTCCGACCGTTTCCTGCCTGACAAGGCGATCGACTTGATCGACGAAGCCGGAGCGCGGCTGCGCATCAAGCGCATGACGGCGCCGCCGGATCTGCGGGAGTTCGACGAGAAGATCGCCTCGGTGCGCTTGGAGAAGGAAGCCGCGATCGACGCCCAGGACTTCGAGCGGGCAGCCGGTTTGCGTGACCAGGAGAAGAGGCTCTCGGTTCAGCGGGCGGAGAAGGAACAGGCCTGGAAGGTCGGCGACCAAGACGTTCCGGCCGAGGTCGACGAAGAGCAGATCGCCGAGGTGCTGAGCTCGGCAACGGGCATCCCGGTCTTCAAGTTGACCGAGGAGGAGTCGGCTCGCCTCCTCCACATGGAGGAGGAACTCGGCAAGCGCATCATCGGCCAGGCCGACGCGGTCAAGGCGTTGTCGCGCTCGATCCGCCGCACCCGGGCCGGGCTCAAGGATCCGAAGCGGCCGAGCGGGTCGTTCATCTTCGCCGGCCCCTCGGGCGTCGGAAAGACCGAGCTCACCAAGGCCCTCACGGAGTTCCTTTTCGGTGACGAGGATGCGCTGATCACGCTCGACATGAGCGAATACTCCGAGAAGCACACCGCGTCACGGATGTTCGGATCCCCGCCAGGATATGTCGGGTACGAAGAGGGCGGTCAGCTCACCGAGAAGGTGCGTCGCAAGCCGTTCTCGGTCGTGCTCTTCGATGAGATCGAGAAGGCGCATCCCGACATCTTCAACTCGTTGTTGCAGATCCTCGACGAGGGTCGCTTGACCGATGCTCAGGGTCGCGTGGTCGATTTCAAGAACACGGTCATCGTGATGACCACCAACCTCGGCACGCGGGATATCTCGAAGGCCGTCAATCTGGGCTTCCAGATGGGCAACGACACGGAATCGTCCTACGAGAAGATGAAGGCGAAGGTTTCCGACGAACTCAAGCAGCATTTCCGGCCTGAGTTCCTCAACCGAGTCGACGAGATCGTGGTGTTCCACCAGCTCTCGCCCGCCGAGATCGAGCGGATCGTGGATCTGATGGTCGGTCAGATCGGGGATCGCCTCAAGGATCGCGACATGGGGATCGAGCTCACCCCCGCGGCCAAGACCCTGGTCGCGAAGCGTGGCTTCGATCCGGTGCTGGGTGCCCGTCCTCTGCGTCGCGCTCTGCAGCGGGACATCGAGGACATCCTGGCCGAGAAGATCCTGTTCGGCGACCTGCGCGCAGGCCAACTCGTGCTCGTCGACGTGGCGGAACCGGGTGGGGAGTCTCCCTTCACGTTCGCCGGCACCGAGAAGCACCTGCCTGACAATCCTCTCGCCGAGTTGTCCAGCGGCGCTGGCGAGTAGCGCGCCCCTGCAACCGACAGCGTCTGCCCAGCCGGGCAGGCGCTGTCGGTGTTTTCCAGCTCAGCTGTCGGTGTTTTCCAGCTCAGACGGCGTGGACTGGTCGGTGTCGAGATGCAGCGAAGACTGCACGATGTCGTGCGGCGCACTTTGCAGAGATCGGCTCGTCCGGTGGGGTCGTGCAATCTTCGTGCGCGGCCCTCCGGCGTGGTCTCAGGTGATTGTTTGTGCGCGGAGGCGGAGTGCGTTGCCGATGACGCTGACGCTCGATAAGGCCATGGCTGCGGCGGCGATGATCGGTGAGAGCAGG
>JBDHZQ010000043.1:0-19150 GCA_039811945.1 Propionibacteriaceae bacterium
CGTTCGCTGGAAGGCACGATCAGCAGTTCCAACGGAGACCTGGAATCAGCGGTCGCGAACCTCGGCTCCAACAACCAGGGCCCGACCATCGACGCGGTCATCGCCAAGCTCCGCAGCGACGAGTCGAACCTGCAGTGCTTGCGCGAGTACGGCGAGGCCGCCGGTCTGGGGGCGGCCGGGTGCGACCTGCTCGCTCACGCGGTCGTCGTAATGAAGGGCGTGGTCTTGTTCCAGCTCGCGCTGCTGGCTCCGGCGATCGCCGGTGGACCAGTCAGCTTCCTGTTGAAGAAGGGCGTCGAGTGGGCGATCGACCGCGCCGTCGACTACGCCATCGGGTACTTCCTCGGGGGCGAGTGAGATGGCGATCAAACGACCCACCAAGCAACTGCGCGGCCTGCTCAAACACATCAACCCGAAACTGAAGTTCGTGCGCGATCCGTTCGACTCGTCGACGATCACGAAGCTGAAAGCCGAAGTGGCGTACGTCGCAGGCAAGAAGGGCACGAAAGGCAAGTACCTCTACACGACGGATTCGAAAGGCCGGATCAAGACCGCCGCGGGATTCCTGACCCCGAAGTCGAAGCCTCGCGTCTCGCACCACGGCAACCCGACCGGCAAGCTGCCTGGCGACGAAGCGGGGCACTTGATCGCCGACGTGTTCGACGGCTCGGGTGGTCGGGAGAACATCGTCGCCCAACTCAAGGACGTCAACCAGAAGCAGTTCAAGGCGATGGAGAAGTCCTGGTCCGACGCTTTGGGCAACGGGAGCACGGTGCGGGTGCAGATCGACGTCGACTACGGTTCTGGTGGACGACCGACAGGATTCACCGTGACGCAATGGGTGGACGGCGTCAAACGGGTGTTGCCGTACATCCCCAACTAGCCATCGAGAGGTGACGATGAGCGACGCAGCAGTCAAGAAGGCGTTCGAAGCCACGATCGAACGGCAGATTCAGGCCGCCTACGATGCGGTCGGCGACAATCCCGAGATCAGCGAGATCGTGATCTACATGTCGCTCGAAGAAGGGTGGGGCCTGTCCGTCACGATGTATCGGGCGCACGGATCGTTGGTCGAGGCGGCCCTGCTCGACCGCGTGTTGAAGGAACCGATCGGGTCGCTGACCGACGCGTTCCAGGATCCACTCGTGGGCGAAGTGAATGCGGCCTTCGAAGATCTCCTGAAGGCCTACGCCGCCAACCCCGACGTCGACCGGCCGACCCGGATCGTGATCACGTTCGACCTGTCCAGCCAGCGCTTCGACGCGGACTTCTCCTACCGCCCGCTGTCTGCCGAGATCGACGCGCCGACCACGATCTTCGATCGGTGGCTGGCCCACGCACAGGCGACCGGAGACCTGACGGCTGACGCGACGACCGTCGAAGCTCGAACCCAGGAGTAACCCATGGCACTGATCGACGATTTGCTCCTGCTCCTGACGAATCCACGTACCGGCAAGTGCGCGATGACCCGCAGCGAGGCCGCCATGGTCCTGGCCGGTGCTGCACTGACCGAACTGATGCTGAGCGGGAACGTCCGCGTGACGGAGAAGGGCGAGTCGCTGCGCAAGAACCGCCTGATTGTCGATCCGGAGGTACCACCGCCGGCCGACCCTCTGCTAGCCGACCTGCTCGGCAAGATCGCCGCCAAGAACCGTGCGCTGCGGCCGGCTGCCACGATCACGGCGATGACCGGAAGCTGGGGAGGGAGTCACCTCGTCAAGGACGTCTATGCCCGTCTCGTCCAGGCCGAGCGTCTGTCGGACCGGCAGGGATCGGTGTTGGGGCTGTTCACGACCCACACCTACGACCGTCTCGACGTCGAGTACGAAACCCATCTGCTGAAGGACATCGACGCCGTTCTCTTCGAACAGGCGACCCCGTCGGACCAGATCGCCTCAATCATCGGCCTGCTCAGCGTCGGCAATCGCCTCATCGGTGTCGTCGACCGCGACCGAGGGGTCGACAAACGCGCGGTCAAAGCCGCGGCCAAGACCCTGGTCGAACAGAACTGGGCGGTCAAGGCGGCCAAGGCGGCGATCGAGGAGGCTCAGTCCGCCGCCGCGGCGGGCGCCTCTGCGGGCCACTGAGCTTCGATCGGCTCACTCTGAAGAGGTCCGCGCTAGGTCTGATGTCCTCGCTGGTCAAGCGTTCTTCGGGCCCTGCTCAGCTGCGCTTGGGATCGGGTTCGGGGGGTCGTCGCTCATGCCACGCCGGATCAACGAGATGAAGGCGGTATCGATCGGGCTCGCGATCTCTTCGGTGGTCGCGGTCGACGGGAGGGGTCGGTCGCCCTGGGTGACTCGCCATTCGGCGCGACTGTCGGCGCGCTTCTGCGGGTCGAGGGTGAGCAGGATCTCGTCGACGGCGCGCAGGATCGAGCCGCGCAGAATCCACAGTTTCTCGTCGGCGGGTCCGGTGAGCATCAACTCGGTCAGGATCGACCGAGTTTCGGCCAGCAGGAACGTGCTCTCGGCCAATCGCGTCTCGACCTCAGCTTCCCGGCCGCGGGTTTCTGCCTCCAGCACCTGGCCGTAGGCGTCGATACACCGCCCGACGTCACCGAGCACGACCGCGAACGCGGCGCGTACCTCGGGGCCCAGCGTGTCCGTCGTTTCGTCGTCGGGAGCCTCTCGCCGGACGACGTAGAAAAGAGCCTGGGTTGCCAGAGCACATCCCTGGAGAGTCTCCAAGCCCGACTGCAGCAACGGCGCCACGTTGGCCCGGCCGAGCGCCCGGGTATTCCAGCGCCACGCGTCTCGCAGCTTGCCGATCTGGTCACTGGCACGACCGATCTCGCCGGTGACCTGCCGCACGCGGTCGATCCGTTCGTCGATCGAGGCTCTGCTCAGGGGGTGCTCGTCGACCGACTCGCTCGCCTGCCGGAAGGCGTCGGCGAGCCCGGCGGCCACTCGCCGTACCGCCCCTGCCGCGCTCGGGATCGGAATCGCCGGGGGCCAGAGCAAGGGCAGCAGAATCCCAACGGCCGTCCCGATCAACGTGGTCAAAACTCGAACCTCTGCTGCGATTTCCTGCCCGGACGCGCCGAGGATCAGCATCGCGCTGATCGGCGTTTCGAGGGCCTGGTCGCCCAGCCGGAATACCTTCGCCAGCAACAGTGCCGTGAAGATCACGATGCCGAGGGACCACCACGAGAGGCCGAACCAGATTGACACCAGCAGCGCCGTTCCGACACCCGTCAGCACCGCGCCGACTCTGACCACACCCATCCGAAACGACCCGGCCACCGACGCCTGCATGACGAGCAACGCCGTCAACGCCCCGGTGAGATCGATCGGCCCGTTGGTCAGCAATGTGGTGAAGCCGTAAGCCAGCACCCCTCCGACCGTCATTCGCAGCAGGTTCACCAGCACCGGGGTCAATCGCTCGCGAGCGTCACGCCAGGTGGCCGGGTAACCCGGCCAGGCGCGCTCCAACACGCGTTTCCCGTGTTCGTTCACGCCTCTCGCCCCACGATTCGCCGCCTCATGACGCTATTCTCCCCGGCTGCCTCGACACTCGCCACGCGTGTCGTCAACGGGGGCGCCTGCTGCCGGTGCGGCCGGGTGACGAGGTGGTCTCGGTGTACCGAACGACGGCTGAAACAGGCCTCGCTGCAAATAATCGCAGTGAGGCCTGTTTCAGCCGTCGTTCGGTACGGTTGCGGGCCCACACGTCGACGACGGGCCTCTACAACCACCCGTTCTCGGTGGCGCGGCGGATGGCCTCGGCGCGGTTGACGGCGCCGAGCTTCGAGATGGCGTTGCTGAGGTAGTTCCGGACCGTCCCTTCGGAGAGGTAGACCTGCGAGGCGATCTGGGCAGTCGTCACGGCACCCCGGGCGGCCGCCGCCAGCACCTCGGTCTCCTTCTGAGTCAACGGCGATTCCCCGATGGACAAGGAAGCCACGGCCAGGTCGGCGTCGACCACCCTCAGACCGGCGGCTGCTCGCCGTACCCCCTCGACCAACCGGTCTGCGGGAGCGTCCTTGACCATGAACCCGACGGCGCCGGCCTCCATCGCCCGACGCAGGTACCCGGGGCGCCCGAAGGTCGTCAGGATCACGATGGCCGCGTGAGGTACGGCCCGACGGATCAGGGGGATCGTCTCGATCCCGTCCTCGACGGCCAGCCCTCCGTTCGGCATCTGAACGTCCAAGAGGACCACATCAGGCCTGGTCGCAGTAGCTTGCGCGAACGCCTCGCCGCACGACCCGGCGGTGGCGACCACCTTCAGATCGGTTTCCAGGTCGAGCATCGTGGCCAAGGCCGTACGGATCATTGCCTGGTCGTCGGCCACCATCAACCGGATCATGACCTGCCTCCCGTCGTCGCTCGCACCGTCGTCCCCCGCGATCCCGACTGCACGATCAGTGTCCCGCCCACGGCCTCCACGCGCTTCTCCAGACCGACGAGACCGTTGCCTCGTCGCACCCCGATCCCGACCCCGTCGTCGGCAACGGAGACACGCGAGGCGTCGACCACGATGTCGCACAGACTCGCCCCTGCGTGGCGGACCACATTGGTCGTCGCCTCGCGAACGACGTATCCGAACAACTCGCTCGTGGCGTCGTCCAGGTCGGGAAGTGCGCTCGGGGTACGGCACTGCACCCCGGCCGCTTCGAGTACGGCTTTGGCCGAAGCCAGTTCGGTGGCCAGCCGTACCTCCCTCATGCCGATCGCCGTCGACCGGACATCGCCCAGGGCTCTTCGCGCGATCGAGCCCAGATCGGCGATCTCCCGCTCGGCGGCGGCCGGATCGCGGGAGACCAGCCGGCCCGCGAGGTCGGCCTTGACGGCGATCGCGGTCAGGGAGTGGCCGAGGATGTCGTGCAGGTCACGGGAGATCCGTTCCCGTTCTGCTTCGACCGTGAGTTCCGCCGTGCGGCGTTCCGAAGCTGCCAAACGACGCTTGACCTGCTCGTTCTCGTTGCCCAGCGCGATCGAGAAGCCCAGAACCCCGCCGGCCAGCGCCATGATGACAGCCAATTCCTCGATCGGAGGAATGAGGGCGATACCCAGGGCGGCGAGGGAGACGATGGGAATGACGATGCGCGACTGACGCCACTGCAACACGCTGGCGATGGCGGTGGTGAGGTACGGGAGGAAATAGACCGGCGAGGTGTCCCAGCCCGTCACGGCAGACATCGCTACCAGGGAAGCCACGAGTCCGCCGAGCCAGCCGACGCGGAACCTCAAACTGCGATGAGCGGTCAGCGGGGCGCCGACGAACAACACCGAGATGACGAGGCAGATGACGACCAGCAGCAAGAACTCGGCGGCACTCTTCCTGGCCCAGGCGAAACCCAGCGGAATCGCGAGAAACGCGACGCTGGGCAGGAAATACCCGACACCGCGACTGATCGCCCACTGCCAACGCGTCTGGCCGCCCGACGGGTCGTACCCGCCAGGCGGCCTGCCGATCTCGTCGGTCATCGACGCGACGACGACACAGCTCGGCGATACCCGAGCACGCCGAGGACGACGAGCGACACGGTCCAACTTGCGATCACGAGCACACCTTGCCATGGGAAGCCGCCCCCGAGGATCGCCCAGGTGCCGAGTTGACCGGCCCAGTAGGACGGCAACAGCTTCCCTACTGTCTGCAGCGCGGACGGCAGCATGTCGAGCGGGAACCACAGGCCGCCGATCATCGACATCGCCATCATCGTGAGAGTGGTGGCGGCCGACGCGGCTTGCGGCTTGAACCACAGGCCCAGGACCAGGCCGAGCAGGGTCATCGGCAGCAGGGCGGCCAAGAGGGTACCGCCGGAGGCCAACCAGGTGGCGGCGGGAAGCCGTACCCCACGCCAGGCGCCGGCTAGGAAGACCATGGCCAAGGCCGGGATCACCACCATCACAGCGACGACCACCTTGGCGGCGAAGAACTGCACCGCTGTGAGCGGGGTCACCATGAGTTGACGCATCCATCCCGACGTCCGTTCGGCCTGAATCTGGGCGCCGGAGTTCATCGCAGCACCTAGGCCTCCGTAGGCGGCCATCGTGATCATCATCACGGCCGCGACGGTCACACCGCCTTGCACGACCTGGTCTCCGTAGATGGCGGAGAAGAAGGTGTACAGGGCGACCGGCATCACGATGACGAACGCCAGGAACGCCCAGTCGGTGAGCGCACGCTTCAGGCTGGAGATGGTGTATGAGACGAACCGGCGGGCTGAGGTACGGCGAGGGCGCGCCTCGGTGGTGGGTGCGGGGTCGGCAGAGGTCAATTGCTTGGTCAGTGTTGCGGTGGTCATAGTCGGTTCCTTGTCGGTATGCGGGACGGGAGTGAGGTCAGGCGACGAGTTCAAGGAACGCATCTTCCAGACTCGGAGTCGTCACCTCGACGTCGTGAACGTCCGGGTCCGCGAGGATCGCGCGCAGGGTGGCGTCGGAATCCCTGCTCACGACGAGGTGGCGGGCTCCTTCGGTGCCAGACGTGAGGACGGCCGGGTACGAGCTCCAGTTCCGATCGGGACCGGCGAACGTGATGTGTCGTCCGCCGACGGTCGCCTTGATCTCCGAGCCTGTTCCGTCGGCCACGACACGACCGGCGTTGACGACGACGATCCGATCCGCGTAGAGGTCGGCCTCTTCCAGGTAGTGCGTCGCGAAGATGACGGTCTTGCCGTGATCGGCCAGATCGCTGATCGAGTGCCAGAAGCGGCGGCGAGCGTCCACGTCCATGCCGACGGTCGGCTCGTCGAGCAGGATGAGATCCGGGTTACCCATGATGGCGAGCGCGAACCTGACCCGCTGGGCCTGGCCGCCGGACAGCTTGCTCGTCGAGGTCCTGAGGAAGTCACCGAGGTCTGCTCGGTCGATGACCGCGTCGAGCGACAGCGGCGTGATGTGGATTCCGTGCACCATGCCCAGCAAGGACCTCACACTCATATCGGCCAGGAGAGCTCCGTTCTGGAGCATCGCGCCGACCCGACCTGTACGTACGGACTGGCTCGGGGTTGCTCCGAACACCTCGATCGAACCGGCGTCGGGCTTGGTGAGCCCCAGGATCATCTCGGTGGTCGTCGACTTGCCGGCCCCGTTCGGACCGAGCAAAGCCAGCACTTGACCGTCGGGAACGTCGAGGTCGAGCCGATCGACCGCGGTGAGGGAGCCGTACGTCTTGGTGAGTCCGATCGCGCGGATCGCCGTGGTGATGTCTGTGATCATGACTCAACCTTCGTCTCGCTCGGTCGCCGATCCCATCGGCCGATGTCATCAGTCGGGTATGACGGTTGTCACCCGTCGGCGGGCGATCTGTCACATGTCACGGGCGGTGGGCGTAGCGTCGTCGTCGTGGACTACGACGCTGTGATCCTGGCCGGGGGCGGGGGCGAACGACTGGGGGGTACGTCGAAGGCGGACCTCGTGGTCGGCGGGCGACGGCTGCTCGACATCGTGCTCGACGCGGTACCGGAAGCTCGGACCCGCGTCGTGGTCGGCGACGTGGACGTGCCGTACGGAGTTCTCCAAACTCTCGAAGAACCGCCCGGCGGCGGACCCGCGGCCGGCGTGCTTGCGGGCCTCGATGCGATCACCGAACCGTCGACCTGGACGACACTGCTCGCCTGCGACCTCCCCGGCGCAATCCCTGCCGTGGCTGAGATCCTGGCCGCAGTGGACCCAGACCAGCCAGCCGACGGCTGGTGCGCGACGCACTCCGACGGACACCTGCAGTGGTTGTTGGGGGTATTCAGAACTGCGTCGCTACGGCGCGCGTTCGAGACGTACGTCACCGCCCACGGCGTGTCGATGAGGCGCCTGTTGAGCGACCTGACATTGGTCGCGGTCGAGTCGGGAGCCGACGTCTCCGACCTCGACACACCCGAGGATTTGGCTCGCTGGGGCGGAATCCTCCTTAGCGCGTCGATCGTCCTCCCAGACGCCGGGTGATCGACGCGCCAAGGGAGCGAGTCAGGCGACCCGTACCGTCCACCGATGCAGATCGGCGGTTCTGCCGTACTGGATGTCGAGCAAATGCTCACGAAGAGATCGCGTCTCCGGCCCGACGGTGCCGTCGCCGACCACGAGGTCGTCACCGTCGGGCGTCGCGAACCCGATGATCGGTGTGACGACGCCGGCGGTGCCACATGCCAGCACCTCGGTGATCGCACCCGATCTGACATCGGCGGCGAGCTGGCTGAACTCCACGGCTGTCTCGACCGGACGCAGACCGTGTGCGCTCGCGAGTTCCAGCAGCGACCGGCGCGTCACGCCGTCGAGGATCGTGCCGGTCAGGGCGGGGGTCACGAGCTGACGGTCGGCGGTGACGTACAGGATGTTCATCGTGCCGCACTCCTCGACCCAGCGGTGCTGAGCCCCGTCAAGCCAGAGCACCTGGCCGCAGCCGTGCTCGCGCGCCTCCGCGGCAGCCGCCAGCGACGCAGCGTAGTTGCCGCCGCACTTGGCTGCTCCGGTGCCGCCCGGGGCGGCCCGCGTGTATGACGGGGTGACCCACAGCTTGACCGGATCCGGGTAGTACGGCCCCGCCGGAGTCGCGATGGCGGCGTACGTGTAGCGCGTCGCCGCCCGTACCCCCAGGAACGTCTCGTCGGCGATCATGAACGGGCGGATGTAGAGGGACTGCTCGTCGGCCGGCTCGGGCACCCACACCTGGTCCAGCTCGACCAGTTGCACCACCGACGCCACGAAGTCGGCCTCGGGCAGCGGCGGCATCGACATGCGAACCGCCGACGCGGCGAAACGGCGCGCGTTCAGTTCCGGACGGAACAGGTTGACGCCCCCGTCCGGACGACGGTAGGCCTTCATTCCTTCGAAGATTTCCTGTGCGTAATGGAAAACTCCGGCCGCCGGATGCATCTCGAACGATTGGGTGCGCCCGATCGCGTGGTCGTGCCAACCGAGGGCCGGGGTCCATGTGGCCCGTGCCATGTGGTCGGTGTAGTCCTGGCCCAAGACCGGCTTGGCGATGGCCCGCTCGCGCACCTCGGCGGGGGTCGGTGCGTCTGTCTCGGCCACGGTGAACGTCGTCATGGCGCGATGGTACGGCCGGCCGCTGACAGGCTTCGCGACAATCTCACCCGGTTCACCGCTGGGCGATCGCCACGCTCTGGGTACGGCTCTGCCGCGGCTCGTGGGCGTCACCGCGACGACGACCGCGTTCGACGTGGCAGGTCCACCCGGCCCACCAGCGCAGAACCTGGCCCGGCTCGTGGATACCCTGGTGAGGTTCCCCTCTGACACAGGAGTTGACCCCCATGAACCCAAGCGTCCGCCTCGCAGGTGTCGGCCTCGCCGCCGCACTCGCTCTCGCCGGTTGCACCTCCACGACGACGGCCCCCGCTCCCGCAGGGACGGTGGCTGGTACGGCTGCCAGCTCGGCTGCGGCCCCCGCGTCGGCCACCTACCAACCCGGCACGGACGTGCCGAAGGAGATCGTGACCGGCCTGCTGGTGCAGAGCGGGGCCCGCACCAAGACGTTCGCCGCGACGACGACCGCCGCAACGGCCATCAGCGGTCAGACCATGAACTCCACCATCGACATGGTGGGTGACATGAGCGACACCGCCAAGCCGAAGGCGAAGATGACCACCTCCTACGGAGGCCAGTCGATCGAGATCATCATGGTCGGCGACACCTACTACATGAAGCTGCCCGGCCAGGCGAAGTACACCAAGACCACCAAGAGCGATCTCGAGAAGCAGGGTGGGGCGTCGAGCACGGCAACCCAGGGCAACCTCATCGAACAGTTCAAGCAACTCAACGACGCGATCAAGTCCGCCAAGTTCGTCGGCTCCGAGAAGGTCGGCGACTGGGACACCAAGCACTTCTCGGCCACCCTCGACGGCGCCAAGATGAGCATGTCGGCAGATGTCCCGCTCGACCTCTACTTCGACAACGACGGGATGCTGCGCAAGATGAGCATGGACATCAAGGACACGTCCGTCTCGGTCAAGACCGACATGGTCTTCACCCAGTACAACCAGCCGGTCACCATCGCCGAACCGTCTCCCTCCGAGGTTCAGTAATCTCGATTCCCACACGCACAGTGGCCCGGGCCTGCCGGCCCGGGCCACTGTGCGTGTGGGAAGGTGGCTACGCCGTCGCCGACTGGGCGGACTCCACCGACTCGTCGTCGACGCTCCTCCTCGCAGACGCCGTGGCATCCTCACGTTCCTTCTTGGACTTGCCGAACTTCAGGTAGAGCGACGGCAGCACGAACAGGTTCAGCAGCGTCGAGGTGATCAAGCCACCGAGGATCACTACGGCCATCGGATGCTCGATCTCGTGACCGGGCAGGTTGCCTTTCACGACCAGCGGAACCAGTGCCAACGCTGTCGCGCTCGCTGTCATCAAGATGGGGGCCAATCGTTCGGCTGCACCCCTGATCACGAGGTCACGGCCGAACGTCATGCCCTCCTGTTGTTCGAGATGCTGGAAGTGGCTGATCATCAAGATGCCGTTACGAGCTGCGATTCCGAACACGGTCAGGAATCCGACCAGTGACCCCAGGGTGATCACCCCGCCAGTCAGGCGCGCCGCGATCACGCCGCCCACGAGGGCCATAGGCAACGACACGAACAGCAGTACCGCCAGCCGTACCCGTCGTGACGCCGCCTGGAGCAGCATCAGAATGACCACTCCTGCGGCGAGCCCGTACAGGCCCAGCCTCGCCTGGGCTGCACCGAACTCACTCGATTCGCCGATGACCTCGATGTGCACTCCCGGAGGCAGTGACACATCTTTCAACCGGCTCTCGACTTCCTTGACCACGCTGCCGAGATCGGTTCCCTTGACGTTGCCGCCCACGTCGATCTTGCGGGTGCCCTTGACCCGCTCGATTGCGTTCGGGGTCGGGCCGACAGCGATCGTCGCCACGTCGCTCAGCTTGATCAAGCGACCATCGGGCGTCGAGATGGGGACCTCACCCAGCGCAGTCACGCTGTTCCGCGTCTCCGGGGTGCTCCACACGTGAACGTCATAAGCCCGGCCGCCCTTGAAGAGGTCGGCCACTTCCTCGCCGGCGATCCAGGTGGCTGCCTGACGCCGAATGTCACCGGGCTTCAACCCGTTCGCCGCAGCGGCGTCAGCCTTCACCTCGACTGAGATGTGCGGAACGTTGGTCAGGAACGAGGGATGAACGTCGACCAGTCCCGGCACGTCCTTCAGCCTGGTGGTGATCTCGGCCGCCTGCTTCTCCAAGACCGCGAGGTCCGGCCCGCTGATCCTGATCACCACGGCTTCGCTCGTGCCGGTCAGCACTTCCTTGACTCGTTCCCGCAGGTACGTCTGGACGTCGCGATAGATCCCCGGGTACGACTCCACCAGCCGGTTGACCTCGGCAAGCGTTTCGTCGTACGGGGCCTCCTCGCTGATGCTGATCCAGTTCTCGCCGAAGTAGACGCCGTACACCTCGTCGGCCAGGAGAGCCTGACCGATGTGAGACCCGCAGTTCCTGACCCCCGGGATCTCGCGAAGGTCGCGACACCCGTTCACCGAAATGCGGGTCTCTTCCGTTTGCGACGTGCCTGGCGGTGTGAGCCAGTGCATGAGGAAGTCGCGCTCCTTGAAGTTGGGAAGCAGCGACTGGCCCAACGTCGGTGCAATGACGGCACCAGCCAGGACACACACGACGAGCAGGGCTCCGGCAGCGCGAACATTGCGGGTCACGGCGGTCAGAGCGGCGGTGTAGCTGCGCTTCAACCGGGTCAGAAGCCACGGCTCTTTCGGATTCACGTCGCCCTTGCGCATCAGGAGGTAGCACATGGCCGGCGTGACGGTGAGGGCGACACCCAGCGACGCCAGAACGGCGAGACCGTACGCCAAGACGAGCGGCTGGAAGAAGGCCCCCGACAGACCGCCGAGGAAGAACACCGGAACAATCGACACGATGTCGATCAGCGTCGCGTAGATGATCGCCGATCGGACCTCGACTGATGCGTCGACGATGATCCGGGCTACGTCGCGGATCCCGAGTGTTTGCGTCGATTCTCGGAGTCGTCTGACGATGTTCTCCACGTCGATGATCGCGTCGTCGACGACCACCCCGATCGAGACGACCAGTCCCGCCAGAACCATCACGTTGATGGTGGCTCCGAATCTCTCCAGCAGCAGGATCGCGGTGATCAAGGACAGCGGAATCGATACGAGACTGATGGCGATCGTGCGCCACTCCATGAGGAATGCGATCAGGATCAGCGTGACCAGCCCGATTCCGATCAACAGCGACGAGGTCAGGTTGTCGATGGCCGTTTGGATGAACGTCGCGGGTCGGAAGATCGTGGTGTCCACTTCGATGCCCTGGAGCGCCGGCTCGAGTTCCGCCATGGCAGCTTCGATGCCCTTGGTGATCTCCAACGTGTTGGTGTCGGGAAACTTCTGAATCACCAAAAGGATCCCGGGGGCATCGTTGACCACCCCCTCACCCCAGGTGGGGCCGTAGGTCGTCACGACCCTGCCCACGGCGCCGAGGGTGTACGTCTGGCCGTCCCGATTCGTGATCGGCACGTCGGCCAGCGATTTCTCGTCGTTGATCGCGCTCAGCGCACGGACCGAGAATCGCATCCCGTCTGATTCGACGAAGCCTCCGGTGCCGATGACCGAACCGGTGGTGTACCGAAGAACCTGCGCATCCAGCGCCTTGGCTGTGGCGTCCATCACCTCGTCGGCCGACAGCTTGGTGCTCGCCAGTTTGGCTGGTTCGAGTTGCACGTGGAGTTGCTGAAGCTGCTCGCCCCAGATGGCCACGTTGGCGACTCCGGGGACGCGGAGCAGCTTCTGCCTGATGGTCCAGTAGGAGATCCTCGACAGTTCCATTTGGGAGATCGTCTTCGACGACAGGCCGATCTTCAGGATTCGGCTCGTCGACGACAGCGGCGGCATGATCACAGGCGGCGACGCCCACGTCGGGAGCGAGGGCGTGAGTTGTGCCACGCGTTCGGTCACCAGCTGCCGCATACGCTCCTGGTTGGTGCCCCGCTCGAAGATCAAGGTGATCGAGGACAAGTCGACCACGGACTTCGACCGCAGTTCTCGGACGCCTTCGATGCCGGCCAGCTGTTCTTCCATCGGCGTGGTGATCAGCTCCTCAACCTCTGTCGAAGAATTGCCGACGGCGATCGTTTGGATTTCGACCCGTGGTGGGGCGAACTCGGGGAACACGTCGACCGATGCGCTCCGGAGGCTGAGTAATCCCGTCGCCATGAGTACGGCGGCGAGGAAGAGCACGATCCAGCGGAACTTGAGGCTGGACGCCACGACCCAACGCATCATCAGTGACCGACCCCCTGCTCGGCGCCCCACACTTGGTTCGCACCGATGGTGACGACGGCAGTGCCGACACCAGGCCCACTGGAAAGCCACACGTTCGTACCGTTGTCACGGACGACGACGACTTTGACACGGTGGTACGACAAGGGCTTCGGTGAGACGAACACCAGGGAGGCACCCGACTTCTCGTAGATCAGGGCCGCACTCGGGACGACGATCAGCGCGCCCTCCGCGCCTGCTGGGACCGTGGTCAGTCCGACCCGCTTGGCTGCTTCCTCTGTGAACGTCACCACCTTGGGTTCGGTGCTCTGCGTCGGAGTCGAGACTTCCGCGGGTACGTAGTGCGAGGTGGTCGACGTGGACAGGGCGGCGCATCCGGCCGTCAGCATCACCGCCATCAGGAGCGCACTGGCCACACCGACGCGACCCCGCATCTCACTCACCATCCCGCTTGCCGTACAACGGCGTTTTCGGAGACTGCGCGGCGGGCTGCGCACCCTGAGGGGGTGGGTCCTCAGCGGGGGTCGCAGTCACGTCCGTGTCCGATGGGTCGGCCCCGGTCTCGGTTGTGTCCGACGCATCGTGCGTGGCGTCGACAGCATCCCTTTCCTGAACGTCGCCGTGGTTCGTAGGCGTGACCTGAGCACCTGACGGATCGGCGGCTACGGCTGATCGGTCGGCCGTTCCCGGACTTGCCACGCCCCGGCGCGCCTCGCTGCGGGTGACGAGCTCTGGGAGCAGCAACACGCCGACGGCCGTGGTGGTGACCAATCCGCACAGCACCACGATGGCGAACGGATTGAGCAATTCCAGACCCGGCTTGTTGCCCATGAACAGAGCAGGCACGACGAACAGGGCGACGCCTAGTGCGGGACCGACGATGCGAGACCTCAGGAGTCGCGGTTGTCCTCCCGAGCTGGCGTCACGTGCGATCAGTGCGTTGCGCGCGGCCAGGCCGATCAGTGCGAACAAGCCGAACCATGCCCCGGCCCGGCCGCCTGCCATCCAGATTCCGGCGACACCGCCCGAGATAGCCGCGGCCATCGAGAGGAAGGCTGCTCCTCCGGCGGGCCACGAGCGGAACGCCGCCTGGAGGAGCAGCAGGATGGCCACCAGGCTCGCCAGTCCGTAGCCGATGACCTTGGGCAGGTCGATCGCCGTAGCTGACGACGCGGTGAGCACCGCAGCGTGATGTTCCAGAGGGAACGAAACGCCGGCGAGGGCCGTTCGCACCAGCATTGCTGTGTTGTCCAGATCGCCGTCGACCGTAGCGACGACGTCGAGCTTGCGGGCTACCGAGTCACGCGAAATGACAGTCGGCACTTTGACCACGCGAACGTCGGCCACCTGGTCCAGGGTCACGTGACCTCCCGAAGGAGTGTCGATCGTGAGTTTCTTCACCGCATCGAGGCTGGCCCGCGTGCGCGGAACCCCCTGGACGATCACGTCGTACACCTTCTGCCCCTGGAACACGCTGCCGACCTGGAGACCCTGAACGAGAATGGCCTCGGCACGTCGGACGTCTCCCGGGGTGATCCCGAACTGCTTCGAACGGGCGAGGTCCACGACGATCTCGATGCTGTCCTGCATGTCCGGCGCCAGGATGTGGGGATCCTTCACGGCCGGGATCCGCCCGAGAACTCGCCGCACTTCGTCTGCCTTCGCCGACATCGTGGCGGGGTCTTCACCGTAGATCCGGACGGTCAGCGGGTACGCAGAGCCGGTCAGCACGTCCATCTGATTACCGTCGACGGTGACGCCCTGGTCGAGCGCACCCGCGGTTCGGAGGGCTTGACTCACGTAGGGCGTCACGCTCACCTTGACCGCAGGATCGGCTGACAGCACGCGGGTCAGTTCTGCGGACGCCGAATCCGGGTCGGCCGTCGACGACAGGTGCACCCAGATGTCGGCGGCGTTGACGTCGACGATGCGATCGCCCGTGACGGCCCGACCCACACTTCCGATCGCGGACTCGGCGCCGTCGACACTCTTGATCTTCTCGATCGCCTCGGCCACCTTGACTCCGGTCACCTCCAAAGCGGTGCCCGGGGCCGTCTGCACGCGAACGACGAGGTCACGATCCAACAGTTGGGGAACTGGACGCGCTGGCGCGAAGACGAGCCCGACCAGGGACAACACGGCGAGAACGGCGGTGGCGCCGATTGCGAACCGGCCCGCAGGGGCCGTACGCGCTGCGGTCTCGGCGTCATCCGTACCCGCAACTCGTGTCGTCGGCACGGCCACCAGCGACTGGACCGCCGGTCCGAGCACCATGACGACGACAAAGCCGACCACGAGTGCGATGAGGTAGGCCGTGACTGCCGGGCTGAAGAATCGGCCAGGGGTTCCTCCCAGGATCGCCGCTGGGACTGCGGCCGCGAGACTCACGAGCAGGCCGTACCCCAAGGTCGCCCTCGATGTCGCCATCTGGCCATCGGACCTGCCTCCCAGCGCGGTCGTCCTTTCCGGTGCCGTCCGTACCGCGTCATGGGCGACCAGAGTCAAAGCCGTGGCCAGCCCGGCGATGGAGAGCGCATTGAGCGTGGCGCCCGACGCCTGAACGACCAGGACTGCCGCCACGAACGACACCGCCATGGTCACGAAAGTGGACACGGCCGTTCGCCAGTTGCGTGACCACAGGACGACTCCGATCAGCAGCAGCGCGAAGCCCACGAGAGCAGCCGTTCTGACGTTGCCGGTCATCTCCCGCACGTAGTCGCCGGAGCGGAACACCGTCGCGTTGAGTTGGGCGCCCTCCAAGCCAGGCTTCAGTTCGGCCAGCGCCTTGTCGACGTCTGCCGTCACCGTGGTCGGATCGGCATTCGGGAACTTCTCGATGACGAGAACCAGTCCGTTGCCCTTTCCGTTGACGATCGCGTCACCGATCAAGGGTTGATGGGCCTCGACGATGGTCGCGACGTCGCCCAGTCGGAGGGCCGGCTGGGCCGGCTGGGCCGGCTGAGCTGGCTGGGTGGTCGTCGTGGTCGTCGTGGTCGTCGTGGTCTCGTTGTCGGGTTGGTTCGAACCTTGCGACTGAGCCGTGGCCGGAGTGGCGACCTCCTTGCGTTGGATCGGGATCTGCGCCAGTTGCTCGGGAGAAGCGAACTTGTCGAACACATGAATGACTTGCAGCCGCTGCTGGGCGGTCTCGATGAATCCGCCGGTGCCGGGCGTGGAAGCTTCGAGGAACGTCAAGGGAGAGACGATCTGGGCGTTTCCGGTCGCGCTCACGATTTCCTCCAGCGTGACGCCCTTCGCCCTGAGCAAGTCGGGATCCACTTGGACTTGGAGTTGCCGCTCCTGCTGACCCCAGATGGCGACGTTCGCAACGCCCGGAATGCCCATGAGTCGCGGTCGAATGGTCCAGCGCGCGAGGACTCCTCGTTGGATCGGAGTCAGGGTGTCCGACTCGACGCTCACCATCATCAGGCGACTCGCCACCGACAGTGGCTGAAGCATCGTCGGTGGCTTCGAGACCTGCGGCAAGGCGTGCGCCTGGGTCATCTTCTCCTGGACTCGCGACCTCGCCTCGTATTCCGATGTCTTGGCATCGAAGACCATCACGATGCGCGACAAGCCAGCGACCGATTCTGACCTGATCACGTCGACACCCTGGATTCCGTTGAGCAGATCCGCCTCCAGGGGAACGGTGACCAGTTGCTCGACCTCCTGCGCCGACAACCCCAATGCCTCGGTTTGCACCTCGACGTAAGGGGCTCGGAACTCCGGAAGCGCGTCGACGACGACCTTGGGGAGTTGCACAGCGCCGAGAACCAGGACACCGAGAGCTAAGGCCACGACGACGAACCTGAACCGTTGGATCCCGGTAATGAAACGATGCATCGAAACTCCTAGGGGGCCGCGTTTGCGGCACTCTAGCCTGTGCATCCGCTGTGTGCCGTGCTTTAGAGAATCAAGAAGGGCCCCTTAAGCGAGAACCAGCGTTTCGCAATTGGGTTCCGGTCGCCCTCCCGGTCGAGGTGATACCCGTCTCGGAAAGGCCTTCACTATGCTGCGGGGAGAAGATTGGAACGTGCTAATCCGGCCACCGGATACATTCGCAACTCATGGGCTCGTGATTCGACGCGGTCTTCCTATTCCGCCCCACTCGGGCCAGCCCAGAGGTTGAGACCACCCTCGACGGCGTGCTCGTCGATCTGCGCCAGTTCCTCGGGCGTGAAGTCGGTCCTGGTGACGGCACCGATCGAATCCTCGAGTTGGCTCACACTCGATGCGCCGATCAGGGCACTCGTCACGACCGGCTTCCGCAACACCCACGCGATCGCCATCTGGGCGAGCGTCTGTCCGCGGGTGGCGGCGATGTCGTTCAGAGCCCGGATGTGGGCGAGATTGTCGTCACTCAAGAGGTCGGTCGACAGCGACTTCCCTTGAGACGCTCGTGAGCCCTCGGGCACGCCTCTGAGGTACTTGTTCGTCAACATTCCCTGCGCCAGCGGAGAAAAGGCGATGCAGCCGACACCTTCCTTCTGCAGCGTGTCGAGCAACCCCTCCTCGACCCACCGATTGAGCATCGAGTAGGACGGCTGGTGGATGAGCAGCGGGGTGCCCAGGGAACGCAGGATCTCGTACGCCTTGGCCGTGCGATGGGCGGAGTACGACGAGATCCCCACGTACCGCGCCCTGCCGGACCTGACCGCATAGTCGAGAGCCCCCATCGTCTCCTCCAGTGGTGTATCCGGATCGGCACGGTGGTGATAGAAGATGTCGACGTGGTCGAGCCCCATGCGGGCGAGCGAGGCATCGAGTGAGTCCAACAGGTACTTCCGGCTCCCGAGGTCCCCGTACGGCCCTGGCCAGAAGTCCCACCCCGCCTTGGTGGAAATGACGAGTTGTTCCCGGTACGGCTTGAAGTCGGTCCGCAGGTGACGCGCGAAGTTCTCCTCGGCAGAGCCGTACGGAGGCCCGTAGTTGTTCGCGAGGTCGAAGTGCGTGATTCCGAGGTCGAACGCCCGCCGAAGAATGTCGCGCTGGGTCGCGAAGGGCACGTCGTCGCCGAAGTTGTGCCACAGGCCCAGGGAGATCTCGGGCAGGAGAAGGCCGGAATTCCCACAGCGTCGGTACGGCATTCGCCCGTCATAGCGGGTCGAATCGGCTACGTACGGGTCGAGAATCGGCATCGTCGCCTCCAGTGATCGTGCGGTGCCATGAGCCTATCGAGGTCCCCCGGTTCCGAGGTCCGGCCGCGAGGACCGTCGACGTGTCATCAGTTCCCCGTCCGGGGTCACACGTACAGGGCACCTTCCATGACCGTACGAACCTGTCCGCCGATCCAGATGTCGGTCCCGTCGTCGGTCACCTCGATCTCCCCGGCCGCGCCGACCTGGGAGCCTTGGATCGCCGTGTACGACGCCGGCACCTGACCCTTCGCCCTCAGCCACTGCGCGATCGACGCGTTCAGACTCCCGGTCACGGGGTCTTCGGTCACCGTCGGGTTGGCGAAGATGCCGCGGACTTCGTAGGAGTAGGGGCCGTCCGTCGCGGCAAGCCCGACCAGACCGACCCAGAACCCCGGGGCTGACGTGCCGGTCGGCCGTACCGCGCGCACCGCCGCGTCGTCAGCCAGTTGCAGCATGGCCCACTGCGGGCCGTTGACACCCCACTCGTGGTCGATGACGTCGGCCGGCGTGATGCCCACGAACGCGCAAGCAGCCGCCAGGTCAGCCGCCGAGAGGGGTCCCGTCTGGGTCCGGGGCGGGGCCGCGAAGGCGAGCCGGTCCCCCTCCACCTTGACCGTGACGAGGCCGGCTCCGCATTCCTGCACGACGGTGCCGTTGACGACCCCATTGCCGTACGTGCGAAGCCATGCGAATGCCGTACCCAGCGTCGGATGCCCCGCGAACGGAAGCTCCTGCCGGCCGCTGAAGATGCGTACGGCATAGTCAGCGCCGGGTTGGGTGGGG
>JBDHZQ010000044.1:0-18911 GCA_039811945.1 Propionibacteriaceae bacterium
GGGCCTCGACGTTGCTCACGACCGGCTTCTACCAGCACAGCCGCAATCCGATCTACGTCGCCGACGTGCTGGCCGTGGCCGCCCATGCGGCGTGGCTGGGCCGGCCGATCGGCTGGCTCGGGGTACCCGCCCTGGTCGCCGCCCTGAGCCCCCAGGTCCGGGCGGAGGAAGCCGTACTGAGTGAGAAGTTCGGGCAGGCGTACGACGACTACCTCGCGAGGGTACGGCGCTGGCTCTGACCGCTCTCCCCTACGCTGCCACCATGACTTCTCCTCGCTGGCCCGTCGTGCTGTTCGACCTCGACGGCACGCTCGTCGACACCATCAACCTGATCGTGACGAGCTACCAGCATGCGTTCCGTACGGTCATCGGTCGCGAATGGGACGAGGCCGAGATCAAGTCGTGGATCGGGACGTCGCTGATCGGCGCGATGCACCGCGCGGTCGGCCCGGAACTGGGAGACGAACTGTTCCGTGTGTACACGGAATTCAACGAGGCGAATACCGAGAAGCTGATCAAGGGGTACGACGGGGTGCCGGCTCTGGTCGCGGATCTGAAAGCCGCGGGGGTACGGATGGGGATCGCGACGTCGAAGCGCCGTGAGCCCGCCGAATGGGCGTTGCGGCTGTGCGGTTTGGACGTACCGGTTCTCGTCGCCCACGAGGACGTCGCCGAACACAAACCGAACCCGGCTGCTTTGGGAGCCGCGTTGGTCGTCCTGGACGCGACCGTCGACGACGCGGTCTACGTCGGGGACGCGGCCGTCGACATCCAGGCCTCACGCAATGCCGGTTTGCCGGTGATCGCAGTGACCTGGGGTGCGGGGGTACGGCAGGAGCTCGAGTCTGCGAAACCCGACTACCTGTGTGATTCTGTCGACGACCTGCGCGGAGTGCTTTTCGTCTGAGTCGGGTGAGCGGCTTTCGGCGGCCTCCGCTCCGATCCGGTCAGGCGGGCCGTGATTGAACTTCCGCGTGGACCCTCTCCGCGCGGTCGACCAGGGCGGGAAGGGTGCCGTCTTCGCGGATCGGAACACGGTACTTGTCCGGCATCTTCTTGATCTTGTCGACCTCCTTCATCAGCTTCGAGTAGACCTCTTCGCGCTCGGCCGGGCCGGCTTCGAAGTCGTCCTGGAGGTACGACTTGGCATACATCGCGGCGTTGGCCGACAGGGTCCTGATCCGTTCCGACGGGCTGAGCAACGACGCGACGACGGTCACCGCGAGCACGCCGATGATGACCGTCAACGAGAAGCCGGTGGTCACCTCGATGACGTGAACGGGCTCGCCGTCGTTGATGAACCACAGGGTGTTCTCGTGCAGGGCGTGGAGGGTCAGCTTCACGCCGATGAACGCCAGGATGGCGGCGAGGCCGTACGACAGGTAGATCAGGCGGTCGAGCAGACCGTCGATGAGGAAGTAGAGCTGCCGCAAGCCGAGCAGTGAGAATGCCGTCGCGGTGAAGACGATGTACGGGCTCGTCGTCAGGCCGTAGATCGCGGGAATCGAGTCGAGCGCGAAGAGGATGTCCGTGCCCCCGATGGCCACCATCACGAGCAGCATCGGCGTCAGAACGCGCTGGCCGTTTTCGGTGATGTAGAACTTGTCGTCGTTGTAGTTCTTCGAGGTCTTGAGGAACTTCCTGGCGAGTTTGATCGCGATGTTGTCGGCTTCGTCCTCCTGCTTCTCGTCCTCGGGGACGAGCATCTTCCCGCCTGTGACCAGGAGAATCAGTCCGAAGATGTAGAACACCCAGCTGAACCGGTCGATCAGTGCGGCGCCCGCGAAAATGAAGGCCGACCGGGCGATCAGCGCGAACACGATGCCGAACAACAGCACCTTCTGTTGGGCGACGCGAGGTACGGAGAAGCTCGACATGATCACGAGGAACACGAACAGGTTGTCGACGCTGAGCGCCTTCTCGGTGACGTAGCCGGCGAAATACTCTGCACCTGCCGCGGCTCCGCCGTACCACCACAGGAAGACCCCGAACAGCAGGGCGATGCCGACGTACACGGCTGACCAGCGCGCCGCCTCGCCCAGCGTGGGTTCGTGCGCTTTGCGCACGTGGAAGATGAGGTCGTAGGCGAGCAGGGCCACGATGAAGACGATCGTGACGGCCCAGACGTAGCCGGTGACGAGCATGTACGGGGTCCAATCCAAGCGGTGTGGTCGAAGAAAACGATGCCATCCGCCATCAGGAACCGGAGTCGATTCTCTCCTGCCTGGCCCGGATGGTGCAAACCCGTCGTTCCGAGCGTTCGCTTCGGCTCGTCGTTGGCGGTTCTGTCAGTGGCCCCGGTTAGCCTGGTGGTCGAAAGGTGGGTTCATGACTCGTCGGGTGCTGTTTGTCGTGTGTGCGCTGGTGTTTTCGCTGCTCGCCGCGTGCAGCAAGGCTCCTGCGCCCAACAAGCCTGCCCTCAACTTGCCGGTGGCCGACGACACCGTCGCGGCCTTGGCGACGTCGTTGACGGGTCTCGACGTGACGAACGCTCCGCTGGCGTCCTCTTCCACGAGCGCGCAGGCCGAGGTCGCCCAGATCATCTCCGGCATGGACGGCATCAAGCCATCGGTGTCGCCAGGCTCGATCACGTACGACTCTGCCGAGCCGAAAGCGACGGCCACGCTGTCGTACTCCTGGCCGATGCCCAGCGGGCCGTGGGCGTACGAGGTGACCGTCCCGCTGGTCAACAACGGCCAAGGCTGGAAGGTGACCTGGTCACCGTCGGTCATCCACCCCAAGCTCGACCAGACCAACCGACTCGTGCACACCCACACGCAGGCCAAGCGGGCGCCGATCACGGGCAACAACGGCGTTGCCCTGGTCGAGGAGCAGAAGGTCGTCAAGGTCGGTATCGACAAGACGTTGATCAAGGCCGAGCAGTACGACTCCAGCGCCCGATCGCTCGCCGCCCTGCTCGGGATCGACCAGAACGCGTTCGCCCAACGGGTGGCGTCGGGCGGACCCGCCGCCTTCGTCATCGCGGCGACCCTGCGACAGGCCGACGTACCGGCCCAGATGACCACCATTCCGGGGGCCATCGGGGTGGCGGGCACGGCAATGCTCCCGTTCACCAAGGACTTCGCCGACGAGCTGCTCGGCACCGTCGGTGAGGCGACCTCCGAGACCGTCAGCGGGTCGAACGGATTCGTCATGCCCGGCGACATCGTGGGGTTGAGCGGGCTGCAACGCAGGTACGACGAACAGTTGCGCGGCGTCCCCGGAGACAAGGTGACGATCGTCGCTCGTCGGGCGCCGAGCCAGACTCCAGCTCCCAGCGGGTCGGCCAGTGGGTCGACATCGGCCTCGGCATCGCGTGCGACGTCGGGGGCGACAACGCCGGGCGCGTCGTCGGCCAACCCGACGGCGTCGGTCGCGCCACAGGTGGTGCATTCGGTCGACCCGGTCGCCGGCAAACCGCTGTCGCTGTCGATGGACCTCGACCTGCAACGCAAGTTCGAGGGGGTCATGGCCGGCGTCCCGGGTGCGGCTGCGGCGGCTCTGGTCCGTCCCTCCGACGGGGCGATCCTGGCGATCGCCAATTCCCCCGGCACCGCGGGCCAGGCCGACGCGAGCTTCGGGCAATGGGCACCAGGGTCGACGTTCAAGATCGCGACCGCGCTCGCCCTGCTGCGCAAGGGCTACACGCCCGAGACCATCCTCAACTGCACCGCCACGACGACCGTCGACGGTTGGCCGTTCAAGAACTACGGCGACTTCCCCTCGTCGATGGTCGGCAAGATCCCGCTCAAGGACGCGATCGCCCAGTCGTGCAACACGGCGTTCATCAACGAGTACGGCACGATCACCGGTGACAACCTGCGCGACGCCGCAGCCTCACTGGGAGTCGGGGTCGACTACGACGCAGGTTTCCCTGTCTTCTACGGCACGGTTCCCGCGCCGGACTCGAACGTCAAGAAGGCCCAAGAGTTCATCGGACAGGGTGGAGTGCTGGCCTCGCCGGTCGCGATGGCTGGTCTGGCCGCATCGGTCAAGAACGGCGGCACCGTGATCCCGTGGCTGGTGACCGACAAGAAGCCGGTGTCTCGGGTGGCGGCGCTCCAGCCGCAGGAGGCCGAAGCCTTGCGGCAGATCATGGCGTACACCGTGCAGACAGGATCTGGGCGAGTACTGCAGGGGTACGCCGAGGGCGCGAAGACCGGCACCGCCGAGTACGGCACGGCTGCCCCGCTGCCCACCCACGCCTGGATGATCTGTTACACCTCCGGCGACCTGGCGATCGCCGTCTGGGTCAAGGACGGTCAGTCAGGGTCGGGTACCGCAGGGCCAATCATCAAACAGCTGTTGGCGTCCTGAGCGGGTCTGCCGTACCCGCACACTGTTTCGAGTCTCAGGCGACCGGCGAATCCCCGGAGTGGGTGACGGCCGGATCGGCGGCGTCCTCGTCTTCGGCCGGCGGGGTCAGCGTCTCGACCAAGGCCTCGTCGAAGGCGAGCGTGCCAAGGTCGGCGTAGCCGATCCGTTCGAGGTAGGCCATGGAGCGAGCGAGACAGTCGTACGGGTCCTCGCCGTAAAGCTCGTCCTGCTCGACGAACAGGTACGACGTCCCCGATTCCAGAGTCTGGCCGATGATCGCCGGCCAGTCGAGGTTGCCGTCGCCGACCGGCGCGAAGCGAATCAGATCGGTCCAGTAGGCACGGAATCCGTCCCGGTCGCCAGCCGCATGGGCATCGACGCCGGCTTGCGGCAGCGGGGTGACCAGATAGTCCTTGAGGTGGACCAGGTCCACCACACCGGTGTAGTCACGCAAGACCTGGACCGGGTTCGCACCACCGCGCTGCACCCAGTGCAGGTCGATCTCGAAGTGAACCGTGGGCGCCAGGCGACGCACGATGTCGAAGATCCGCTCGCCGTCGAACTTCGCCAGGTCGACGTGATGGTTGTGGTAACACAGCGTGATCCCGTCAGCGGCCAGCCGCTGGCCCGCGGCTTCGAGCTCCGCGCAGTACGCCTCGACCGCAGGCAGGGACGCCATCGCCTGGAACGGCATCATGCCGACCCGCGCGTACCGGCAGTCCAGCCGCCGTGCGTCGGTGATGATCTTGTCGTAGTCGGCGTCCATCGCATCACCCGTAGCCACTGGCGTTTTGGTGAGCGCGACCGAGATCGCTCCGGTGTCGAGGTTGAGCTGTTCCTTCGCGTGTTCGAGCAACGTCACATTGTCGTCAGTCATCGGGATCTGCGACATTTCGATCGCTCGATAACCGAGTCCTGCGATTCGTTCGAGCACCGCCGCCAGCCCGTCGGCGGCGACCTTCTCCTTGACCGTCATCATCTGAACGCCGATTCTCGGCATGCCTGGCTCCTCCGCTTCGAGCGCCCGGGGTCGGCGCCACGAATGCGAGTCTAGGGAACCGCTGATCCCTCTGGTCTCGCTGTGCAACCTCCGACAGGCCTCGGCGGCGCCCTTGGCGCGTCGATCACCCGGTGTCTGGGGAGGCGAACGACGCGCGAAGAGCAGACTCTGATCTCGCGATGGTGCCGCTGAGCTGGAAGGGCGTTCTGCCGTACTAGAAAAGACCCATGACCGTGCTCATCGTGTGGGACTGGCCGGAAACGCCCATCCTGATCGGCGTCGTGCTCGTGGTCGCGTTGGTGCTGCACGCGGTCCTGGTGTGGGCGATCCGGCGTACGACCAACCTGGCCCTCAGGCGCAATGAGGATCACAACGAAGCCAGCCGGGCCGGCCGGGCGCTCGACCGGCTGTCCGGGCTGGCCAGTGCCCGAGCCGTCCAACGCACCAAGACCCTCGGTTCCCTCCTGCGGTCGATCGCCTTCGTGGTCATCACCGTGATCACCGTGTTGACGGTGTTGTCGATCGTCGGGGTACCGCTGGCGCCCCTGCTGGCATCCGCCGGGGTCGGTGGGGTGGCCCTAGCGTTCGGCGCCCAGTCCTTGGTGAAGGACTTCCTGTCGGGAATCTTCATGATGATCGAGGACCAGTACGGCGTCGGCGACTGGCTGACCGTCGGCGACATTTCCGGGACGGTCGAGGAAGTCACGTTGCGGATCACCCGGATCCGCGACGGCAACGGCACCATCTGGTACGTCCGCAACGGCGAGATCAACCAAGTCGGCAATCTGTCGCAGGGGTACTCCACTGCCTTCGTCGACATCCCCGTCGCCTACGACACCGACCCGGCGACCGCGCTGGACGTGCTGCAGAAGGTCGTCGACGAGATCGCCGACAGCGACGAGTGGCAGGAATCACTTCTCGAGAAACCGAGCGTGCTCGGAGTCGACTCGATCTCCGGCGGCACCATGAACCTCCGCATCCTGGTGAAGTCCCCACCCAATCAGCAGTACGGCGTTAGCCGGGAGATCCGCGAACGCGCCCAGATCGCCCTCGCTGCTGCCGGGGTCAAGGGTCCGGCCCTCACCATTCCGACGAAGGGTTGAACCTGAACCGACGGCCGTCAGGAGCCACCGTCCCTGCGGCTCCGCAGTTCGGCTCGTCGCACCTCGACGTCGAGCTCGACCCGTTGCAGAACCCCGATACGCCGACTCAGGTCCTCGGGTGCGATGACGGCGTGCGGTAGCGCCGCGAACCGGGCGAAACCTCCCCCTCCAGTGCCGTCGACCAGCAGCAACCTCAGCGCGTCAGGGTGATAGGGGATCGCGAGCCCCAAGGGAACCGCTGATCAATCATGTCCCGGCTGTGGCGCACCGGATCGGGCGATCCCTTCCCCCACATCTGTGATCCATACGCCCGGTACGACCACGAGATGTGGTGGCACCGGCTCATCGGAGCCCGGCCCGTCCTCGCTCGGAACAGCATTGATCAGCGCTTCCCTAAAGGGAACGCCGTGCCGCTGGCGGGTGGCACCGACCTGAACGTCGAACGCAACATTCTCGGACGCGTCCGCAAGACGATCGTCGCGGTCGACGCGCTGCCCGCCTTCGGCGACGATGTCATCGAACTGGGCGCGGGCATCACGCTCAGATAGCTCGAACACCGCCTCGCCGGATGCCGTACCCGGCTCTGTCGTCATGGTTGGATGCCCGAGTGACGCCGCCGACCCACAGGATCGCGATCAGCCTGGTGCTGGTCTCGATCGCGAGCGTGCAGGTCGGAGCAGCGATCGCGAAGGGCTTGTTCGACGTCGTGTCCCCGACCGGCATGGTGTGGCTGCGGTTGGCGGCGTCGGCGTTGATCCTGACTCTCCTCGTACGTCCGAACCTCGCCGGACGAACCCCCCGCGACTGGCGTCTGATGCTGGCGTACGCCGTGTGCTTGGGAGGGATGAACTGGGCGGTCTACCAGGCCTTCCATCGGATCCCGTTGGGGCTGACCGTGACGATCGAGTTTCTGGGTCCGCTGACCGTAGCGGTCGTGACCAGCCGGGTACGGCGAGACGTCGGCTGGGCACTGCTGGCCGCATGTGGCGTAGCCATGCTGGGATTCAGTCCCACCGACGTGTCCTGGGTCGGCGTGGGATACGCGTTGCTGGCGGGAGCCGGCTGGGCCGGTTACATCGTGATCAGCCCCGCCCTCGGCGCCCGGTGGTCGGGACTTTCGGGACTGGCCATGGCCAGCGTCGTCGCCTCGCTCGTGCTGCTCGGCCCCGCTGTCGTGAGCGACGGCCGTACCCTGCTCGACCCCCACGTGCTGCTCATCGGCCTCGCCGTCGGACTGATGTCGAGCGTGATCCCGTACAGCCTCGAGCTTCGCGCGCTACGCACCCTGCCGAGGCGGGTCTTCAGCATCCTCATGTCACTCGAACCTGCGGCGGCGGCGCTGGCCGCCCTGCTCATCCTCGGCGAACAACTGAGTCTCGTGGACGTTCTGGCCATGGGCTGTGTCGTCGCCGCGTCGGTTGGGATCACGCGCGGCGCTGCTCCGCCGCCCGTGGCGGAAGAACAACCCTGACCCCCGTCGGATCACGGCCGGTCAGGCGCTCGGCGTCTCGCGCTCGGCCCACCAGGCCCGCAATTCGCTCTCGGCTTCCTCGGCGGACACCGGCCCGCGGTCGAGGCGCCGTTCGAGCAGGAAGTTGTACGCCTCACCCACTTCCCGGCCAGGCTTGATGCCGAGGATCGCCATGATCTGGTTGCCGTCGAGATCAGGTCTGATCGAGTCGAGCTCTTCGGCAGCGGCCAGTTCGTCGATGCGCCATTCGAGTTCCTCGTACGCGCGTCGCAACCGGGTGGCCTTGGCCTGGTTGCGGGTGGTGCAGTCAGACCTGGTGAGGATATGGAGGCGTTCGAGTTCGGGGCCGGCGTCGCGCACGTAACGACGTACGGCAGAGTCGGTCCACTGACCTTCCCCGTACCCGTGAAACCTCAAGTGCAACTCGACCAGCTTCGCGACCGAATCGACGACGTCGTTGGGGTACCGGAGCTGACTGAGGCGCCGCCGTACCAACTTCGCGCCGACCACGTCGTGGTGGTGAAACGAAACCCGACCCCCCGCCTCGAAGCGGCGCGTCTTGGGTTTTCCGATGTCGTGTAGCAGCGCGGCCAGCCGATTGACGAGGTCGGGGGGGTGATTGCGCTCCTTCTCCAGCGCGATCGCCTGGTCGAGCACGGTCAGGGAATGCTGGTAGACGTCCTTGTGGCGGTGGTGTTCGTCACGTTCGAGCATCAGCGCCGGCAGTTCGGGGATGAACTCGGCGGCCAGTCCGGTCGTCACCAGGAGGTCCAGGCCCAGGCGAGGGCGGTCGAGCAGCACGAGCTTGGAGAACTCGTCACGGATGCGTTCCGCCGAGACGATGTCGAGCCGAGGCGCCAACGAGGCCATCGCGGTGAGCAGGTCCGGAGTGGGAGCCAGGTCGAGGCGAGCGGCGAACCGCGCGGCCCGCAGCATGCGCAGGGGGTCGTCGGTGAAGGACACATCGGCCGGGCCGGGCGTCCGGAGCACGTGATCGGCCAGGTCGTCGAGGCCACCGTACGGGTCGACGAACTCGCCGTCGCGCAGTCGTACCGCCATGGCGTTGATCGTGAAATCACGTCTGACCAGGTCGTTCTCGATGCGGTCACCGAACGCGACGATCGGTTTGCGGGTACGGGGTTCGTAGGCATCCGCCCGAAACGTCGTCACCTCGACCTGCCACTCGCGATCCGCGTCGCGAAGCATCGTGCCGATGGTGCCGAACGCGCGACCCATGTCCCACGTGGTCTTGTTGAGGGTCTTGAGGAGGCGTTCGATCTCGTCGGGTCGGGCGATGGTCGTGAAGTCGAGGTCGGCGGATTCTGTTCCCAACAGCACATCGCGAACCGGTCCGCCCACGACATAGAGCTCGTGGCCGGCGGCCGCGAAGACGTCGCTCAGCCGCCTCAGGACGTGCGTCCTCGCGAGCCAGGCGTCGAGGGCCTGGCGCTGGGAGATGGTGAGTACGGACACGGTCCGACAGTGTACGGGGGTCGAGGGACGTCCACCTCGGCCACCGATGTCGAGGCGTCACGCGGCCGAGGCGGGACACAACGTCCCCTCAACGCGCGACACGCCGAGCAAGACGGCGTGTCGGTCAAGAGACGCCGCGTTCTGTCCCGCCTGAGGCTGCGATGTCGGCGAGTTGGGCGACGAGATCCGGTCGGTCGGTCGGGGTCGCCGTACAGGTAGGCCCCTCGCTCCACACCCATTGAGAGTCGGCGAGGTCCAGGGGTTTGACGAGCACCAAACAGGAACGCGTGCCGTACCCGAACTCAGGCGCGTGCACGCACGTACCGGCGAACGGTTTGTCGGGTCGGTGGTACGACAAGAGGTCCCGCCAGCCCGTCACATCGGCGGGGAGAGGCTGGTGTTCGAGCCACTCCGTCCGACCCTGATCGTCGCCGCCGAGACTCCGCTCGGTCACGACGATCAACCCCGTGCCGAGGCGGTCTTGGCACACGAGGTCACCGTCGGACCAGGTCACGAACGTGTCCCACCCGTCGGTGTAGAGCAGGTGAAACGGGTTGTAGGTGCCCGGTTCGACCGTCGCCAACGCCTGGTGCAAGGCCGCTGCCGACTCGCTGCGCAGCGCGTCGACCACCAGCCCTCCCCGGGAGAGCCGCCCGGCGTCCAAGTTTCGGGTCGCCCGGTTCGTGATGCCGACGAAGACTCCGTGAGCGTTGAGCCCGAGCCAGGTGCCGCCGGCCTCCACGTCCTGCGGGGCCACGAAAGTCTCACCCGGCCACAGGTACGGCTCACGCGCCGGCCTCGCCAAGAACTCGTCCCGGTTGGCCGCCACGACGTAGGTTCCGTCGCCCGGACTCCACAACACCAAGGTGCACATGCGCTCAACGTGGGGCACTCCGCCGCCCAAAGCAAGGGAACCGGTGCCTCGGCCCCACCCTCCCCGTACCGAAACTGCCCCCAAACTCGACCCCAACCGAGTTTGAACGAAACAAAATCGACCCTCCGGCAGATTCGGTACGCCGAAGTGCGCGAGCTGGGGCGGGGGTCGAGTGGTCTTGGTGCGCCCGGATTGAACTCACAGGTCCGGGGGACGGTCAAAGACCCCCGCACGAGGCGACCTCCGGATACACGCCGCAGCACGAGGCGCCCACCCGAGACACCCCTGCACGTGGCGCCCATCCGAGATACCCCACGAGCCCACCCGAGACGCGCCGCAGCACGAAGCTCCCTCCGGAGACGTTCGGACACGCGCCCGTAAGATGGCGCGGTGACGTCTGGGTGCCCTTCCCTTCACGTCGGGCGCCGGAGACCCGACGGGCATGCACGACCCACTCTCGGGCGACCTCGAACACCCCACCTTCGGGCCGCCGTCATCGCGCTCCTGATTTTCCTGGCGAGCTTCACTTTCCCCGTACCCGCCCACGCGGCGGATCCGCTCGCCGACGTCGTCCTCACTGGAATCACCCCGTCGACGTCGACACCCGCCGGCTCGGTGACGATCACGGGCACGGTGACGAACAGGGGAACCGCGCCGCTGTTCACCGTCCAGGCCATGACCTGGCGCGACCCCCGCCCGATCACCTCGGCCAGAGACCTCGCCGACGTCTACAACCGCGATCCGAACGCGATTTCCGGCACCCGGATCGACACCGAGGGTTCGTTCGAAACCATTGTGCCGGAAGGAAAAACGTTCGAACCCGGGGCCACGGCGTCCTTCACGGTCACCGCGAAACTCTCCGACCTCGGGTTCACGCAGCAGGGCATCTACCTGGTCGGGATCCACATCCGCGCAGCGACGGACAGGTCCTCGAACTACGTCACCGTGGCGCGCGCCCGAACCTTCCTGCCCGTCACGACGACGGCGACGTCCGCCACCACCCTGACCTCAGTGGTCTGGCTGACCAGCCGCCCCTCGTACCTCCGAGCCGGCACGCTGGTCGACGATCACCTGGCCGACGAACTCCGCGGACGACTTCTCACCCTCGTGAGGTCGGCCCACAGGCCCGGCGTCTCCTACGCCATCGACCCCGCCCTCTACCGCGAGATCACGACCATGGCGGCCGGCTACACCGTCGTGCACGACAGCACCTCGACTCCCGGAACCGGCCAGCAGGCCGCGATCGACTGGCTCGCCGAGTACGCCTCCCTTCGTTCCGCCGACGGGTTCCGGCTGCCGTACGGCAACCCCGACCTGGCCCTCGCCCTCGCCTCCGGCGACGGCGCGATCCCACAACGGTCCGCGAACGCCTTGGGCGACGTGCCGCAACTGGCGGCCCTGCCCCTGCTGCTCAAAGCCCCGAACGGACGCGCCGACGAGGCGTTCCTGAAGTACGTCGTCACGATGCGCCCCTCGTACGTGCTGTCCGAACTCGACGGCGGCCGCTCCGTGCTGCAATCGCCAGGCGGCTACCTGGCCAACCTCGACACGGGCGCCTTCGGCATCGGGCCGGGCCCAGACCTCGCCACCACACTGCTCCAGCGTGTCCAGCGATCCCAGGCCAGCAGCCTGCTGGCGTCGATGTCGGGAGCCGGGGGTGTGGTCAGAGTCGTGGACGACCAGGAGTCAGCGGACGTCGACGACGCGCCGATCGCCCCGTGGGAGCAGCGGGTCGTCTTATCCTCGCTGGTCCCGAACAGCTCGTGGGCTCCATCGATGAGCACCGGCACCGCGCGTGGGCCCATGACGACGGCGCTTCTCGCCCCCCTGTCGAGCGCCGCGGGCACCTTCTCCGCGTACGGTGACCTGCTCGCCAATCCGATCGTCGGCACGCAGTTGGAAGCCCGCGCCTTGGCCGCCGTACCGAGCGCTTCCTGGGGATCCGACGATCAGGCGCGCGAATACCTGGCGGACACCGTCGCCGACTTCACCGCGTTCTCCGACGGCGTCAGAATCCGCGTTGCCCCACGGGTGGTCATGACCAACCGGGACACTCAATTTCCCCTGACGGTGTCGAACTCGATGCCCAACCCCGTCCGAGTCAAGATCGTCTTCGAATCGTCGAACCCGGGACGCGTGTCCGTGCCGGATTCCCAACTCGTCACCGTCGCCTCCGGCGACTCGGTGACCGTCAACGCCCACCCGTCTTCACAGGTCAACGGCCAGGTCGACGTGGTCGCCCAATTGGCGACGACTTCGGGCGCACCGGTCGGCACACCGCAAAGGTTCGTGATCGACGCCACAGAAGCGGGCAAGGTGGGGTGGGTCATCGTGATCGCATCCGGACTGGTGGTCGTCGTGTCGACGGTGTGGCGGATACGAACGGTGGCACGCAGCCGAGGCCGAGGAGAAGCCACGTGAACGACGGACGCCGCGGGTGGCAGCCCGGACCGCTCTCCCCTGTCGAGCCCGACGACGACGGCTACCTCGATCTGTTCGGTCGGCTCGGGTCCGACCGCAACCGCGAACCGGCCGCCGACGAACGCACCGAGCACTACGACCCGGGGAACCACAGTTCGTGGTGGCGCCGAGTCGGTCGCCGAGCCGGCGAAGCGGTGGGAGTAGCTCCCGGTTTTGGTACGGCGTCGCCCGCCGTCGGGAACCCTGCCGCTCGCTCCGATGCGGCCACGCAGCCAACCGAAGAGGCACACGCGAGCGACCACGGTGGCGAGACCGATCCGCATCCGAGCGGCCACGACGACTCGCTGGGGGTTTTCCGATCACCGAACGGCCGTGATCCGAGGGAGCCGGCGGACGGTTCCGTGCCCTCCACGAGGGGCGCACCCGTCACCAGTGGTCGGGAGGCCGGAGAGACACCCCCCTCGACGACCACGAATGCCCTTCCGCCGACGGCGCGCCGGAGCATCGACCCGACCACGGTCCAGCCTGCGGTCGACGCCACCGCGGTCCAGTCCTCGTCGACGTCCGCATCAGCGAGCGCGGGTTCTCCCGACAGCAGCGACGCGGGCCCACGGCTGGGGGGAGCCAGCCGTACCCCCGCCTCCTCGCCCACGTCCAGACCGTCCAGACCGGCGGCTGGCCGACCGACCCCGCCGGGAGAGACCCCTCCCGCGACCACGCCGGCAGGACCTAGTACAGGACGACTCCTCTCGGCGACGGCGATCATGGCCGGGGGAACGATCGCGTCCAGAATCCTCGGCCTGGTGCGGGTGGTGCTGGCGGCGTACTTGCTCGGCACGAATTCCCGCCAGGCGGACATCTTGTCGCTGGCGACGACGGTGCCGAACAGCCTCTACATCCTCTTCGCCGGCGGCGCGCTGAACACGGTGCTCGTGCCCCAGCTGGTGAGGGCGGTGAAGAACGACAGGGACGGCGGCGAGGCGTACACGAACCGGATCATGACCGCGTTCTTGATGCTGACCGGGGTGATCGCGGTCGTGCTCACCGTCGCAGCGCCGCTGGTGGCGTGGCTGTATTCGGACGCGGCCTGGCATTCGGCAGATCTGCGACCTCAGTTCCAGTCGATGGTCTTGTTGACGGCCTTGTGTCTGCCGCAGGTGTTCTTCTATGGCGCGTTCTTCCTCGGCGGGCAGGTGCTCAACGCGCGCGACGCGTTCGGCCCGATGATGTGGGCGCCGATCGCGAACAACGTCGTGCAGGTCGTGATGCTCGGCGTCTACGCGGGAGTGTGGGGATTCCACACCGACACCAGCCAACCGTTCAGCACGCCGCAAGCACTGGTGCTGGGACTCGGCTCCCTGCTCGGCATCGCTACGCAGACGGCCGTGCTGGTGCCGTTCATGCGGAAGGTCGGATTCCGGTACAAACCACGGTTCGACCTCAAGGGCACCGGGCTCGGCCACACCTTCCACATCGCGAAGTGGACGCTCGGGTTCGTCGCGATCAACCAGGTCGTGCTGCTGGTCGTGACGAAGCTCGGCACGTCGGCGACGGCCGGCGGAACCGGCGCCGGCATGACCGCCTACAACAACGCGAACCTCTTGTGGGTGCTGCCCCACTCGTTGATCACGGTCAGCTTGGCCACGGCCGTCCTGCCGTCGTTGTCGCGGATGGCTGCCGTCGACGATCTCGCCGGGGTACAGAAGGAACTGTCGAAGGCGATCCGCCTGGCGGCTGCGGCACTGACCCCCATCGCCTTGCTCTACATCGCGATCGGCATCCCCATCTCGGAGATGGCGTTCCGAGGCCCGGGTAAAGGCGGCGACCTGGTCGGCTGGACCCTGGTCTGTTTCGCGGTGGGCCTGATCCCGTTCACGGTGCAATACCTGCTGTTGCGTGCCTACTACGCCTTCGAGGACACCCGCTCGACGTTCTTCCTGCAGATCGCGATCGGCGCGACCAACGCCATCCTCGCGGTCGTCGGCGTCAAGCTGGTGGCCCCTGGGCCGAACTGGGTCGCACCGATGCTCGCCTTGGCCTACGCGTTGGCGTACGTCGTCGGCCTCACCCTGTCGCTGCGTCACTTCAGCCGCAAGCTCCCCGGACTCCACTCCGGCGACCTCTTGGTCCACCTGGCGAGACTCACGTTGGTCTCGCTGCCCGGCACGCTCCTCGCCGCCGGTCTGGTCTGGGCGCTGAAGAGCCTGCTCGTCGGTTTGCTGTGGGACCTGTTGGGCATCCTGCTCGGGCTGATCGTGGCCGGTTTGTCGTACCTCGTCCTCGCCCGCGTCTTCCGGATCGAAGAAGTGACCGAAGTCGTCTCGATGGTGGCGCGGCGCCTCGGCCGTGGCCGGTCGGGCGGATCGGATTCGAATTCCGGTACGGCATTGCCCACCGGCCCGGACCCTGCCGCTTCGGCTGACGACAGCCGGGACGTGGCCGAGGTCACCGATCCGAACCCCGCCGCCTTCGACGGACAACCAGTTCCGCTCGCCGCGTCGGCCGGACCCCTGACCCCAGCGATGGCGGGGGCTGCCGTACCCGAGGAACTGGCCGACACGGGCGTTCCGCTCGGTGATCCGATCGCCGACGACCCCGACGAGGGTGATCCGGCCGACCTGTCGACCGGAGACATCCTCGACGCGCGCTACCGGTTGGAGGAGAAGATCGCGACCCGCGGGTCGACCACCACCTGGCGGGCCGTCGACCAGGTGCTCAGCCGGTCGGTGCTCGTGCACGCCCTGTCGCCCGGCAACCCCCGCGCCCACGAGATCCTCTCGGTCGCGAGGCAGGCGGCCCGGGCCACCGATTCTCGGTACCTCCGTGTGCTCGACGCGCTCGAGGCTCCCGACGTGAGCTACATCGTGTGTGAATGGTCCGAAGGGGTCCCTCTCGAAAACATGCTGGCCGCCGGTCCGCTCAGCGCGACCGAGTCCGCGTGGCTGGTCAGGGAACTGGCCGATGCCTTGGTGCCCCTGCACGCCGGTCGCCTGTATCACCGTCGACTCAACCCCGACTCGGTCGTCGTCTCGAACACCGGCAACGTCAAGATCGTCGGATTCATGATCGACGACGCGCTGCACCCGCAGTCGTCTCGGCTCCAGGTCGACGGCGAGGCAGCGGACGTGACGGCGTTGGGACATCTGCTCTACGCCACGTTGGTGCAGAGGTGGCCGGATGGCCCGGCGTTCGGGCTACACGAGGCGCCGGTCGACGCAGCGGGGCGCCCGCTGTCGCCTCGGAGGGTCCGGGCGGGGGTGTCCCCTCAGCTCGACCGCATCGCCCAGAACATCCTGCAGCCGGTCGGCTCCGGTGCCCTCACGACGGCAGCGGCAGTGGCGGCCACGCTGAGCGACGCGCTCGGCAGCGTCGATGCTTCGACCGACCTCGCCAACCGGGTCCGGTATCCACTCGTCGTCGAACGAACTCCGGTACGGCAGACCGCGTCGGTGTCGTCGGCCTCCGACTCGGAGATCACGATGGTGAGGTCGGTCGTCCCGCCGCCGCAAGCGGCGATGCCGCCGACCACGAGCCCACATGCGGGAGCCGTACCCACGTCTGGTCTGGATACTCCGCCGGACGGGCCCGTCGTGAGTCGTGCCGTACCCCCACCGCCGGCGGCGCCGCGCCGCCGCGGACTGTCGTGGGCGGTGCCGTTGATCGGGATCGTTGTCGTCGCCTTGATCATCGGCGTCGTGGCGTTGTTGGAGCGCAAGAGTGCGACCGTGACGGCAGGGGCCCCAGGAGCGGCCAGCAGTGGCGCGAAGGCGGGTACGGCGACGAACAAGGCCACTGGGCCGTACCCGATCGCCGGTGCCAAGGACTTCGACCCCTCCGCCGACGGCGGCAACGGGGAGGAGAACCCGGGCCAACTGACGCTGGCTTACGACGGCAAGCCCGACACGGCGTGGAAGACCCTGACGTACCGCGGGAACGCGAAACTCGGCGGCCTCAAGCCGGGGGTCGGCCTGATCGTGGATCTCGGCCAACCGGTCGAGGTCGGCCGGGTGAAGCTAACGCTGGTGGGTACGGGGACGACTCTCGACGTGCGGGTGCCGGCCACCGCGCCGGAGACGACCGACACGGCGCCGATGACCAGCCAGACCGCCTGGAAGACCGTCGGTCAGGTGAGCCAGGCCCCGACCACGGTGGAGGTGGCACTGCAGGCGCCCGTGACGACCCGTTTCGTGCTGGTGTACTTCACGTCGTTGCCTGCAGTCAGCGGCGGATTCCAAGCGGGGATCGCAGAAGTGTCGGTGGAGCCGTAGTGGTCCCCGATCTCCCCACGACGCCCCTGGTCAACCGGCACGACTGGCGGGTCAGGGGTTGGGTCGTGGGTGTGCTGCTCCTGGTCGTGACGGGGCTGGTGGTCAAGAGCGGCCAGGCCGGTGTGCCGACCGTGGTCTTCATCCTCGTCGTCCTGTGGTTCGTCATCGTCGGGCCGTCGTGGGCGCGGTCGCGGGCGGGTTTGCGGGTCGACGGCGACGTGCTGCGGGTGTCCCGGGCGTTCGGTGAGACCGTCGTGAGCGGCGGCGACGTGGCTCAGGTGAGGTACGTCTACAACGGCCGCAGCCCCGACCTGCGGCTGGTTCTGCGTAACGGCCGGAGGGTGCTCGTCAAGGCGTCGGACCTCGAACGTGGGCATTCGGTGGTGTTCGAGTGGGTCCGCCGATGTGCCCCCGGGGTCACCTACGACCGCAAGGCTGCGGAGGTACGGGATCGGCTCGTCGCCCAGGATCTGGTTGGCCGGGACCCCGACGTCGCGGGTACGGCAGAACCCGCCTGAGGACACGCCGAGACGGGAGATCACACCACAGTGAAGATCGTCTGCGCTCCCGACTCGTTCAAGGAGTCGATGACGGCGGCCGCGGCGGCCGCAGCGATGGCCCGAGGAGTCAGGCAGGTGTTCCCTGACGCCGAGGTGGTCGAGGTACCGCTCTCCGACGGAGGCGAGGGATTCCTCGAGGCACTCGCGGCGTCGCTGGGAGCCCGGCTGGTCGATGCGGAGGTTGCCGATGCCCTCTGGCGTCCGATTCGGGCCACGTTCGGGCTGACCGACGATGGCTTGGCCGTGATCGAAATGGCCAAGGCCGCCGGCCTCGAGCAGATTTCCCCGGCCGATCGGGACATCTGGGCGTCCTCGACCTCCGGAGTCGGCGACCTCGTGCTGGCGGCCCTCGACGCGGGGGCGCGCCGTCTCGTCATCGGGCTCGGAGGTTCGGCAACCAACGACGGTGGTGCCGGAATGCTCGACGCCCTGGGTGTGCGCTACCTCGACGCCGAGGGGGTACGGCTCACCCCCACCCCGGCGGGCCTGGCCGCTGTGGCGAGTGTCGACGCGTCGGGCCTCGACTCCCGCCTGGCCGAGGTCGAGGTCACGGTCGCCAGCGACGTCACCCATCCCCTGTGCGGTCCCGAGGGAGCCTCGTTCGTCTTCGGTCCTCAGAAAGGAGCGAGCGACGACGACGTGACCCGGCTCGACGCCTGGCTCGCGCGTTTGGCCGTACTCGATGATGGGGAAGCCGAGGCTTGTCAGCCGGGGGCAGGGGCTGCGGGCGGTCTCGGGTACGCACTACTCCGCCACCTCGGTGCGGTCATCCGGCCTGGCGTCGACGTGGTGACGGAGGCGGTGGGCCTCGCCGAGATCGTGGCCGACGCCGACCTGGTGTTGACCGGTGAGGGGTCCGTCGATGCCCAGACCCTGAGCGGCAAGACCCCCGCTGGCGTGGCAGCGATCGCTCGACAAGCCGGTGTCGAGGTGGTGATTCTGGCCGGACGTGTCCTCCCGGGAGCCGAAGTGCTGCTCGAGCACGGCGTCCGAGCGATGGTGCCGATCGCCCCTGCCGGCGTAAGTCTGCCCGAAGCCGTTGCGGCAGGGCCCCGGAACCTCGAGCGGGCCGCCGCGATGGTCGTACGGCTCGTGTTGAGGGACGAGCCCGGCAGGGGAGGTACGGGCTTCATCGATTCTTCAAAATCGCCACACACGGACTTCGCCGCGCGCCCCTAACGTCTGAGCCGCCCAGACGATGGAGGTGGCGTGAACATCCGATCAGCCCCAGGTCACCTGACGAAGGCGCAGCAACGAACGCGCACGATCACGCGTGTCCGCCGAATCCGCCACCTCACCCAAGCCGCCTTCGTGCTCTTCGTGATCGTCGCGGCGGTTCGCCACCAGACGACAGACACGGGAGCGTCGGTGGACGCGCTCTGCCCCATGGGGGCGGTGGAGACCCTCCTGGCCTGGGTGACGAC